>DASTGF010000070.1:0-2912 GCA_035719255.1 Microlunatus sp. | reverse complement strand
AGGTCTTGTTCTCCGGGGTTGTCATCGCCCCTCCTCTCTCTCACGCCGAGACCGGACGCCTCGGCGTCCATCTCTACCCTCCTCCCGTCGTACCGGTCAGTGAAGTGGCCGAAGGTCACCTCTGCGCGGTCGAAGGCCACCCGCAGGACCGTCTTGATCGTGCCGCGCCCGATGGCTCGAGGGGTGCGGGCGGAGGTCGGCGATCGCTCAGCCGGCCAGGGGTCCGACGTACATCACCGGACAGGGGGGAGCGGGCGGCCACGCTCCACCGAGCGCGTGGAGCGGTGGCAGGACGCCGGGCCTCCCGGCCACGGTCACCAGTCCTGGGCTCAACACCGGCTGGCGGGGCGTGGGCGCGGAGGTTCGGTGCCCGATGCCGAGCGACAGCCGCGGGTGCCTTCCGGCGACCTCGGCCAGCTGCTCCCGGAGCCGGCGGCCGAAGGCGCCGCCGTCGCCGTCGCCGTTCGCGTCGAGGACGACCAGCGGCCAACCGCGCATACTGGCCTCGTCCGCCGCCGCCGAGAGGACCGCCTCCAGCGACGTCGGGCCCGCGGATCCGATCGGCACCAGCACGACCGGATCGGCGTGCGGGGCGATGTTGCCGACGACGATCACCGGGCAGCGGACACCCGCTGCGGGACCGAGCCCGTTGATCGCTCGGCTCTCCGCCGAGTCCCCGATCACCAGGATCGCAGCACTGTCGGTGAGCCCCACCAGATGCGTCCCGTCACCCGTCGCGGGTTGCACGACGAGCGGGACCGACGGTGCGTGCCGCGCCACGACGGATGCCGACCGTTCCAGCCCCGCCGCCGTCTGGACCCGTTTCAGGTCGTTCGGGCCGCCGTCGGCGGTCGATTCCACAGAGGTGATGATCAGGAAGGTCCCCCGCCGGTCGGCTTCCTCGGCGGCCCAGCGCGCTGCGTGGCCCGAACCGAGACCCGCGACTCCGAGCACCACCCGGTCACGGCGCCGACTGGGACCGTCCATGCCCACAGGGTCCCGGGCGCGCGGTCCCGAACCCAGGGCCGACCGGCCGATCGGCATACGGACTTTGGTCTCTCCCCGCTGCGGAGATGTCGGAACCACAGCACGCCGGAGCAGGCGGTGGTTCTGACCTGTCCGGCGGGCGGGGTCAGCTCAGGGCGATGCTCCAGTGCAGCCGGGTGCCACCGTCAGGTCCGGAGCCCAGGTCGAGGTCGCCCCCGCGGATCCGTGCGCGCTCGCCGATGTTGCGCAGACCGCTGCGGCGCCCGCCATCGGGGAGCCCGCAACCGTTGTCGGTGATGTCCACCCGCAGCAGGTGCCCGTCGGTGCTGACCACGAGATCCACGACCGTGGCGTGCGCATGCCGGGCCACATTGGTGAGACCCTCGCGGACGACCGCCTCCACATCGCCGACCAGGCGCGGGTCGGCGACGGTGTCCAGCGGCCCGACCAGCCGGACCCGGGGCTCGAAGCCCAGGCTCGGTGTGACCTGCCGGACGATCTCGAGGACCCGCGCTCGGAGACTCTCCCGGCCCGGTTGCGGATCGCTCAGTTCGAAGATCGCGTTGCGGAGCTGGTGGATGACCGCGTCCAGGTCGTCGACGATGGTGCTCACCCGCTCCCGCGCGCGGCCCTCCGGCAGACCCGTGGTGACGCTCTCCAGGGTGAGACCGGCGGCGAACACGCGTTGGATGACGTGGTCGTGCAGGTCCCGGGCGATCCGCTCGCGATCCACCATGACGCTCAACCGCTCCTGGGACCGGCGCGCCTCGGACAGCTCGATGGCGATGGCGGCATGGTTGGCGAACGCCTCCGCCAGTTCCAGGTCGCTGGCCCGGAACACGTCACCCCCGCGCAGCCGACCCACCACCAGCGCACCGCGCGCGCGGGACCGGCCCGCGAGCGGCACCGCCATCACCGGTCCGACGTCGAGATAGCGGGTGAGGTGGATGAAGAAGCCGCGCTGGGCGTTCGCCGCGCCCAGCCGGACACCGCGACCGGTCTCCATGGCCAGCGAGACGAGGGTTCGTTCGGCCGGGTAGTGCAGATCGATGAGCTTGTCGGCGGCTTCGCCGGACGAAGCGACGATCCGCAGCACGCCCGGATCGTCGCCCGGCACGACCAGGGACGCGACATCGGCCGACGCCAGCCGCAGCACGGTATCGGCGATGAAGGCGAGCGGGTCACGCTCCTCCGCGGGGTCGAGCAGCCGAGCCGTGACCTCTGCGGATGCCTGTGCGGACAGCTGGCGCAGCCGCGACTCTTCGTAGAGCCGGGCGTTCTCGATCGCGATGCCCGCGGTCGCCGCGAGGGTCGACACCAGATCCTCGTCCTCGGTGGTGAAGTCGCCGCCGGAGCTCTTGTCGGTCAAATAGAGGTTGCCGAACACCTCGCTCCGGGACCGGATGGGCACCCCGAGGAACGTGGTCATCGGCGGATGGTGGGCCGGGAAGCCCGACGACCGCGGATCGTCGGAGATCAACGACAGCCGGATGGGACGCGGGTCCTGGATCAGCGCTCCCAGGACACCCAGCCCCTTGGGGAGGTCGCCGATCCGAGCGACGACCTCGTCGTCCATACCGACGTGGACGAACTGCTCGAGGGTCTCGTCCGTCCCGATCACGCCGAGCGCGGCGTACCGCGCGCCGACCAGGTCCCGGGCGGCCTCGACGATCCGGCGGAGTACCGACGGCAAGGAGAGCTCCCCGACGATGGCCCGGTTGGCCTGCTGCAGCAGCTCCAGGCGGCGCTGGGCGTCGACGAACTCGCTGGCTCGCTCCACCAGCTCGCCGAGCAGTACGTCCACCCGGTGGGCTGGTCGGCCCTCGACCGAGGTCGTGGGCTCGTCCCCGCCGTCCGGCGGGGGCCCACCGTGTGTCGACGCACCAGCCACGACACCAGCCTAGGTCCGATCGTTCCTTGGTGTC
>DASTGF010000069.1:0-35385 GCA_035719255.1 Microlunatus sp. | reverse complement strand
CGCGCCCGAAGGTCGTCAACTACGGCGACGTCACCCTGGCCATCCAGGACTCGGCGTACTCGGCTCTCCAGCAGCAGATCACTCCGGAACAGGCCTTGCAGCAACTGCAGAGCAAGTTGGAGACTCTGATCAAGTAGGTTCTGCCAGAACAGTTTCCAACTGATGGTCAGCAGAGTCCCCGGTGCCGCCGAACGGTGGCGTCGGGGACTCGGCTGCAGACCTGGTTAGGAGGTCGACCGCATGGCGACTGCCACCGCGGCATCCAACAGCGCGACCGTCCAGACGGACGGGCACAAGCACAAGAAGAACGCACTCAGTGACGGTCAGGGGCGACTCGCCTGGATGCTGCTGGCACCCACCCTGCTCGTTATCATCGTCGTCGCCGGGATTCCCGTCGTGATGTCGATCCGCGAGGCCTTCTTCCAGAGCAACACCGGCGTCGACCCGAACACGGGTCTGATCGCCCAAGGCGAGCAGTTCGTGGGCCTTGCGAACTTCACCGCCATCTTCAGCGGCGGGGACCAGGTCCTCGGCAACTGGGGTCAGATGAACCGGTTCTGGAACGCGTTCTGGAACACCACGGCGATCACGATCGTCTGCGTCATCGCCGAGACCGTGCTCGGTGTCGCGATGGCCCTGATCATGGCCAAGGCTTTCCGGGGGAAGGGCCTCGTCCGGGCCGGCATCCTCGTTCCGTGGGCGATTCCGACCATCGTCTCGGCCTTGATGTGGAAGCTGATCTTCGACGAGGCCGGCGTGATGAACCGGATCCTCGGCACCCAAATCCTCTGGCTCGCCGACAACGTCCCGGCCTTCTGGGCGATCTTCATCGCCGACGTCTGGAAGACCGCGCCGTTCATCGGTCTGCTCACCCTCGCCGGTTTGCAGACCATCCCCGCCGAGGTCTACGAGGCGGCCAAGGTGGACGGGGCCACGACGTGGCAGCAGTTCGTCCGGATCACGTTGCCGATGGTCAAGCCGACGCTGGTCGTGGCCGTGCTGTTCCGCACGCTCGACACCCTCCGGATGTTCGACCTGCCCTACGGCATGATCGGCCCCGGCAAGTACCACGTGGAGACGCTGTCGATCTTCTCCTACCTGGAGGCGACCCAGAGCCGGTACGGGCCGGCCGCAGCGTACGCGATCATCCTGTTCATCTACGTTCTCCTGGTGGCCTTCCTCTTCGTCCGCATCCTGGGCGCCGACGTGATCGGTGACAGCGTGCCGAAGAAGAAGAAGAAGCGGGATAAGGATGAAGCCATTCCGGACAACATCAATCCGACGGCTCTGGAGATGGCGGGAGGTGCCCACTGATGTCGACGACTGCTCCTGAGGCTCCGGTCGAGTCTCATCTCAGTTCCGAAGAGGTCTACGCCCTCGCCCACCCGAAGCGCCCGCGGAAGTACCTGGTCGGCCTGATCGCCTCCTACGTCGGGATGGCGGCCATCGTGCTGTACTGCATCATCCCGTTCTATTGGATGGTGGTGTCATCCCTCCGGCTGCCGAGCATGGGTCGGGACACGTCCTTCATCCCTAACCCGGCCTCGCTGGAGAACTACAAGGCCGTCTTCGGGCCGCAGAACAACTTCGGCCGTTCGCTGTTGAACTCGCTCATCGTGTCCGGCACGACGACGATCCTCACCCTGCTGTTCGGCATCGTCGCGGCGTACGCCCTGGCCCGGCTCAGCTTCCGGGGCAAGGGTGGAGTGCTGTGGCTGATCATGGCCTGCTCGATGTTCCCGCTGGTCGTGCTGCTGCCACCGCTGCTGAAGATGTTCTCCTCCACCGATCCGTTCACCTGGTTCCCCTACTGGGTGAACACCTATCAGGCGGTCATCATCCCGGGCCTGAGCTTCGGGTTGCCGCTGGCGGTGTGGAACCTGACCGCGTTCTTCAAGCAGCTGCCGATCGAACTCGAGCAGGCGGCCATGGTCGACGGCTGCACTCCGGGCGTGGCGTTCCGCAAGGTGATCCTGCCGCTGGCAGCACCCGGTGTGTTCACCACGGCCATCATCGTGTTCATCGGTTCATGGAACGAGTTCCTGCTGGCCCTGACGTTCCTGCAGGATCCGTCGAAGCAGACCGCGACGGTGGCCATCAGCAAGTTCACGGGCACATCCGGCTTCGACACGCCGTACGGCACCATCATGGCCGCCGGCGTGCTCGTGACCGTGCCGCTGCTGCTCGCGGTGCTGATCTTCCAGCGCCGCATCGTCGCCGGCCTGACGGCAGGTGGCGTGAAGTAGTCCCCGCTCCCTGAGCAACGCTCGGGTCAGCGCTCCGGCGCAGTCGCTTCGGCGGCTGCGCCGGAGCTGTTTGTCAGGGTCGTGCTCGGGCGATGAGGACCGCCGTCTTCCGACGCTCGCCTGCGGTGGAGGGTCGGGCTCGCGCGACGGCGCTCGTTCACCGGGTCGAGTCGTCGCTCTTCGTGAGACAAAGGCGGGTCTCACTCATCGCTCCTCCCTCCCCGGGAGCGCCGTCTTCCGACGCTCGCCCTCCCTGGCGCCCCGACCACAGCTTCTGGAGCTGCTGCACGGCGACGCCGATGGAGATGGCGAGGCTGATGGCGATTACGGTCGCCCAGACAGGATGGTGCGCGATGCGGCCACCGATGGTGCCGATCGAGGAGTAGATGCCGGCCCACAGAGCGCAGGCGACGAGGGAGGCGGGGAGGAAACGGCGGATGGGGAAGTGCGAGAGCCCGAGAGCAGCGATGACCGGGGTCCGTCCACCCGGAATGAGCCGGCCGGTGACGATGGCGTGGAAGGAGTTCCTGGTCAGGGCCTCCTGAGCTTGAGCCACCCGCGGCGCGGCCTTGCTCCGCTCGATCCGTGGTCGAAGCCACCGGGCGCCGAACCGGACCTGGAGCAGCAGCAGGCAGTCGCCCACCACGGAGCAGAGCCAGGTGATCCCGAAGATGAGCCAGGCGTTGAGCTTGGAGTAGGAGCCGACGGCCGCCGCGGCGCTGACCACCTCGCCCGTCGGAACGAAGGGGATGGCCGAGCCGACGAGCACCCACAGGGCCAGCAGCAGGTGGGCGCGGAGCTGATCCATGGCTGCCACCGTAGGCCGGACGCCTGTGAAGACCCTTTAGAAACCCGGCTTGAGGTCATGGGTGTCGTCCCGCGCGTGTCGCCCGGGGAGATGGGTACCGCCCCTTTCATGGCAGCCGCCCTCGTACGGCTCGGTGTGATGTTCGCGTCAGTCTCCGCCGCCTCACACCCGAACGCGGCGAATACCGTGCCGCGTGGGCGGTACGCTGAGCACGGCCGGAGCTCCCGATGTGGCGTTGAACCCGGCCGTCGATGCCCAGGCAGCAGGAAGCGCACGTCATGGTCGTAGCTCCGCGGCGGACCGCCGCACCCGCGACGACCTCACTACCGCGCGTCGGCCGAACGCCACTACGGCGGGTGCTCTCCGGTCACTCGGGCACGATCGGTTGGCCGGTCGTCGTGGTCGTGTTTCTCGTCGCCTTGGCGGCCCGGCTGGTTCCGGTGCTGCGCGGAGGTGGCCTGCTCGGGGTCGACACCTACGACGACGGCGTGCACTACGCGTCAGCGCTGGCCCTCGTCAGCGGCCGGCTACCGTATCGTGACTTCCTGCTGCTACACCCGCCCGGCGTCGTGGTTGCGCTGGCGCCGTTCGCCCTGCTCGGTCATCTTACCTACGACGGCTGGGGTCTTGCGGCCGGTCGGGTGGCGTGGATGGCGATGGGCTCGTTGACTGCCGTCCTGGTCGCGCTCGCCTTGCGTCGTGCGGGTTGGTGGGCAGCTCTCGTCGGTGGCATCGGGTATGCGGTCTATCTGCCGGCGACCCGGGCCGAGCGGACCACCATGCTGGAGGGACTCACCAGCTTCCTCCTCGCGCTGGCACTGGTCCTCCTCGGAACCTCGCGGCTGAGGAATCGTCACCGCTGGTGGGTGTACGCGGGCAGCGGTGCGCTGCTCGGGTTCGCCACTGCCACCAAGATCTGGGGCATCGTCGTCGTGCTCGTCGTGGCCGGGTGGGTGGCGATGACCGCCGGAATGCTCCTGGCGCTGCGGGTGCTCCTCGGGGCGGTCATTGCCGCCTCGGTCGTCTGCCTGCCGTTCTTTCTGGCCGCTCCGTCGTCGATGTGGCAGATGGTGGTCGCCGATCAGGTCGGCCGACCGGAGCTGCCGCTCGGGGCTCTGGCGCGGCTGGCCATGATCGTCGGCCTGCCCGACGAGCCCCCGGGCAATCCGGCGGTTGTGATCGCCGCCGTCGCCGCAGTCGGCCTGATGCTGCTGGTCGCCCTCGCCTCCGGTGACCGCGTCGCGCCGGCCCTGGCCATCGCCATGGGCGCGGTCATTCTCGTTTCGCCCAGCTTCTATCCGCACTATCCGGCCGTTCTCGCAGTGCCCCTCGCGCTGACCGCGGGCACCGCCGCCGCGGCCATCCGCGACTGGACGGCGGGCTGGTCGGTGATCGTCGGCCGGGTCGGGGCGGTAGCGGCGCTCGCGGCGCTCGTCGTGCTAGCCATGCCGTTCACCCAGCTGAAGGTCGGGGCCCGGCTGCCGGTGGCGAGCCTCGCCGCCGTCGTGGACGGCCGACCGGGCTGCGTGACAGCCGATGATCCGACGATCTTGGTGGACTTCGGGGTTTTCGATCGCAACATCGAGCGCGGTTGCCCCGTGGTCGTCGACCTCACCGGCTACAGCTACCACCTGACCCCGGGTGTGGACCTGCCGCGCACCCGCAACGTCGTGTTCCAGGACTTCGCGCTGGACTACCTCAGCAGCGGGGAGGTCGCCCTCCCGTGGCGGTTACGGGGCGGGTGGGGCTACTCCCGAACGACGATTCGCGTGATCCGCAGCTGGCCGATCGCCGGGCAGCAAGGAACGTACGCCGTGCGACGGCCGCTGATCGCCGACCAGCCGATCCCTGCGAGCGGCCGCTGAGCGCTTGGCCGCTCAGCCGTCCTCGGGGCGGTGGCAGACCGCTTCCACGTTGTTCCCGTCGGGATCGCGGACGAAGGCGCCGTAGTACGTCGGGTGATATTCCGGCCAGAGTCTCGGCTCGTGCAGCACTTCGGCGCCCAGACCGACTGCCGCGTCGAAGAACGCGCGCACGGCGTCCCGATCGCGGGCCGCGAAGGCGATGTGAGACTCCCGGAAACCGTCGCCGGAGTCGAGGAGGCTGATCCAGAACTCGGGTTGGCCTGGCGGACCGTAACCGACGGCGACCTCCTCGACGTTCATCACGCGTGCATAGCCGAGTGGGGCGAAGACAGCGTCGTAGAACCTCGCGCTGGCGGCGAGATCGGCACATTGGATCCCGAAATGATCGATCATGGTCTAATCCTGGCATCGACCGCCGACAGTCCTGCCCAGGAGGACCTTGGCCTCTGGGCGCGTACCGGACGGGGACCGACGATGGTGTCAGGGAGGTGTTCGCGATGGCGTCGACATCGCATCAGGTCAAGGGACCGATCCCGCCTCCCGATGGAACGACTGCACCGGGTCCCGTCGATGACGCCGGGCGAGGCCGGCGGCCTCTCTGGCTCGCATGGCTCGCCGTGGCGCTGTTCCCGCTGGCCTTCGCGGCCGGGATGGTCGTGGGGGAGGGCCTGATCACGCTGCAGGGTTACGACGCGGCAGCCGTTCCGCCGATCGGCGCGCGGCTGCTGGCCGCCGTTCCCGCGCTGCTGATCACGGTGGCCCCCGGAATCGCCGCGATCGTCCTGGGGCTCCGAGCTTCCAGAGCTGGACGTCGGTCGGGACGCATCGCCGCCATCGTCGGCCTGGTGATCGTGGTCGTCGTCTTGGGCACCAATCTCCTCGCGGCCGTTTTCGGAGGCTGACGAGGCGAACGATCCGGTGATGGAGTTGAGCGATCATGGCAATCTCGGTGTTGTTGCTCGCTGTCCTGGCGATCGTGGTCACTGCCGTGGTGATGACACCGGTGGTGCGTCGTCGCCGGTCGGCGGTCCAGCCGTCGCCAGCTGCAGACCGGGAACCGGTGGTCGCCGGTGTTTCGGCGAGCAGGACCGCGGACACGGCCACCGTGGCCGGCGGCCCCGCGGACGGATCGGGCCCGATCGGGATGCCGCATGGTGAGCCCGGGTCGGGGCCCGGAGGAGGGGATCGGCCGATGGAGAGGCCATCCGCCGATGAGCCGGGGCAGCTCGATCGGGAGCTGGCCGAGTTGGTGGATCGCCGGGTGCTGAGCCGAGCGCAGGCCGACCACGTCCGGTGGGCGGCCGACGCTGATATTCGCGTCCGCGGCGAGCTGGTGCCGGAGCTGCCACCGGATGGTCGATCGGGCGTTCTCGACGTCGTCGGGTACGTCGGCGGGGCGCTGGTCCTCGGCGCACTGATCTTCGTCGGCTTCACGCTGTGGTCGGACCTGACCCACGCCAGCAAGCTGGCGCTGGCGATCGCCTCGTTCATCGTTCCCGCGATCGGTGGCGTGGTCCTCGTGCTCAGCCGGACCCGGCGTGGTCTCGCTCTGGCCCTGCTCGCTCTGGCCTGCCTCGCCTCCGGTTTCGCGGTGCACCAACTGGTGCAGGACGAGGACCTCGTGTGGACCGCGGTGGCCGTGGTGGTGTGCTCGGCGGTCGGTGCGATCGTGCTGCGCTCGGGGGTGTTCTTGCTGCCGGGCTGGTTCGGCGCGATGGGTCTGACGATCGCCGCCACCTCGACCCGGGATGACTGGCCGGAGCAGACCATCTCCAACGCCATCGCGCTCGGGTGGCTGGCGGTCGCGGCGGTCTTCCTGGCCACCGGGGTCGTGCTGTCACGGCAGCTGGCCTGGGCACTGGCCGGACTCAGCGCCGGTGCGGCCACCATCCCGTTGCTGGCCTTCGAGCACAGTGTGTTGGCCCTCCTGCTCGGCACAGCGGTCGCGACCGCGCTGCTGGTCGGTATGGTCCGCCTGCAGTACCCGGCGCTGGCCGTGGTCGGCTGCCTGATCGTGCTCGGTGTCTGGCCCGTCGCCCTCTACCAGCTGATCGACACCGCGCTCGGCGTCGCCCTCGGGCTCGTCGTTGCCGGCTGCGCCCTGATCGGCTCGGCCGTCGTGCTGGCTCGGATGCGTCACGCCCGCGAGCGGACGATCCGCTGACGGGTCGGGCGACCTCCGGCCAAGCGCTCGGCAGATCCCCCACCCAGCTACGCCGCGGGTGGGGTCGCGACGCTTGGGCGGCTGCTCAAGGGGAGACGCGCTTCTCATGCGGGTTCGGCTCCCCGAGCGGCCGGGCGCTCCGGATGCTGTGGCTTGGGGCCAGGCGGGCCCTCGCAGGGCGGCTGTCCGGCCCCGGCCATGACGTCCCCGTCGGCACGCACGACCCGCTGTTGACCTTGACACTTCTCCGGCGGCTGCGCGCCAGTGCTCCCGCCGGCTGGTCGACGGTGATGATCCGGTCGAGTATCCGCGTGATGCGGAGCACTGGAGCCTTTGATGAGCTTCGCCTGATCTGGACGTCAGGACCCGCGGGGCGCGACAGACTCTTTGACGGATCTTCACTTCACTGCGCAGTTTCATGAGTCAGTCGCAGAGCCGAGCGGTGTTGACTCCCCAGTGCGGCGGGAGCTTCCACCGCGACGGGCCGACGAGGAACGAAAGGGGAGGCAGTGAGCACACATGTCCATCGCGACGGAGCCCACCAGATCACCGTCCACGACGCGACTGGCCGGGGGGCAGTCCTCGTCACCGAAGACCACGTTCTCCATCTCACGATCAATGGCGATGGGCCGCGTCTCACCCCCCGGATGGCCGATGAACTGGCCGACGAGCTTCGCCAGTGGGCCCTCTGCCAGCAGACCGTGCGCACCAAGATCGCAGACCTACGCCCACCGTCGACGGGGCGTCGTTGGAGCTGATGAGGGCCCGTACGGCCGACGGGTTTCGGGAGGGTTGCATCGTGAAGTGACGGAGCGGCGCGGACCGTCGAACGCGGTCACTTTGATGCTGAGGCTCCGAGCACCTGTCATGACGCGCCTCGTGGGGCAATCCAGGAAACGACGTGGAGACGGCGGAGGCAGGTCGCCGTCCGGCCAGCTCCTCATGGTGTGGTCGACATGGTGTGGTTGACACGGTGAGGCGCAGCGCGCGTCAGGCTGATTCCCGGCGGATGACGCGGTGGATGTCGGATCCGGGCCGTCGTGGGGCTGGTCGTCCCTGGAGTCTGCGGACGATGGATTCGGCGATGGATTCGGCGATGGCCCGGTTGTCGGCGCGGACGGTGGTCAGGGCGGGCAGGGCGACCGCGGCGGATGGGATGTCGTCGACCCCGATGACTGCGAGGTCGTGGGGGACCTCGAGTCCCAGGCCGCGGGCGCCGGCCAGGATGGCGAGTGCGATCTCGTCGTTGTAGGCACAGATCCCGGTGACGGCTTCCGGTGTGGTTGCCCTCCAGACCTGCAGCGCCGTGGCGACTCCATCGCGAGTCAGGGGGACGGGGACAACGTGAGGCTCGGCCAAGCCGAGGTCGGCGCAGGCTTGCCGGACACCTTCGAGCCGTGGTTGGGCGAAGGTGACGACCCTTGGGTCGTCGGGCCATGCGTAGCCCAGGATTCGGTGGCCCGAGGCGGCCAGGTGCTCGGCTTGGAGCCGGCCGGTGCGCTGCTCGGGTATGTCCATCGCCCGCGCAGACTGCCGCCCGTCGCCGAGCAACGCAACGGCCAGTTCGATCCCCGCACCGCGGAGCCGGTCGGTCTCGGTGTCGTCGAGCTCCTCGAAGGTGATGACGGCCGCGGGGGTGATCGCCTTCCACACGTCGCTGATGGGCCGACCGGCTGATCTGGGGTGTGCGACGAAGGTCAGCCCATGCCGACCGAGGGCGTCCGACAAGCTCTCGAGCAGGGCGCCGACATTGGTCCCGATGGGCCAGTCGGGTAGCAGGAGCAGGACCACATCGGACCGCCCGGTGATCAGTGCTCGGGCGGCGGCCGACGGTGTGTAGCCGAGCTCGGCGGCTGCGGCGCGCACCTTTGCGCGGGTGTGCTCGGGGATGACCTGGTGAGGGGTGTCATTGAGGACATAGCTGACGGTGGCTCTCGACACGCCGGCATGCCGAGCGACGTCCGCTGCCGTCACGCGTCGGGACTTGCGGCCGGTCGGAGGAGGCGACGTTACGTCCGTCACTTTTGTTGCCACGTTCTTCAGCATGCCCTTACTCTACTGAAGCGCGCAACTGACGCGTTTCACTGAACTGAATCAGTTCGGTGTCCTGCACAGAAGGAGGACTGATGAGTATCCCCGGAAGCACATACGGCGAGCTGCCGCCGACGCACGACGCGGAAGTCGCGCTGGACAGTCACGACCACCACTGGTTCGCCGAGCCGACCGAGCCGGTCGGCCGCAAGTACATCGTCGGTCTGGTCGTTGCGCAGCTGGTCTTCTTCATCGCGCTGTTGGGCCCGGCGATCATCGGCATCGGGGTGAAGGTCCAGTCGATCGTGCCCGATGATCAGAAGACGTCGGCGCTGGGCATCGTCGCCGGTTTCGGCGCGTTGTTCGCCGTGATCGGCAACGTCTTGTTCGGTCGGTTGTCGGACCGCACCACGTCCCGCTGGGGTCGTCGCCGTCCGTGGATCGTCGCGGGCACCATCGTGATGACCATCGCGTTCTTGGTGATGGCCCTGGCGCAGACCGTCCCGATCCTCGCCGCGGGTTGGTGTCTGGCCCAATTGGGCGCGAACGCCACGCTGGCGCCGTTCATCGCCACGATCTCCGACCAGGTCCCCAAGTTCCAGCGGGGCAGCGTGTCAGCCCTGTTGGGGATCGCGCAGAACATCGGCATCCTCGGAGGTGCGTACGTCGCCCAGTTGTTCGCCGACCAGATGGTGATCTTGTTCGTCGGTCCCTCGATCCTGGCGATCGGCGCAATGCTGATGTTCGCCTTCATCCTGCCCGATCAGCAGATGAAGGTCCGGCCGCCGGCGATGACCCTCAGCGAGTGGGTGACCACCTTCTGGCTCAACCCGCGGAAGTATCCCGACTTCGCATTCGCCTGGTGGTCCCGCTTCTTGATCACGCTGGCCACCTTCATGTTCACCACCTTCCGGCTGTTCTACCTGCAGGACAAACTGGGACTGCCCGAGGCGGCCGCCCCCGCCGCCGTCTCCACCGGCGTGCTGATCTACACGATCGCGTTGATCGCGTCCGGCTGGATCGCCGGGAAGATCTCCGACCGGACCGGCCGACGGAAGTTCCTGGTCGCCGGCTCCACGCTGCTGTTTGGTGTCGGCATCGTGCTGCTGGCCCATGTCTCCACCCTGACCGGTTTCTACGTGGTCGAGGCCGTGCTCGGTGTCGCCTACGGCATCTACGTGGGTGTCGATCTCGCGCTGGTCGTCGACGTGCTCCCCAATCCTGACGACGCCGGTAAGGACCTCGGTGTCTTCAACATGGCCAATGCGTTGCCGCAGACCCTAGCCCCGGTGTTCGGCGCGGCCCTGCTGGCGGTGAACAGCGCGACCAATCAGAACTACGATCTGCTGCTGTACACCGCTGGCGGCACTGCCCTGCTCGGCGCCCTGATCGTCCTGCCGATCAAGAAGGTGAAGTGAGGACCATGCTCGACGTCGAACGTGTCCTGAGCGAACTCACCGTCGAGGAGAAGGCGTCGCTGACCAGCGGCTCCGCCTTCTGGTACACAGCGCCGATCGAGCGGCTGGGTATTCCGAGGATCATGGTCTCCGACGGTCCGCACGGTCTGCGGGCCCAGCCGGGCGAGGCCGATCACCTCGGACTGGGCGGGTCGCTCCCGGCAACCTGCTTCCCGACCGCCTCCGCCATCGCCTCCACCTGGAACCCGGACCTGCTGCACCAGGTCGGGCAGGCCCTGGCGCAGGAGGCCCGTGCCGCGAATCTGTCGGTGATCCTCGGCCCGGGGATCAACATGAAGCGCTCCCCGCTGTGTGGGCGGAACTTCGAGTACTTCTCCGAGGACCCGTTCCTGGCCGGTGAGCTGGCCGTCGGCATCGTCGACGGTATCCAGTCCCGCGGCATCGGCACCTCGGTCAAGCACTACGCCGCCAACAACCAGGAGACCGACCGCCTCCGCGTCGACGCCCAGATCGACGAGCGTACGCTGCGCGAGATCTACCTTCCCGCCTTCGAGCGCGTGGTCACCGCCTCCCAGCCGTGGACGGTGATGTGCTCGTACAACAAGGTCAACGGACAGTCGGTGTCGGAGAACGCCTGGCTGCTCACCACCGTTTTGCGGGAGGAATTCGGCTTCGAGGGACTCGTCGTGTCGGACTGGGGAGCCGTCTACCACCGGGTGCCCGCGCTGCTGGCCGGGCTGGACCTGGAGATGCCGCCGGCCATCGGACGGAGCCCGGAGCAGGTCGTCGCCGCGGTCGAGAGCGGTGAGGTGCCGGCGGAGGTCCTCGACGCTCGCGTCCGTACGGTGCTCGAGCTCGTGGACAAAGGCATGGCGGTGCTGGACCTGGACGAGACCTTCGACATCGACGCCCACCACGCCTTGGCCCGTGCGGCGGCGGCCGAGTCCGTCGTCCTGCTGAAGAACGAGGACGCCATCTTGCCGCTGGCCCCGGATGCCTCGATCGCCGTCGTCGGCGAGTTGGCCCGCACCCCCCGCTACCAGGGCGCCGGGTCATCCCAGGTCGTACCGACCCGTCTCGACGTGCTGCTGACCGAATTGGCGGCCATCTACGGAGCGGTGCCGTTTGCGGCCGGATACGACCTCGACGGAACCGGCGACGACCAGACGCTGCTGGCTGAGGCCGAGCGAGTGGCGGCCGACGCCGGGACCGTGATCATGGTGATCGGGCTGCCGGGCGCGGACGAGTCCGAGGGCTTCGACCGCACCCACATGAACCTACCCGCCAACCAGCTGGCCGCCTTGAAGGCAGTCGCCACGGCCAACCCCAACGTGGTCGTCGTGCTTGCGAACGGGTCAACCGTCGTGCTCGGCGACGTCACCCCGCACGCGAAAGGTCTCGTGGAGGCCTGGCTCGGTGGTCAGGCCGCCGGAGGCGGCATCGCCGACGTACTCACCGGCAGAGTCAACCCCTCCGGTCGACTGGCCGAGACCATCCCGCACCGGTTGGAGGACAACTCGTCCTACCTGAACTTCCCCGGGGATTCCCAGATCGTCCGGTACGGCGAAGGATTGTTCATCGGCTACCGCGGCTACGACCGGGCTGATCAAGAGGTTGCGTTCCCGTTCGGGTTCGGGCTCTCCTACACCACCTTCACCCTGTCGGACCTGATCGTCACCACTCACGGCTCAGCCACCGACGGCACCCTCACCGCAACCGTGACCGTCACGGTCGCCAACACCGGGACGGTCGACGGGGCCGAGGTCGTCCAGGTCTACGTCGAAGACGTCGAGTCCACCGTCGCCCGGCCCGTGCGGGAGCTCAAAGGCTTCGCCAAGGTCGCCCTCGCGGCCGGGGCCTCCCAGGAGGTGACCATCGAGCTCGACCAGCGGGCCTTCTCGTTCTGGTCGGTACGGCACAGCCGCTGGGCCGTCGAGGCCGGTGACTTCACCATCGCGGTCGGATCGCACTCCCGCGACCTGCCGCTCCGTCACACCGTTGCCGTGGGAGCACCCTCGCTGAGGGAGCCGCTCACCCGGGACTCAACCCTGCAGGAATGGGTGGCCGACCCGACCGGGCGCCGGTTGATCGAAGCCGAGGTGGCTGGCGGGCAACCAGCCGCGGTGCTGACCGACGAGCTCATCGGCGTCATCGGCAACATGCCCATGAGCACCCTCGCCAACTTCGGCGGGATGAGCCTCGACCACGACGCCCTCGACCGGATCGCCGAGCAGTGGCGAGGGTCGACCTCGGTCGTGGCCTAGACCACCGGTCGACCAGTCGACCATGTTCCTCCGTCGCGAGGCACATGGTCGACTGCCCAGCGCGGGGCCACGCTCTCCTTCGGTCCACAGGCCGGGCTGTTGAGCCGCCGGCAAGCGAGGTTCTGCAGGTGGGCGAGCTCTCGACCCCGAGACCGGACCGGGGGAGGTGAGGGTCCGTCCCAACTACTCCGGCATCAGCCCCCGGCGACACTCAAAGGCGGGCCGGCGTACTCCCGTTCAAGGATGTCCTCTCCGCGAGTCACCTGACTGCTCATCACTGGGACTTCCGGGCTGACCCGGACGCGCATCGTCAGACGTCGCCGGCGTCACCCGGCCGAGGGGCCGGCTGCGCGGGGAGTCAGTGATGATCTTGAGGTTGGCAAAGCAGGCCCGCGTGCCGATGTCGACGAACAGACCGACCGGCCCGCGGGTCGGCGACACCTTGGACTCGATCGTCACGAGCTCGGCACCGTTGACGGTTACCGTGGTTGCTGACGAGGTAATCGTCAGTTCGAGGTGCACCCAGGTGTCGGGCCGGATGTCTGCCCCGGTCTCGTACACGCCCTCGGGGTAGGTGTCGCGCAGCCGCTGGTACTTCCAGTCCGGGTAGGCGAAGTACTGCACCGCACGTAGGTGTCTCGGTGCGGGCGGGTTGAGCGAGGCGCCGTTGAGCGGCCGCAGGTAGACCGCCTCGAAGCGGTCGCCGCCGCCAACCAGGTGGTAGGCGATTCCCGCGAAGCCCCGGGCGTAATCGGGGGCTGTCGAGGTCAGGCCCGCTCGGAGGTCGACCTCGATGGTGCCGGTGGTGAAGTCAGCTGGCACGACCACGAAGGTGGGCTGGTCGACGTAGTCGACATCCGGCACCCCGTGGAGTGCGACCTGGTCGGTCAGCTGCACCTGCAACGCCGGCCGTCCGTCAATGACGACCGGTTGTGCGGTGACCGATCGCAGCGTCGCACCATCGGGCAGGCCGGCCAGGTCATAGGTGTGGTCGGAGCTCATCATCGTTCTCCTTCGGCTGATCGGTACGGGGCTACCATGCCGGTCGTGGTGGACCCGCCGGCCGGTAGGTAGGCGGTCTGGGGTGAGGAGCGGATCGCCGGAATGGTTGCCAGGGCGACTACGGCAATCAGGATGCCGGTGCGAGCGCCCAGCCCGAGGACGCGACGGCCAGCTGGGTGCGGTAAGGGGCGAGACCGCCGAAGATCGGGGTGGCAACGGTGCCGCCGATGGCGAGCCCAGTGAGTCGGCTGGCCGTGCGGAACTGCTCGGGAAGCGCCGACGCAGCCACAGCGGTCAGCCCACCGGCAAGCGTGTGATTCGGCCCAGGCCGATCTGCGCCTGGGCCTCGGCTCGCTATCGACCGCGTTCCGCAGTCGATCTCGTACCGCGCCGATTCTCGTCTCGCCGGGGCGGTGGGCGCTGATGAGCGCTCCCGGGATGGCTCTTCGGGGGCCAGAACGCCTCGATTCGCGTCTCGCCGGAGCGTTGGTCAGCGGGCACCTCCGCGTGAGCTGGTGCGTGGCGGGCTGAGCGGGTTGCTGGGCGCTCGCCGCTGATGAGCGCTCCGGGGATCAGGGTGCAATATCATTCCCACGAAGAATATTCTCGCGAATTCACATCGAGCTGTTCTAAACCCGGCGGCCCTTGTCGAGCAGTCGACAGCGGCGACTTTCCGATGCTGGTCTCACTGCAGAGTTCGGGTTGCACAGGAGCACCCGGTGGACGCCGAGAGTGCCGGGCGGCTGTTGTGGAGCCGGTACGTCCATGCTGGGGGGTTGCAGCGGTCGGATGTCTGGCTGTGGACCGGAACGACGTTCGCGAGTTTCTGATCTCGCCGCGTGAACGCCCCCCAAGCGGCCGGGCGGCCCGACGTCGGTGGCCGCCGTCGGGTGAAGGGATTGCGTCGCGAGGAGGTTGCGCTGCCGGCCGGGATGAGCACCGGGTACGACGAGCCGGTCGCCGAATGCGACCTGGCCACGTAGCGCTCGCTCAGGGCGATGCGAACCACTTGCCGCTGCAGGATCTGTCGGCGGGTAGTATCGGACTTGCTGATCCACAGCCTGTGGGGGCACGAGGTCGCCGCGTGTTTGTTGCCGCGCTTCGGAGTATCGGTACGCCGCCCACCCTCAGTGTGGTCCACTCTGTTGGCCACACCATTGGCCCGATCTCGTTGCGGCACCGCCAGGTTGCGGCCCGTGTTCGCGCTCCTTGGACGGAGCCATCCTGTGGAGGTGTGTGCATGGACGCACGTGCGGGTCGTCGTTGCGCCGTGGTGTTCAACCCGACGAAGATCAGCGACTCCTTCCACCAGCTGATGACGGATGTGCTCGATCGCGAGGGCTGGGTGGACACGTTGTGGCTGGAGACGTCCGCCGACGACCCGGGCCGCGCCATGACGGCTGAGGCCGTATCGGCCGGTGTTGACCTGGTGATCGGGGCCGGTGGGGACGGGACGATACGTATCGTCGCCGACGGCCTGGCCGGTACCGGGATCGCGATGGGCATGATCCCGGCAGGTACCGCGAACCTGCTGGCCCGGAACCTGAACGTGCCGCTGCACGAGGACGCGGCCGTCGAGGTGGCGGTGACTGGGAATTCCCAGACCATCGACTTGATCAAGATCACCGTCGACGATCGTGAGGCCGAACACTTCGCGGTGATCGCCGGCATCGGGGTGGACGCGATGATCATGGACGAGGTCGACGACGACCTCAAGGCCAAGGTCGGATCCGCGGCCTACTTTCTCGCGGCCGGCAAGGCCCTCGGGCGGCTACCGATCGACGTGACCGTGCACCTTGATGACCGGCGCCCGATCCGGCGTCGTGCCATGCTCTGCGCCATCGGGAACGTCTCCGACCTCCAGGGAAACATCACCTTGATCCCCGGCGCCCGCCCCGACGACGGCCTCCTCGACGTCTACATCGCCTCTCCGCGCCGGCTACGGCACTGGTTGCAGCTGGGCGTGCGGCTGGCCACCCGCCGCCCCAGGAAAGACGACCAGGTCGACCAATGGACCGGCAAGAAAGTCACGGTCACGATCGACGGAACCGACAATTACCAGCTCGACGGTGACGTGATCGGGAAGTGCACCCGGCTCGTCGCGGAGGTCGTGCCGGCCGCGCTCGCCGTGCAGGTGCCGGTTGCGGACCCCGCCACCTCGATGGAGCCGTCGTCGACACCGACACCGACCCGAACAGGCGCAGCACCAGCCACCACCCGGATCGCCGCAAGGCGGCAGCGGTGGTCTCTGCGGCACGGAGACTACGGGTTCACCCCCACCACGACCGTGGTCGACGAGAGGCCGGTTCGGTCGCTGTCCGCCGGCCGCCGCCTCGATCTGCCCGAGGTGGTGCTGCTGCCCGGCATGGGAGCTCCGGGGTATCTGGCGCCGCTGACGCGGGCGATCTCGGGCTGGACCCAGGCGACCGTGCTGGATCTGCCGGGATGGCGGGCCGGCCGGGCCCGGGGATGTCCACCCACGCTCACCGGGGTCGCCGTGGCGACGGCGCGGTGGCTGGAGACCACCGACCGGGAGCAGGTCATCCTGTTCGGCCACTCCACCGGCGCCCAATCCGCCTTGGGAACCGCGCTGCTGATGCCCGAACGTGTCGCCGGCGTGGTCATCGCCGGACCCACCTTCGATCCTCCGGCCCGGAAGCTTCCCGTGCTTCTCGAGCGGCTCCCGGCCGCGCTGCGACGCGAGCCGTTCGGCGAGATCGGCGTCGTCGCACCGTCCTACCTGGCCAGCGGCGGCGTCCATTTCGTCAGCTTCCTCCGCACAGCCCTCGCCGACCGGCCAGAGGACATCATCACCAAGCTCGCCATGCCCGTTCTCGTCCTCACCGGTCAACACGATGGCCTCGCACCACCACTGTGGGCACAACACCTGGCTGACCTCGCCTCGGCGTCCTGCATTGTTCTACCCGGGTCGCACAATGCGCCGTACCCCTATCCAGCAGAAACCGACGCTGCGCTGCACCAAGCCGTCCAGGCCTGGAGTGAATCAACGAGCACGACATGACGCACGGATGAATCGGTGAAGTCAACCCTCCGGCATCTGGTCATCGCGCCAACGGCCATGAACGAGGCCGATCTGCTGCCGATCCTGGTCCGAGGAGGGCGGCGGCCTTGGTCTGCGGGCGTGGAATCGTGTGTCGCCGATCTCTGCCTGAGATTCCCGCTCCCTGATCAGCCGTGCCGCCCGGTCGGGGAGAGCACCATACCGGCTCGTTCCAGTTCGGCCTCAACCCGTATCCGCTCGATGTCGCGTTCGGGTCCGGCCGTGTTCTTACCGAGGTCGTGCGGGACGTTCAACATCTCGCAGGCCTGCAGCAACAGCTGGTCGTACGCGATCCGGTTCGCCAGTTGATGAGTCGCCGAACGCTGCTGGTCGTTCGCCACCGCCACCCGCAACCGGCGTAGATCGGCGGCCAGCTGTTCGATCGGTCTTCCTCTCAGGTGGAGCGCGGCCTCGCCGTGTTCAGGGAAAGTCTGTCGTCGACGGCCGACCAGTTCATCCCAACGGCCTGCAACCAGGTCTTCGATCGTGTTGATGATGAGCGGCACCCCAACCATGATGGCCGACGCCACGACCATCAGCCTTACGTCGTTCTTGTTGACCACTCCGACCACCCGCCAGGTGAGTTGCGCTTGTCGAGCACGTGCTCGCGCACCCTCCAAGGTACCGAGCCTGACCGACCGAGTGCCGGGCTGCATGTTCGCGGAGCGACCTGGCTCCTGTCGGGTCCGCCATCCGGAGCTGGACAAGAGTGGATCTCGGTCGTGTCTGAGCCGGGTCCGTCGGGGTCGATTGGACCCGCGAACTGCGATCGGCCCGCCCCAGACCCGGACGAACGGCGCGACCACTAACTGTGTCCTCGGTCGGCCTCACGCAGTGCTTGGTCAGCGTGCTCGCGCAGGGTGACATCGCAGACGGACGCTCGTAGGGGTGAACTGCCGCTGATCGGATCGCTGGGTGTCTGGCGCAAGACGAGGTTGAGGTTGGCGCTGTCCGGCCCGTACGGCGAGTAGCCGGGCAGTCCCAGCTCGTCGCAGGCCTGCCACCAGCCGTGCTGCCCGAACACGACCTGCGGGTCGAGGCTGGGGTTGAACCTCGCGCGGGCACGAACGCTGCCGTGCGGGGTGTCCACGGAGACCCAGTCGCCCGCGGCAATCCCGCGAGCTGCGGCCGTAGACGGGTGCATTTCGATCTGCGGGTCGGGCAAGCTCTTGCGCAGCGCGGCCACCTGCCGGTGTTGGGTCTCGCAGAAGAAGAGCGACTTCGCGCAGCTGAGGACCAGCGGGTATCGGTCGGCGAGGTCTGGCCGGGAGCGCGGGCTGGTCAACGGCTCCTCGAAGATCGGCAGCGGTGCATAGCCGTGGGCGGCCAGCGTGGCTGAATACAGCTCGACCTTGCGTGACGGGGTGGCGAAGCCGGTGCTCGCGTACTTGCGATACCGCGTGATCAGCGGCAGCCGTACCCCTTCGGGATGAGCCCGAAGTTCCTCCAAGGTGATTCCGCTCGGTTCGAGTTGATGCCGGAACGCCGCGTCGATGTCGCCATCCCAAAAGTGCGCGCCGAGGCCCAGCCGCATCGCGAGGTCGAACACGAGCTGCAGGTCTGAGCGGGCCTCGCCGCGCGGCGAGACAAGGGGTTGTCGCAACTGGACCAGCGACTGCGCCTCCTGGCTGTACTCGAAGCCGATCTTGAGCGCCTCGGACTCGAACGGCGTGGTCACAGGCAGCACGATGTCGGCGAGTTCGGCCGTCGGGGTCATGAACAGGTCGGCCTGGACGAAGAAGTCGAGGCGGCGCAGCGCCTCCCGGCCGCGGGCGCTGTCGCCATGGGCCATCACCATGTTTCCGCCGAAGCTGACCAGCGTCTTGATGCGTCGGTCGAGGGCAGCGGTGTAGAAGTCCTCGCCCGTGACGAACTCGAACCGGGCCGGTCCGAGCGGCCGCTGCTCGACCCCGACCGCGGCCGGGCGCGAGCCGTTCAGGAACTCCCGCCCATCGATTCTGTTCGACGGCACAGCTTCGAACAGAACGTTCCCGCCGGGGACGTCCAGGCTGCCGGTCAGGGCATAGAGGACGTTGATCGCGCGCATCGTCTGGGTCGTGCCGCTGTGCTGTTCAAGTCCGCTCCAGGTGTAGAACGCGACCGGCCGGGCCTCCCAGAGCGTCCGTGCGGCGGCGACGATGTCGGCCGCCGCCACCCCGGTGATGCCGGCGGCCACCGTCGGCGGGAACTCGGCGCACCGCGACGCGAGCAGGTCCCACACCGTACGGCCGTCGACCTCCTGAGCGGCGTTGGTCCAGGCTCGGACGAAGTCGACGTCGTACCAGCCGTTCTCGATCATGACGTGGGTCAAAGACAGCGCGAGCGCCGCGTCAGTGCCAGGCCTGACCCTCAACCAGTGATCGGCTTTGGCGGCCAGGCCCGCCTTTCGCGGATCGACGACGATCAGCTTCGCGCCCCGCGCGACCGCAGCGACAGTGCTCGTCGCGTGCGCGAGGCGGGCCACTGACGGGTTGTACCCCCAGAACAAGATGCAACCCGCGTTCTCGAGGTCCGGTACGTACTCCCCGGGCACTGAGGCCCCGAACGTGTACAGCGGGGCGAGGTACCGCCCCCAACCGCACAACTCCATGTAGCTGCAGTAGTTCGGGCTACCGAACGCACGGATCAACCGCTGAACCCAGTCGACCGCGTCACTGATCGCCGACGTAGACGGCGAACTCGAACTGAACGCCACAGACTCAGGCCCATCCGCCGCCGCCGCCGCCGTCAACCGTTCGGCGACCGTGTCGAGCGCCTGGTCCCAGCTGATCCGTTCCCAACCCGGGTCCGAGGCACCCTTCGGCCTCGTCCGCCGGAGCGGGTGCAGGAGCCGCGACGGATGGTAGACGATCTCCGGCGCCGCCTTGCCCTTCACGCAGAGGGCCTTTCCCGTCGGGTGGGACGGATCCGGCAGCAACGTGACGAACCTCCCGTCCGCCACCGTGGCGCGCGCGCCACAGCGCGACACGCACAGCGGACAGAACGTGGCAACCGTCCCAGTCACCACCTGATTCTCACATCCGGTCCATCTGCGGACAACGCCCCGAGGGCCACCACACGACCCGGAGGCCATCCGCCGGCGCGACGCCCGGCACCTCGCCTCGATGAGCGACGAGCGCGACGACGTGCGTCGACACTGGCTGATCCGCCACGTTGCAGAGTCACCGCGACGGGGACGTTCACCAGAGCATCGGATCGCACCGGATGGGTGCCTAGAACCGGATCCCCGCTACCGGGCGGCCGTCCTCGAGGTAGCGCACCTGGTTGGACTTACAGGCGGCACGCACCCGGCGTCGGACCGGCCCGCTGAGCAGAGGCAGTGCTGTCGCGAGCGGCTGGACCCGACTCTCGGCGATCTCCGCCGGTTGGAGCACCACCGACTCCAAGATGGCGTCGTCAAAGACGCCGCAGTCGAACAGGAAGCGCAGACCACCCGGACGTCCTGGCCTGGGGCGCAAGAAGTCCACGCAGACGAGCCGGCCGGCGGTGATGTCGAGGCCGCACTCCTCCTTGGTCTCCCGGCGACAAGCCTCCCAGGGGGACTCGCCGATCTCGATGACACCGCCCGGAACCGTCCAACCGCCCTTGTACGTCGGCTTCAGGATGAGCAATCGACCCTTCCGACCGCGTACCAGAGCTCCGGCAGAGGCCAGGACGGTCGGGCCGATCTCCGGCCGCTCGGGTCGTCGACAGGCGTCAACGTCGCGCATGAGCACATGCTAGGCACCCCTGCTTGGTTGCGCGGTTGCCCGGCTGGGTGGGCCAGCTCGGACCTGCGCGGCCCTCCATGACCCAGGGCGTGCCGTGGCGTTTGTAGTCGCGCCAAACGCTGGCCCACGACTCCGAGGGCTCGCGGAGTCCGCCGGTGCCGGTCTCGGAGTCTTGGTGTTGTCGGGGTGCGTTGACACGTGGTCGCGCCGGGGAAACACTGGGCCGAAGGGGGTTCGCCATGTCTTGGAACGTGAAGGGTAGCTACGTCGAGACGTGTTCATGTGAGCTGATGTGCCCATGCAACCTGTCACTCGACCATGGCGCGACGAACGACTACTGCCGGGTCACGCTGGTCTTCAACATCCGTGAGGGCACTGTCGAAGGCACCGATGTTGCCGGCTGCAAGGTAGCGCTCATCGCTGACACACCGAAGGTGATGACCGACGGCAACTGGCGCGTAGGCGTGTTCGTTCACGACGCAGCCACAGAGGACCAGTTCAACAGGCTGGTTCAGGTCTTCAGCGGTCAGCTGGGAGGACCGATGGCTGGCCTGGCTCCGCTGATCGGAGAGATGCTGGGAGTCGAGCGGGCCGCTATCCGGGTCGAGGACGACGGGCTGAGGCACAGCGTGCGTGTCGGCGACATGATCGACTTCGAGATCGAGGACATCGTGCCCTTCGGCGTCGAGACCGGTGAGCCGGTCCGCTTCTCCGGGATGTTCCACCCGGTCGGGTCCGATCTGACGATGGCGGAGGCGAAACGATCCCGGATCAGCGCTTTCGGCATCCAGTACGAGGGAAAGACTGGACTGTCGACGTCGGACTTTTCCTGGGCTGCCTGAGCCACGCGCCCGAATGAGCCGCGCTGAGGAGGCACGGACAGCCGGAAGCTCAGGTCTTCAGGCTGCATACGCGGCTACCCGCACTCGGTTAGGGCTGGTCGCGGTTCTCCTCGCCCTCGCGGCTGTCGGTTGGTGGTGGACCGTCCGCCAAATGGCGGGAATGGGCACAGGGCCGTGGACGACTCTGGGCACGTTCGGCTGGTTCCTGAGCGTGTGGGTTGTGATGATGGCCGCGATGATGTTCCCGTCGGTCGCCCCTACCGTCGCGTTGTACTCCAAGATGAGCCGGAAGCCGCTGGCATCGGCGTACTTCGTCACCGGATACCTGCTCACCTGGACCGGTGCCGGCGTGGTGGCATTCCTCGTTGGGCTGCTCGGACCCGCGCTCGCCGGCGATTTGACGTGGGAACGTGGCGGCCGGTTCCTGACCGGAGCGACACTGCTGTTTGCCGCGGTTTACGAACTGACGCCACTGAAGCAGGTCTGCCTGAGCAAGTGCCGCAGTCCACTCGGCCTGCTGCTGGGATCATGGCGGGACGGTCGGCTGGGTGCGCTCCGCATGGGCATGAGAAACGGCGCCTGGTGCGTCGGCTGTTGTTGGGCGCTTATGGCGTCCCTGTTCGCTTTAGGCTTCATGAGCCCCTTGTGGATGGTGCTCGTCGCCGCCTTGATCGCAGTCGAGAAGACCCTTCCTTGGCGACGAGGAGCAACTTATGGAGTGACCATCGTGCTTGTCGTGCTTGGCGTGCTCGTGATCATGTCACCCGACGTGCTGGCCGGATTGATGATGCCGATGCAGCGCCCGATGCGGTGACTTCAGCTGAGCCCCAGGCTCGCCTCTGCCTTAGCCACTCGGGGTCGCCACTTCGGCACGCGTATGGGAGCGCTCAGGGCCGATGCGGACCACCGATGATCTGACCGGCCGGCACCTGGGCGTTGTTCGCCTCGGCCTCCAGGAACATTGCGTCGCTGCGCGCCTGGTCGATGGCCTCGTTCTCGTCCGCATCGGAGGTGTACCACCCGAAGTCGACGATCTTAAGACCCTTCGGCCCGATGTGATCCTCGATTGCATCGATGTCCAAGATGTTCGAGTTCTTCGCCAGTGTGGCCATCCACAGCACCCAGATGTCCTTCTCCATCTGTGGTGCCGTCTTGGCCTGGGGATTGATGGCTGCCACGGCGGTGTTCATCGTTTGCAGCTCGGTGATCTTGTTCGTCAGCTCCGTGGTGGCCACGGTGAGCTGGGAGTCCTGCTGCTCGAGCTGGGTCAGGGTGCTCGCGATGCTTGCGTCGGTGAGCTTCGTGGTTCCGCCCGCCTCGAACACGCGTACGTCGGCGATCAGGTCCGACAGCGCCATCGTGGTCTGGTGTGAGGCCTGGGTCAGCTGGGCGACCTCCAGACCCGATCGGTAGATTCCGGCGACCTTCTGCCACATCGCGATCTGCTGGATCGATGGCTCCAGGCCCGCGCTGCTGATCACCTGTCCGGGCACCGTCAGGGCCGACGACGCGGCGGCGCTGAGCGCGGCGGACGCGAGGCCTTGGCCCGCCGACGACGCGGCGGCAGTGCCGGCCTCGGCCAAGGTGAGTGAGAACCACCCGGCGGCGGTCGATGGGAGCACGAAAGCGGCCGCGAGCCCGGCGGCTGTGCCGCAGATCACGCCGACGATGATGTCTGTCCAGCGCTGCTGGTTCTGCGCTTCCTGCTGTGCTGCGTTGAGCACTCCGCGAAACGTGTTGTACGCCTGGGTATAGATCGCGGAGATCGCAGACAGCTTGTCCCGTGTCGTGTCGCCGACCTGCAGGCACATCTTCTGGTAGTCGGTGGCCAGCGTCACGCGTCGGTCGGCATTGGTCCGCAGGGTGGTGAGGCGCGCGATGTTCGCGGCCTGCGACGGACGGCGTGGCTGTCGCTGCACCGAGGTCGAGCCGGCGTCGATCAATTGCGCAACGGCCCTGTTGCCCGCGGCTCGCTGCAATGCGGGCAGGGTTGCGGCGCTCGGCAGCGCATGGAGCCCCGTCCGCCCACCGTTCGCCACTGCATCGGTGGCGCGCGCATCGGTGGCGCGCGCATCGGTTGGGCGCGCATTGGTCGTTGGCGCCCGGAGCAGGCCGCCGGACAACTCGTCCGACTGCGCGTGGGCGGGACCCATTGCGCCATTCTCACACCAGAGGATGATCAAGACACGACCCGACAGCGAAGTCTGCCCGATCGCGCAAACGCGCCCGTCGAACGAACAGAGTCGCGGACGCTCGCAGGTCAGTTCGGACGCTATCGTCGACGGCGACCCTGGCGGTGCGTCATGTCACGGTCACGCCGTTCATGCGGCATCACCTGCGTGTGATCGTCGGCCCCCGAGGCATTTCGTCGGCACAGGGCATGGGCCAGGACCATGTTGTAGGTGTCAGGGATGGGCCGCCGCCCGCGCACCGGTGCCAGGCTCGAGGTTGGCTCAGCCCGTCGACGTGTGGTGGGCTTGATCACGCGACGCTGACCTCATCGGGTGGTCCCGTCGGCAGTTGGAGGAGGGCGTTCTCGAGCCAGTTGTCCAAACCTTCGCAATTGATCCAGTCGCGGTCGGCGTCGGAGTCGAGCAGGAATGGTCCACGCGTGGGGCTGCTCGCGCCGAGTTCGGCCAGGACGGGTTTGAGGAAGGCTTCGGGAGCGAGGCTGTGCTGCCAGTCCCCGCCCAACATCAGTGGGATGGATACCATCGCCGGTGAGGGATCCGGCCGGGAAGCGGTCCAGGAACAGCTTCAGCGGGGTGAGTCGGGACGCGGGTGAGGATGAGGAATAGGGGTGCGCCGACGGGCAGGTTGACCAGGAAAGACCAATCGCCAGCCCAGTTGGTGCCGCCGAGGACGGGGCGATCGGCAGAGCCACCGTTGCGGTCAGCCGACGGCCCGTGAGGATCAGCGCCGCGTCGGGCTCTCACCTGAGTCACTCGACACCCGGCGCCCAAGAGCCGCGAGTCCAGCTCCCGAGAAGGCGGCGACGAAGGCAGGGATGAGGAGGACCAGCAGAGTGATCGGACCTGCCCATCCGGAGGGATTCATCTGGTAGGGCAGCGGCTGGCGTGCCGCAAGGTAGAGGGCGTGTGTGACGGCGAGGGCGCTCCCCAGCGTGAGGCCAGCCAGCCACGCCCGGGCTGGCCAGGCGAATCCGAGAAGCCCCGCTCCGACGAGCAGAACCAGGAGGGTTAGTTGATTGGCCACATCCGAGGTGGACATGTCGACCACGTCGAGGACCGCCACCGACAAACCCGTACCGGCCACATAGCCGAGATGACGCACCGACCCTCCTCGAGGACGCGTTGCTCTACCAGTGTGACACCGCGCCACCTCGAACGATGACCCTTCGTCACCTGAATAGGTCCGAGAATTGCGGCCATCCCGTTTGGGGGCGAATCCTCTGGTCTAGTCGAACACTGCTTCGGTTCCGCCGCATCGGAGCATGCAGCGGATCGGCTCTACGGTAAGCCCGGATGTCGTGCGTATCTCCTCCCGGCATCAGGGCTGGGTCCGGATGCGACGTCTGAGTCCCTCGTCGCTTGTCGAGCTTGGTCACCACTCGGGCGACGTGCGTTTTGACGGTTGCCGGCCGAGCGCCGTTTACCGACGCTCGTGTCAACAGCGGCTGAAGATTGACCCCCTGGCGCCCAAGCGAAGCCCGGGGTCAGTTTCACGCGTCGCCGACAGCTCGATCGCGGATCCGCGCGCCATCGTTGCCAGGAGCGCTGCCCGACGGCTGCGACTGCCGGTTCGGTGATCGGCTCGGTGCGGTAGCCGTTGACGGCCGCTTCGATCTCGACCCAGCCGGGCAGGTGTGTCTGTCCTTCGGCGAGTCGGACGGCCTGGTGGTTGACGGCGCCTCCGCACATGGCGTCCACCGATTGCGAAGGGTCTAGCTCGAGCGCCAGGTAGCTGGGATGGGTCAGGAGTGGTCGGCGTCGTGGACGAGGATGGCGATCTGCACACGGTTGGCCACGTGGAGTTTCGTGAACAGGCGTGACACGTGGGCCTTGACGGTGGCCTCGCTCATGAACAGGGAGGCGGCCACTTCGGCGTTGGATGCGCCTGACCCGACCGCGGCGGCGACTTGACGTTCGCGGTCGGTGAGTGTGGCGAGTCTCTGGGCGGCGGCGCGTGAGCGTTCAGCTGCGTGTGTGTTGCCGATGTGAGACAGCAGAGTGCGGGTGACGGATGGCGAGATGATCGCCTCGCCCGAGGCGACGAGGCGCACGGCGTTGATGATATCTGCGGGTGGGGTGTCCTTGACCAGGAATCCGCTCGCTCCGGCCCGCAGGGCGCTCATGACCTGCTGATCGGCCTGAAACGTGGTGAGCACGATCACCTGGGGTGCGGCGACGAGTCGGCGTAGGGCTCCGGTCGCGGTGATGCCGTCCATGACTGCCATCCGGATGTCCATCAGCACGACATCCGGCCGGAGGCTGCGCACGGCCGCGACCGCACCGGCACCATCGTCGACTTCACCCACCACGTCCAGGTCCTCGGCCGATGACAAGATCATCCGGAGCCCGGCGCGGACCAGCGCGTCGTCGTCGACCAACAAGACCTTGATGTTCACCAGCTCAGCTCCGCGTCGACCACGAAGTCGCCTGACCCGTCGGGGCCGTGTACGAGGGTGCCGCCGGCAAGGTCTACTCGTTCCTGGAGTCCGAGCAGACCGGCACCGGCACCGGGCAACGCCGGCCCGGTGCCGGCGTGTAGCGGCGTGCGGTTGCGGACAGTCACGTGCAGGCCGCCGCCTGGCTCACCGGTGACGCGGACCCGGCTCGCCGTGCCACTGGCATGCTTGCCGATGTTGGTTAGTGCCTCCTGCACGATGCGGTACGCGTCGCGTCCCAGTGCGCTCGGCACGGCATCGGCGTGTTCCACGCGCATGTCGAAGTCGATCTTTGCCCCGGCCAGCCGGGTTTCCTCGACCAGCCGGCCGATGTCGGACAGGGTGGGCTGCGGCGATGGCGTCGGGTCCTCACCGGGATCCCGCAACAGCCCGATGACGCTGCGCAGCTCTTCGAGGGCCTGACGGGCGGTGGAGCGCAGCAGCTCGGCCGTTTCGCGGACCTTCTCCGGTGGCAGGTCGGGTCGGACCTCGAGCGCGCCCGCGTGCAACGCGACCAGTGAGATGCGGTGGGCAAGCACGTCGTGCATCTCCCGGGCGATCCGGGTGCGTTCTGCCCGGCGGGCGCCGTCCTCGTGGAGCCGCTGATCAACCTCCGCCCGCGCGGCACGCTCACGCAGCGTGAGCAACAGCTGCCGTCGGGCCCGAAGGAACATCCCCCACGCCGTGACAGCAAGCACCAGCGGGACGACGCGAGCCATGACCGACGCTATGTCGGTGGTGGGGCTGTAGGCGGCAAACAGCAGGATCGACGGCATCCACAGGGCCACGACGAGCAGGGTTTGGCGGACCGCGCGGTGCACCGCCAGTGAGAACAGCGCGATCAGCCCGGCGGGGGTCGCCGAGATCGAGATCGTCCCGAGCAACACGCCGACGACTCCGACGCCGAGCGCCCACCGACGCCGCCACCACAGTGCAGCGCAGGCCAGCGTTCCACAGAGAAGATCGACCACAACCCGGGTCGTCGACAGCGGGACGACGTCGCCGTGTAAGGACGGGCTCACGAAGAGCGCCCCAAGTGCCATGGCGATGAAGCACATTGCGGCGTCCACCACCCGGTCGCGACCGGTCTGTTGACCAGTCGAGCTCGGTTGGCTTGGATCGGATCCCAGCAGCGATGCCGGCCTCACCAGTTCGACCCACAGCCGGGGTGACGGGGACATGGCCTCAGCGTAGGGCCGGTGTCGCCGGCAGCCCAGCGCCGAAGGTCGACGGCTGCCTCAACACAAGTCGGTACCGGGAGGCGTTCAGGCCCTCCTCGAGATGTGGCGTCTGTGGCCGGTTGGCCGATGTGCCGAACCGTGGCCGGAGTCAATCCTTGAGCCATGACCACTGCACCCGCCACCCACCCGGCCGACACGACAGCACGAGGAGACGTCGCAAAGAGCGCTCGCCCGGCAGCCGACGTGTCGCTGCCGCGCCTGTACGCTCTCCGACTCGGCTATCTGGTCATCGCCGTCGGTCTCGCCTTGGTGAAGTGGCCGTTGCTCATCAACCATCCTCAGCCCTGGCCGTTGTTCGAGGGGGTCGAGACGTGCATGTTGGTTGGGTTGTCGCTGCTGTGGTTCTTGGGGGTTCGCTACCCGTTGCAGATGCTGCCCACGCTGCTGTTCGAGCTGGCCTGGAAAATCATCTGGATCATCGTCGTCGTGTTGCCCCTGTGGCGCAGCGATCAGCTGGATTCGGCCACCCTCTACGTGTTCTACACCTGCCTTGTGGTTGTGATCCCCGCCGCCCTCATCCCGTGGCGTTATGTGGTCACCCACTACGTGACCAGGCCGGGCGATCGGTGGCGCTCGGACGCCACCACCCGACCATGATCACCGTCGAGTCGCCACCGCGATGAAGGCACCGGGGCAGGTGCAATACCGTTCAGTCTTGACTGAACGGTATTGGGGTTAGGTGCGCATTGTGACCCGTCGTCATTGGCCCAGCTCATCGCATACCTTCGTCAGGGTTGCCTGACACATCGCCTGTGAGGACATCCTGACAACACCGGCGTCCGTCGCAGGTTATTGGCTCGGATTAGTGAGCTTGGGCGGTGAGGTTGGTGGCAGCCCAGGCCATGTGGTCGCGGACAGCTGTGGCGGCACGATCTGCGGAGCCGGTTTCGATGGCGTCGACGACGGCCTGGTGACGGGGGACATCCATGTTGCCGACGGCGCGTTGGGTTCCGCCCCACATGATCGACATTCGGATCGATCCTTCGATGGTCTCCCAGGTGTGCAGGAGCATGTCGTTATCGGTGAGCCGGCAGAGGGCGCGGTGGAAGGCGAGATCGGCCTCGATGCGTCCTTCGAGATCGACGTCGGCCATGGCCCGGTCCATCGCGTCCAGGAGTCGTCGCAGTTCGGCGACGGCGGCCCCGCGGTCAGCACGTTGGGCGAGCGTCGAGGCGGCGAGGGCTTCGAGCGCGGAGCGCACGGCGAAGACGTCGGCGATCTCCTTCGGGCCGAGCTTGCGGACGTAGAGCCGGCCGCGGGCCTTGGCGGTGAGCAGCCCTTCTTGTTGGAGCTGTCGGAAGGCTTCGCGGAGGGTCCCGCGGCTGATGCCGAGTTGGTCGGACAACTCGGTCTCGACCATCGGCGACTCGGGCGGCAGCTGACCGCTGGTGATGGCGGTGCGCAGGGAGGCCAGGGCCTGCTCACGCAGGTTGACCTTGGTGAGCCCGACCAGACCGGGTGCTGCCGTCATGTGCGCCTCTTTCACGCTTGTGGCACGTGTTGACGTTGGATGTCAACACCTACTGTAGACAGCACCGGTCTGGTCTTGCCGGGCTCAGGCGACGAGTCGCAGGACGCGTTCGACGATGCGGTCGGTCGCAAGCCCGTACCGGTCGTGCAGGGTGGGCAGCGCGCCGGCGTCGAGGAATGCGTCGGGCAGGGCGACGGGCTCGATCCGGCGGCCGATGCCGGCTCGGACGGCTGCGGAGGCCACGGTTTCGAACAGGCCGCCGATGACGGTGTGGTTCTCGCAGGTGAGGGCGAGGCGATCGGTGTCGATCTCGGCAAGCACGGTGTCGGTGTCGAAGGGCTTGATGGTCGGGGTGTGGACGACCGCGACGTCGATGTGGTGGGCGGCGAGCCGCTCGGCGGCTTGCAGGGTGCGCATGGTCATCAGCCCGGAGGACACCAGGACGACGTCGCGGCCGCCGCGAAGGACTTTGGCCTTGCCGAGTTCGAAGGTGTAGTCGTATTCGTCCAGGACGGTGGGGACCTTGCCGCGGAGCAGGCGCAGGTAGGTGGGTCCGGGGGTGGCGGCCAGCTGCGGTACGGCCTGTTCGATGTCGATCGAGTCGCAGGGGTCGACGATGGTCAGGCCGGGGATGCCGCGGAAGATCGCCACATCCTCGGTGGCTTGGTGGCTGGGTCCGTAGCCGGTGGTGAGGCCGGGCAGTCCGCCGACCACGTTGACGTTCAGGCCGGGTTCGGCGGCGTCGAGGCAGAGGAAGTCGTACGCCCGTCGGGTGGCGAACACCGAGTAGGTGGACGCGAACGGGATCAACCCGGCTTCGGCGAAGCCGGCGGCGGCACCGAGGAGGAGCTGCTCGGCCATGCCGAGCTGGTAGAACCGGTCCGGGAACGCGGCGGCGAAGATATGCATGTCGGTGTACTTGGCCAGGTCCGCCGACAGTCCGACGATCCGGTCGTCGGACTCGGCTGCTTTGACCAGGGCGTGGCCGAACGGGGCCGGGGTGGACTTCTGTCCGGGGTCGGCGAAGCTGGCGATCATGGCCGAGGTCTTCAGCTTCGGCGCGGCCTGCGGTGCGCTTGCGGTCATGCTCGGTCTCCTTCGGCGGCGTTGGCGGTGAGCTGGTCGCGGCAGATCTGCCACTCGTGTTCCTCGATGCGCATGAAGTGCGCCTTCTCCCTGGTCTCCAGCAGCGGCACGCCGAAGCCCACCTTGGTGTCGCACAGGATCACCGACGGCTGGCCGGTCGGCGCGGCTGCGGCGTCGGCGCGGTCGAGGGCCTCGACCACGGCCCGGGGGTTGTTGCCGTTGACCCGCTGGACGAACCAGCCGAACGCCGCCCACTTGTCGTGGACCGGTTCGGTCGACAAGACCCCACCGGTGGGCCCGTCGGCCTGCAGGGCGTTGATGTCGACGATGGCGGTGAGGTGGCCGAGGCGGTGATGCGCGGCGCCCATGGCGGCTTCCCAGGTGGAGCCCTCGTCGAGTTCGCCGTCGGAGAGGAAGTTGTAGACGCGGGCCGGGTTGTTGCGGTGCCGCAACCCCAGCGCTAGGCCGACGGCGACGGTCAGGCCGTGACCCAGGGAGCCGCCGGAGATCTCCATGCCCGGGGTGTAGCTCGCCATGCCCGACATGGGGAGCCGGGAGTCATCGGAGCCGTAGGTGGCCAGTTCGGCGATCGGCACGATGCCGGCCTCGGCCAGCGCTGCGTATAGGCCGATCGCGTAGTGGCCCGTGGACAGAAGGAACCTGTCCCGGCCGTCCCAGTGCGGGTCGTCGGCGTCGTAGCGGAGCCGGTTGGCGTAGACCGCGGCCAGCACGTCGGCCGCGCCGAGGGCCTGACCGACGTAGCCCTGGCCTTGCTCCTCGCCCATGTCCAGGACGTGGTGCCGCATCCGGTACGCGAAGCCGCGGACCTCCGTGACCCGCGCATCGGGATCGGCCGCGACGTCGGTGGTGTCGATCTTGGTGGTGGTGGTCACTGGTGCTCCTTGGCGGTGATCGGGTCGGACTCGGGCAGCGGGTGGTCGACGGAGACGTGGACCGGCTCGGCGTTCGCGGCGGCGGCCAGGGCCCGTTCGGCGGGACCGAAGGTTTCGCGGGTGGCGACGGCGGCGATCAAGCCGACCAGGGCATAGGTGCTGAACAGCAGCGCCGGACCGACCCAGCCGAACTTCAAGAACAGCAGGGTGGTGATGAAGGGGGTGAACCCGGACACCATCGCCGAGATCTGGTAGGCCAGCGATGCTCCGGACGCCCGGCGGGCCGCTGTGAACAGCTCGGGGAACCAGGCACCCTGGGCCCCGGCCAGGGCGTTCTGGCAGACCGTGTAGGAGATCACCAACGCCAACCCGATCAAGATCAACAAACCGGTGTTGGCGAGCACGAACATCAGCACACCCCACACCACGCCGAACGCAGTGACGGCGAGGTACACGGTGCGGCGGCCGATCTTGTCGGTCAAGGCGGCCCAGCCCATGGTGGCCCCGATGCCCAACGCCGCGGCGATGCAGAGGACGGTCAGGGTCTGGGTCTTTGTGGTCAGATGGGTGGTGTTCAGGTAGCTGATCATGTAGGTGATCGACACCGCGTAGCCGGCCGTCTCGGCGATCCGCAGGCCGATACCCCGCAGGATGTTCGCCCAGTCGTAACGGATGGCGTCCAGGACCGGGGACTTCGCGACCGTGCCGCTCTCCTTGACCTCCTCGAACACCGGCGACTCCGGCACCTTCGAGCGGATGACCAGGCCGACGATGACGAGCACGATGCTGGCCAGGAACGGGATCCGCCAGGCCAAAGAGCCGCCCAGTTGGACGCTGAACAAGAACACCAGGTTGGCCAGCAGCAGCCCGACCGGGAAGCCGGCCTGCACGATGCCGGTGAATCGGCCCTTCGCCCGCCAGGGGGCGTGCTCGTACGCCATCAAGATTGCACCGCCCCACTCGGCGCCGAACGCCAGGCCCTGGATGATGCGAACCAGGACCAGCAGTACCGGTGCGAACACCCCCACCGTGGCGTAGGTCGGCAGCAAGCCGATGGCGAAGGTGGCCAGGCCCATCACGATCAGTGACGCGACCAGCACCGGCTTGCGGCCGACTCGATCTCCGAGGTGGCCACCGAGGATGCCGCCGAGCGGACGGGCAGCGAAGCCGACACCGAGGGTGGCGAACGCGGCCAGCGTGCCAGTGATCGGGTTCGCGTTCGGGAAGAACGCCGTGCCGAAGTACAGCGCCGCCGCCGTCCCGAACCCGATGAAGTCGTAGGTCTCGATCACCGCACCGACCGAGGAACCGACCGCCACCTTCTTCGCGTCGGTCGTACCGCCGACCGGGCCTCGCATCTGCAGAGCCACATCGCTCATCCGCACTCCCAAGAGACTGTCCCGAGCATCGGCGCATCGGGGCGTGATGTCGATGGTGCGACATCGAAGCGTCATTGTCAACAGTCGACGTCAGACGTTGACAATGAAGGAAGAGGCGTCTAGCGTCGTGACCACTCGTGCGGCACCGACGCCCGCGACTGAGACGAGGAGCACGTCATGTCCCTTCAGCGCACCGCCGTCATCACCGGTGCCGGTTCTCCGCGCGGCATCGGCCGCGCGACCGCCCGGCTGTTCGCCGAGCAGGGCTGGGCGGTCGCCGTCCTCGACCTTGACGCCGAAGCTGCGCTGAAGGCGGCCGAGGAGATCGGCGTCGATTACGCCGTGCCGACCTTCGGAGCCGGGATCGACGTGGCTGACGAGGCGTCGGTGGCAGCCGCTCATACGGCCGTGGTGGCGCAGGTGTCCGACGGCCAGCTCCCGACGGTCGGTGCGGTGATCAACATTGCCGGCATCACGTCCCCGCTGCCGTTCCAGGACACGACGCTGGCCTTGTGGAACAAGGTCATGGCGGTCAATGCCACCGGCACCTACCTGGTCACCAGTGCCTTCCTGCCCGACCTCCTGGACGCCGGGTGGGGTCGCGTCGTGAACATGTCATCGGTTTCAGCACAGCGTGGCGGCGGCGTCTTCGGCAAGGTGCCCTACTCGTCTGCCAAGGCCGCCATTCTTGGCTTCACCAAGGCCCTCGCCCGCGAGCTCGGCCCCACCGGCATCACCGTCAACGCGGTCACCCCCGGCGCCGTCGATACCGACATCCGCGTCGGCAGTACCGAACAGCAGGAAGCCGCGATCCGCGCCGAGGTCCCGCTTGGGCGGGTCGCCTCTACCCGCGAGGTCGCCTCCGCCATCGCCTACCTGTGCAGTGAGGACGCCGCGTACCTGACCGGCATGACCTTCGACATCAACGGCGGAAGCCACCTCCATTGACTCCACACACCGCATCTCCCGCGGCTATGTCGGGATGGGTTGATCGTTCGGTGGGGGGAGCGTGGTGCCATCGCGTAACAGGACCGGGCTGACCGGGGCGGATGCTGGGATGGGTGGTGGCGGGAACGGTGCCGGGATGGGTGTCGGGTCGGGCGCAACGGGCTGGGCGATGGTGATGCCGTAGCGGGGCGGCGTCGCAGCGGTTACGGCGGTCGGGTCGATGAGGTCGGCAAGGCTGGGTGCATCGTCGAGGCGGGGCACGCCGAGAGGAGGTAGACCGAGCAGGTCGAGGACGGTCTTACCGATGCTGGTGTGCCCGTTCCAGCGGGAATCGATGACATTCTGGACGGGGCCACCGAAGATCAGCAGGGGCACCCGTGGCCCGTAGGCGAGCTGCACGCCGTCGGCGGTGTGTTCCAGGTTGGGGGTGACGGCATGGTCGTCGAACCCGCCCCAGTCGTCCCAGCTCAGCAAGAACACCGTCGTGTTCCACATTCCTGCGGTGATGATCGCGTCGACGGCCTGCCAAACCTTGTCCTGACCCTGAGAGACGTCGGCGAGCGGGTGCTCGTCGTAAGGGGGGTCGTGCCACACCATCGACAGGTCCGGCAAGGCGTGGTTGGTGGCGTCGGTGACGATGTCGTCGGAGGCAACGATGTTGGGTGAGCCTTTGAGCTGGGTGTAGAAGTCCACCGGATAGCCCGACGTGCCGGTGTAGACCTTCCAGCTCAGGCCGTGGTCTGCGGCGTGGCCCGGCAGGCTGGGCATGTCCCAGACCGGGTCGGGCTGGTTGCGGGGCGGATTGCGCAACGTGGGGGTTTGCCCGCCGACGATCAACAGATGGTTCGGGGTGGAGTTGGTGCCGAACCCCGAGCAGTGGTTCTCGCAGAACGCGCCGGTCTTGGCCAGCCAGGAGTAGTAAGGCAGCACGGTGTCAGTGTCGAGCTGGGTGTGCGTCGGCCAGGGGCGGGCTGCCCGTTGGTCGTCCAGCCACTTCGCGTACGCGGCGCGGGTGTGGGCCTGATCGTGCAGGGGCGGGTTCGGCTGGGCAGGCCAGCCTGTGGCCACGTTCGCCCCCCAAGCCCGCATCGAGGTGAAGTAGTTGTCGGTCGTGTGGTTCTCCTGGGTGAACACGACAACGTGATCGACGACCCTTGCCATAACGCCCTCCTGCCGCTTCCCGCCGCCGGCCGTCAACGACTGCTGCACCTGTGCGGCGCTGACGGGATAGCCGTCACCGCCCAGCGTGCCATCGACCCAGCGTGCCATCGACCGGGCGTGCCAACGACCGGGCGTGCCATCGACCAGCGTGCCTTCGGCGCCCGCATTGACCAGCCAGCTCGGCTGGTCGTGCAGATCCTGCCGGCTCGACGATCACGGTCGAGTCACCGCCGCTATCGCGTCCGGTGGCGCTGCTGCCTGGATCGGGCTGCGGTTGGTGTCGACGGTGGCTCCGCAGTCGAGCCTGAACCCGCTGCCGGCGAATGCGTCGATCCTGTTGGTCGCCGCCCCACGGAGCGGCGCGCCGCTGTAGCAGCTCAGCTCCCCGAAGCCAGCTTGTCGACGTCGGACACGATGTTCGGCCGCTTCGCCACCGACGCCTCCCGATGATCACCAAGATTGCTGGCCAGCCGAGACCCGCCGATGCCGTGCGGTGGGGCCGCGGCCCGCCATGTGTCGGGTCCTGCTTGCTGGCGGTGTCGTCACCGCGTGTCGGCTCTGGAGGTCTGTTCGGGGTCAGCCGGCTTGATCGGCGAGGGTGCGGCGAGCCGGTAGGAGCAGCGGTCTCGGTGAATGGCCGCCGAACGTGAGTCGGTCCACGATCACTGCGCACACCGGGTCCGGTGAACGTCTTGGTCCGCACCCCAGCCAGATCGACTCGCAGATCGGCGACGTCGATCTCCGCCTTCGCACGCGGCCTGGTGAGTCTGCGGGACGAACACCTCACCCAGCTTCCCGGCCTCGGGCGGCGATCTCCGGCCGGCGCTTCGCCACAGAGTTGTCGGATTTCGGTTTCGGGGGCTGGCGGTTAGCGCGTTGGTTTTGCGAGGTGTTTCAGCAGCTGCGGTCCGGTCCAGGTCGACTTGGTGAGGTCCCGGCGGAGGGTGTAGAGGGGGGCGGTGGGGGAGGGGGTTCGGTCGGCCAGCTGGTAGGCCGAACGGTAGCCGGCGGCTTTGAGGTGGGGGATGGCTGCGGTGTTCCATGCGCCGTAGGGGTAGGCGAAGTGTTCCACTGGTTTGCCGATGATCTTCTCGAGTAGTTCGCGGGGTTGGTTGAGTTGCACCGACCAGTCGGGACCGGTGTATTGGTCGACCCGGTGGTGGTCCCA
>DASTGF010000068.1:0-2246 GCA_035719255.1 Microlunatus sp. | reverse complement strand
TGCGGACGCCAAGAGGGCACCCTCTCGCCCACAACGCGGAACCTGCGACGTTTCGCGACGCCGGCGTCCTCGGACACGAACATGACCACGGAGCCACGGAAGATCCGCTGCAAACTCGATCCCGCCACCTCGGGATATGTCTCCCAGGACGTTGCCGTAGCCTCCTCGACGACGTCCTGCAGCAAATCAGACACCTTGCAAGTCGGCACCTGACTCCCCCTCTCCACGAGTAGGCATAAGAGTAGGCGAGGTTTGTTTCGGCCGAAGCCGAACTGGGGGTAACCCGTTTTGACGGACAGGCCTGATGGCTTGGTCAGGCTACCGCAGGCAGGTCTTGTTGATCTTGATCCTGGTTGATGAGTTTCTCGTATTCGTTGGGTGTTCGGTAGCCGAGGGTGGAGTGGAGTCGGGTGCCGTTGTACCAGGCGATGTAGTCGACCACGGCGCGGCGGGCCATAGCGTGGGTCGGCCAGGACTGCTGGTCGGTGCACTCTCCCTTCAGCGAGGCGAAGAACGACTCGGCGACGGCGTTGTCCCAGCACTGCCCGGTCCGGCCGACCGACAGCGTGACCTCGTACTCCTCGGCCAGTGCGGCGTATTGGCGTGAGGTGTACTGGGCGAGCTCAACCGGTCGACGCAACACCGGCTTGTTGGATCGAGCGTAGCTGCTCGGCGAACGTCTCCGCCGGGGTCTTCCAGCCAAGGACCTTCCGGGGTCGGTTGTTGAGGGTGAGGGCGACGGCTTCGAGGTCCTCGGCCGACCATCGAGACAGGTCGGTCCCCTTGGGGAAGTACTGTCGCAGCAGCCCGTTGGTGTTCTCGTTCGACGGCCGTTGCCAAGGCGAGTGTGGGTCGGCGAAGAACACCTTCGTGCCCGTGTCGAGAGTGAGCTGCACGTGCCCGGAGAGCTCCTTCCCGCGATCCCAGGTAAGGGTCTTGCGCAGCTGCTCGGGCAGCGTCGTGATCGATGCGGCGAGTGCGGCGTTCATCGCGACAGCGCCGTACCCGCCGAGCGCAGGGCCGTTCTTCACCGGCGAGATCTCGCCCCAGCCCTCCAACCGTGGCAGGTGCACCAGCAGCGTCGAACGGCTACAGCGCTCGATGAGCGTCCCGATCGCCGACCGGCCCGTGCCGATGATCAAGTCCCCCTCCCAGTGCCCGGGAACAGCACGGTCAGCAGCCTCGGCGGGCCGCTTGGAGAGCACGACGTCCGCGCTGGCATGCCCTTGCGGCTTGTTCCGTGACCGTTCCCGAGGTTCACGCAGCGCCCGGCCAGTGCGGAGGCATGCGACCAGTTCCCGCTTGAGCGCGCCACGGCCCTGGATGAACAGCGACTGGTAGATCGCTTCGGGGCTGATGCGCATGGATTCATCATCGGGGAAGTCGATCTTCAGCCGGTGGGAGATCTGTTCCGGGCTCCACGCCAGCGACCACCGTCGGTCGGCACGGTGCGGCTTGTTCAGCCCTTTCCACGCGGGCGTCTGCGGCCCGGCCACGATCGTGCCGTTGGGGCGACGGACGTTCCCAGCGAGGCGTTCATGCACGTACTTCCGCAATCCGTGGTTGGTCACGAGCTTCGCGGTCTTCGGGCGCTTCGCCGCCTGCTGCGCCTTCCACTGCGCCACCAGCGCCCGATACTCGAGCTTCCCGCCGCGGGTCGCAGCGTTGCGACGCAGCTCACGTGAGATCGTCCCGGGGTTGCGCCCGAGCCGGCGGGCGACCTCCCGCACGCCGACATCCCGGGCGCGCAGCAGCGCGATCTCCTCCCGCTCGGCGAACGACAGGTAACGGCCCGAAGGCTCCTCCAGACTCAGCGGCGGCATCCCGCCAGCGTGACGGAACCAGCGGGCACCGACCGGCCAGGACACGCCCACGCCCTGCGATGCTTCGACCGTCGTGATCCCTGTCGCGATCAGCCGCCAGAACTCGCGCTGCACCGCCCGCGACGGTTCCGGGCGTCCCGGGGAACGCATCGGCGGCCTGAGCGCCCGATCCGCCGCCCACTGCCGGCGCAGTCCAGCCGGAGCCTGAGGCAACCGCTCCCTCCCACGTCCCATCTGACACCTCCGTGATCGAGGTGTTGCGACGACCAGTGGAATCCGCCCTGGGCGCCGCGGTCGCTGTGATGTACGAGTCCGCTGACGTCCTCCCCGGCCCGCTGACGAGCCCACAGACCCATCTCGAGGGCATCCAGGGCGAGATCGGTGCGCAGGCTGGTGGAGACCTGCCAGCCCACGATCCGACGC
>DASTGF010000067.1:0-15109 GCA_035719255.1 Microlunatus sp. | reverse complement strand
ACCCATGACCGAGCCCAACAAACCACCTCTCACCCAAAACCGGGCGCTGGTCAGAGCACCCCGTACGCCCCGGCACCCGCTGACGAGCGCTCCCGCGTGCACCCACCAGACCCCAGAAGCCCACCCGCAAACGCAACCCCGGAGCGCTGGTCAGCGGAGTCCGGATCGAGACATCCGGTTTCACCGCGGAACGGCCGAGCGGACAGACAACACCCTGTCGGCTGGCGACAACATCGGGGCAGGACCAGACAACAGCAGCGCCAACACCGATTCGCGAGAGTCGGCTCGTACCGAGCCGACAGGAGCACACCAATGACCCACACCCACCGAGACACCAACTTCCGAATCGCCCTCAACCGCGAGTGGTGCTCCATCGCGTCCGAGCAACCAGAGCTCCCCGACCGGTGGCGGCCCATGTTCCCGGGACTGGACCCAGACTCCTCCATCGACGACGTCCTTCGCGCGGTCCGGGCCGATCCAGACCCGTCGCTGGGTGGACTGCTCCGGCTGTGCGGCGGTGGTGATCTGCTGGCCGGGCGGGTGGTCCTGCAGGCGATGCTCGGCAAGCTCGTGCTGATGGCCCGGCGCGATCCACATGCGCCACTCGACGACTACGTGTCCGCTGCCTGGCTGCAGATCCGGACCTACCCGCTGGATCGCCGCCCGATCCGGATCGCGGCAAACCTCGCCCTGGACACCCTGAAGGTCGTGCGTCGCGGCTCCGCGCCACCGCGCGGTTTCGAGGTCACGCCCGTCCCGCCCGCCAGCCTCGAGGACCGGCGGACGGAATCGCCGTTCTTCGAGCCCGAGGATCACCTCGGCGCCCGGCGGGTCATCGCCGCAGCGGCCCGCCTCGGTCTGATCACCGAGCATACCGAGTCGGTGCTGCTCAGCGTCTACGCCGACGGGCTGAGTGGTCAGCACGCTGCCGAGCGGCACGGCAAGAGCCCGAGCGCCATCCGAACACAGTGCTCGAGTGCCGTACGGGTGCTCTCCCGGCACGCTCAGACACTGGCGGAGGCGGCCTGACCGGCGCATCACTGCGATAGAGGGACAACACCGCTGCCCACAGGACAACACCCGTCCCTGCTCGGACAACACCGCCGCCAACACCGATGGGAGAGGCTCAGCGGTGAGGCGGGATTCGCCGGCTGTTCAACCGAGGAGTTCAGGATGCGGCATCCCGAGTGTTCGGACGAGCCACGATTTCGGCCGGATCTCGAAAGAGATCGGGGTCGACATGGTGAGACTTTCGTCACACGCCAAAGAGGCCCCGAACCGCTTTGCTTGGCCACTTCTTCGCCGCGAGGCCATATCACGCGTCGTCCATGGCTGCCGCTTCGACACACCGCCGCGGAGCGGACGATTTTTCGAATTGCCGGGCGTATGTGTCAAGGTTGCGCCTCGACTCACAGAAAAACACAGTCTGTTCTCAGGTCGTGGATTCCGATGCCCACGAGCTCACCTCATCGCGATCCGTTCCGGTCCCCCGACCCTTTGTCACACCAAGGAAGGTTCCATGAAGATCTCGCACCTCACCGAGGCACTGGTCGGCACTTTCGTGTTCCTGCGCCACGCGGACCGCGACGAGCGAGGACTGACTCAGTCCACCGAGAACGCGATCCTCCTCGCTGGGGCGGTGACCGTGGCGATCGCTGTCGTCACGGCCGTGACGGCGTACGTCAAGAGCCACATGCCCTGACCCCATGCGCCCCCAGAACGACGAACGCGGACTGACTGAGTCAGTCCAGCACGCCGTCCTGTTCCCGCTCCTGATGCTCGTGACCCTCGGCATCATCCAGACCGGGATCTGGCTGCACGGTCACCACGTCGCCGAACGCGCCGCAACGGCCGGCGCCGACCTTGCCCGAGGCCGTCTCGGATCCGTCACCGATGCTCGTGCCACCGCCGGTCGCCTCGCCGCCGCCGGCGGCCTGGAGGACGTCACCGTCCGCGTACGCCGTGCCGGGGGTGTGGTGGAGGTCGAGGTCAGCGGGCGAGCTCCGCTCATCTTGGACCTCGGACTGTCCCGGATCAGCGAGCGGGCCTCGGCACCAGTGGAGAAAGCGACCCGACCATGACAAACCTGACCATGACCAGCCCGACCATGACCAGCCCGACCAGCCCGACCCTCGGCCCCACCAGCCCGACCAGCGGCACCCTCGGCCCGACCCGGCGACCTCGGCGTGACGAGCGCGGAGCAGCGACCCTCGAAACCGTCATCGTGGTGCCCGCCCTGCTTCTCATGCTCGGACTGATCGTGGCCGGAAGCCGAGTGTGGTTCGCGCGTGCCACCACGATCGCCGCTGCGGAGGCAGGCGCCCGGGCGGCCACCCTGGCACGGACCGCCGCCGAGGCACGCGCCGACGGCAAGAATGCGGCCGAGGCGTCGCTGAGCACAGGTGGGCTGCAATGTCGAGACCGTGCAGTGTGGATCGACACCTCCGGCTTCGCGGTGGCCGTCGGTCTCCCTGCCACCGTCCGAGCCACGGTGACGTGCCGGGTGACCTTTGCCGACCTGCTGCTGCCGGAAGCCCCCGGTGCCATCGTCATCCAGGGCACCGGCGCCTCGGCGCTCGACAGCTATCGGGAGCGATCGTGACGCGAGCGAACCGGACGGTCCCACGGGACGAGCGCGGGCAGTCGGTCAGCCTTCTCGCGATGATCGTGATGGCCGCCCTCATCCTCACTGCCGGCCTCGTCGTCGACGGCGGACAGAAGCTCGATGCGAGTGTCCGAGCGGAGGCCGCCGCAGCCGGCGCTGCCCGGGCGGCGGGCAACGCCGCCGCCACCCAGGAGCTGGCGGGGCAGGAATCGGCCGGCGCTGCAGTCCTGGCCGCGAAGGCGTACCTCGCGGGGGAACCGGGTGTCATCGGCCACGTGACGGTGGACTCCGGCGTGGTCCGCGTCCGGGCCGAGAGCTCCGCGGCGACGCTCTTCCTCTCCGTGATCGGTCTCGACCACGTCTCCGGGACCGGCAGCGCCGAATCCGACATCATCCCCATCGGCCCCCACCGCTGAGGCAGGCACCATGAGTATCGACACCCGACCCCGGCTGAACCTCACGCAGCCCTTGCACCGGCTGCGCCGACCCGTCGTGGCTGGCTCCGGCGAAGCTGCCGATCCCGGGCGACCCCTCCCGGAGGCTCCGCACGTCGCCGGCCGACGCAACCCACGGTGGATCGCGCTGGGCGTCGCGGCATTGTGCCTCGGCGGCCTGCTCTCCTATGTGCTCTACACCCAGGTCGCGGCACAATCCAGCGTCGTCGCCATGGCCGCGACGGTGCACCGGGGAGCGGTGATCGAGGCCTCCGATCTCACCACCGCCACGTTGAGCGGGACTTCAGCGATCAGTACGGTGCCGGTTGAGGAGCTGACGGCTCTCGTCGGCCATCGGGCGCCGTACGACCTCGTGGAGGGTTCGCTGGTGCCCGCCTCCGTGCGCACCGAGACGGCGGTCCCGGCAACCGGTCGCGCGGTGATCGGTGTCAAGCTGGCTCAAGGACGCGCCCCGACCGAGCTGCTGACCGCCAGTACACCAGTGCGCTTGGTGGCGCTGCCGGCCGCGGATCAACCCGCTCCCGCGACGCCCACCCAGACCTGGCTCGGGCGGGTGGTGGACACCCACGACGGCGCCGACGGCATCTCCATCCTGGTGAACGTCGACGTGGCGGCCAACGACGCGCCGGCCATCGCCGTCCTGGCCGCGCAGGAGCGCATTGCCGTGCTCCGGGATGCGGACCGGTGATCGGGCGATGAGCATCCTCGTCCTCACCTCCTCCTCGGGCGCCCCCGGCACGACCACGCTCGCCGTGGGGCTGGCGATCACCTGGCCCCGCTCCGTGCTGCTGGTCGATGCCGATCCGGGCGCGCACCAGGCAATCCTCGCCGGTTTCCTCGGTGGCCGCGGCGCCGCCGGCAAGGGGCTGCTGCGCGTGGCCGAGGCCCACCGGGATCGCCGGCCGCTGCACGAGGTGGTCATCGATCAGACGGTCCCCCTGACCGATGAGTCCGAACCGAGCCGCCGACTGCTGCCGGGCTTCGCCAAGCCGGGCAGCGCAGCCCTGTTCGCCGGGGTGTGGCCAGACCTGGTCGAGGCGCTCGACCGCCTCGACGACGCAGGGTTCGACGTGATCGTGGACGCCGGTCGGCTGGGGGCCAGCGGTCTGCCGCTGCCGCTGGCCGAGTCGGCCGCCACGATCGCGATGGTCCTCGGTTCGAGCCTTCGGGCCGTCACCTCCGTAAGGGTGCACCGGGCGACGCTGCTGGAGCAGGCCCGGGCGACCACGGCCGAGCAGCCCCCCGGCCTGATCGTGGTCGGGCCTGGCCGGCCGTACTCAGCCGGGGAGATCGGCCGCGCTCTGGACGCACCGGTGCTCGCCACCATCCCCTACGACTCGGACGCCGCGGATCAGCTGGCGGACGGCCGGCCGCGGACCCGGCGTTTCGACCACAGCGCGTTCGCCCGGTCGCTGATCGAAGCCTCAACCACCCTCGCAGCCGGCCTGCGGCGCAGCGCCGATCGGGTGCGGGTCGGATGAGCGCCGAGATCGGTCTGGACCGGCGGGGCGCCGACCGGCCACCCGCCCTGGACGAGATTCCGCTGCTGGCGGAGCAGGCGCCCGCGCAGTCACGCGCGACGACCGACGTTCGTGCCTCCGTCGGAGCGCGGGATCGGTACGGGGTCTTCTCGTCCGCGCACATCGCCGAGCAGCTGCCGTTCCGCGGCGAGGACGCGGACTGGTCGGAGGTGGTCGAGCTGCGCCGGCGCGCCTCGGCGGCCATCACCGACGCGGCCGAGGACCAGCAACGTCGTCATGGCCCGGCGCTCACCCGGGAGGACCGGCTCCTGCTCGGCCGGGCGACCATCCGCCGGATCGTGGCGGACCACGTCCGCGCGCTGCACCGGGACGGCGCCGAGCTGTGGTCCACGGGCAAGGAGCTGTCCTATGTCCAGGCCGTCGAGGACGCCGTCTTCGGTTACGGGCGTCTCCAGCCCCTTCTTCAACTCCCCGACGTGGAGAACATCGAGATCCACGGGTGTGACTCGGTCGTGGTCCAGTACGGCGACGGTCGCCGTCGCCGGATGCCGCCGGTGGCCGACAGCGACGACGAGCTGGTGGAGGCCATTCGCTTCCTCGGCCAGAACAGTCAGCCGTCGCGGCCCTTCGACGACACTCACCCGACCATGACGATCGCCCTCGGAGAACGCTTCCGTTTGCACGCCATCGGCTTCGGCCTGTCGTACCGACCGAGTGTCGTGATCCGCCAGCACCTGCTCACCCAGGTCTCCCTGGCCGATCTCGCCGACACCGGCATGATGCCGCTCGAGGTCGCGCAGTTCCTGGACGCCGCCGTCCTGGCGCGCACGTCGATGGTCATCGCAGGCGACCAGGGTGCAGGGAAGACCACGCTGCTGCGTGCCCTGATCAACGCCATCCCGCTCGGAGAGCGGTTCGGCACCCTGGAGACCGACTACGAATTGATGACCCATCTGCAGCCCGGCCGGGAGAACATCCTGGCCCTCCAGGCCCGCACGGGCCACGGGGAGCTCGCCGGGGGTACGAGGATCGGTGAGTTCGGCATCTCCGAGCTCATGCCGGAGGCACTCCGCCAGAATCTGTCCCGGCTCATCGTCGGTGAGGTGCGCGGTGGTGAGGCCGCGGCGATGTTCGAAGCCATGCAGGCGGGCACGGGCACCCTGAGCACGACCCACTCCCACTCCGCCGCGTCGATCATGGACCGGCTGGCCTCCCGGGTGGCACAGGGCGGCGTGCTGACCATCGAGGAGGCCTATCGGCAGATAGCGCACAACATTCACCTCTTGGTGTTCGTCACGCTGGCCGACGAAACCTGGAGGGGCGGCGGACGCCGGCGATACGTCTCTGAGATCCGCCAGGTCACCGGAGCCCTGGAGTCCGGGCGTCCCGTCACCCACGTCAGCTATCGGGCGACGGCCGATCGTGGGCGTCCGGCGGGCTTCTTCCCCGATCCCGACTTCGACGCCGAACTGCTTCCGTTCCGGCGACAGCTCCCTTCGCGGAAAGGCACCCGGTGACTCCGGTGGCCGTCCTCGCGGGGCTGCTCCTGGTCGGCGGGGCATTCGCGCTGGTGGCGGGCCTTCGACGGACCTGGCCGTCGCGGCCGCCGGCTGCACGCCCGGTGGCGTGGTCGAGCACCTGGGCCCGGATGTCCCGCCGGCCGGGCGGTGCGGCCGGGCGGCGACGGGACCTGGTCCTCGGGGCCAGTGTGTCCGCGGGCCTGGTCCTGGCGGTGGTGACGGGCTGGACACTCCTCGTCGTGGCGACGCCGCTGGTCGCGTTCGGGCTGCCGGCACTGCTGCGGTTGCCGGTCCAACGCGATGTGGGCTTGATGGAGGCACTGGACCGTTGGCTCCGGAGCCTTGCCGCGACGCTGGCCACCGGCCGCTCGATCACCGACGCCATCCGCACCTCGCTGCGCACGGCGCCGACGGCTCTCAGGGACCCGCTGGCCGCACTGATCGCGCGTCTCAACAGCCGCTGGGAGGCCGACGCCGCCCTCCGCCGGTTCGCCGACGACCTCGACTCTCCCGACGCCGACGCGGTCGTGGCCGCACTGATTCTGGCCTCCCGCCGCGGATCGGTGGGCGCCTCGGCGACACTGCTCGCCCTGGCCGACTCGCTGCAGGACCAGCTCCGGGCGCGGCGGCTGATCGAGACCGAGCGCGCCAAGCCGTACGTCGTCGTGCGGCAGGTGACGGTGATCACCACCTCGACCCTTGTCCTGGTCGCGGCGTTCAACCCGGGCTTCTTCGCCGCGTATGGCACGCCCGTCGGTCAACTCATCCTCGTCGCCCTGCTCGCGCTGTACCTGGGGTCGCTCATCCTGCTGCGCCGCAAGGCCCGGCAGCGGCCGCGGTCCAGGATCCTTCTCGCCCGGCAGCCCGAGGCGATGTCGTGACCGGTTCCGTCGCCGTCCTGGCCGGCGTCCTGGTGGTCGCGGGATTCCTCGCGCTGATCGTCGCCGTCCGTCCGGCCCCGCCAAGGCTGGTTGATGCGCTGAACCGGCTCGATCCGGCCACCGCAGAGGTCGTTCCGGACTCCCTGGACGCCGGCGGTGTGGCTCGATCCGACCGCGTGGGCGGCTGGTTCGTCCGCCGCCTTCGGTTGCAGGTGTCGGACCGCACTCGGGCCGCGTTGCGGCTCCAGGGCCGGACGGTGGCGGAGTTCTTCGGCGACAAAGTGGCCCTGGCCGTCACGGGTCTGATCCTGCCGAGCGTCTTGGGTGTTCTGTTGCGGTACGCGTTCGGTCTCCCGCTGTACGTTCCGGCGGTCGCCGGGCTCCTCGGCGCGTTCGTGGGCTTCTTCGTTCCCGACCTGCAGCTGCGCCGATCGACGCGCACCGCGCAGTCCTCGGCCGTGGAGTCGTTGCTGACCTTCATCGACCTGGTGACCCTCGAGCGATTGGCCAACGCCTCGGCCACGGAGGCGCTGCACAGCGCAGCCCAGGTCAGCGACGCGCCACTGTTCGTCCAGATGCGGTCCGCCCTGGAGCGGGCCCGCTTGGAGCAGCATTCTCCCTACGGCGAGCTCCGCCGGCTGGCCAGTGAGCTCGACCTTCCCGAGCTCAACGACGTCGCCGACGTGATGCAGCTCGACGAGTCGGGCGCCGCCCTGTCCGGTGCACTGCGCGCCCGGGTGCGGGAGCTCCGCGACGCCCACCTTTCTCGCGAACAGCTGGCCGCCAGCGCCGCGGCCGAGGGCATGACCGTCTATATGACGCTGCCCGCCCTCGTCTTCGGCGCGATCTTCATGGTCGCCGCCCTGCTCCGCATCGTGGGGACCTGACGTGACGCACCCGGCCCCGACCTGTACGACCCGGTGTCTCGACCCTGCCAGCGAGAGGAGTACGCGATGAAGCGAGTGATCCACGGACTCGGCGCACTGCTCGCGCTGGTCGCCGGTCTGGTCGCCGTGCCGGTCGCGCTCGCCGTGCTGTCCGGTCACATCTGGCCGGAGACCTGGTCGTTGGCCTCGAGCCTGCAGGCCCTGTTCCGGCCCGACGACGGTCTGCTGCTGGCTCGTGTTCTCGCCATAACGGGCTGGCTCGCCTGGGTCCTCTTCACCGTCTCGGTGGTCACCGAATCCGTTGCGTTGACCCGCCGTGGTCGCCGGCGGCTGCGAATCCCCGGTCTGGCCGGCCCGCAGCGTCTGGCCGCCAGCTTGCTGATCGCCGTGATTGCGCTGCTCCCGGTCGCTTCGGTGGCGAAGGCTGACCCTTCCGGCTCCCCCACACCGTCCAGTGCTCCGCCGGTCAGCACTGACCGCGCACCGACGGCCGCCCCTGCGTCACCGGAGCCGTCGACCGGCCCACCGGCCGTCGGTTCTGCCGCCGCCCCCGGGCGAGCGACCTCCCGACCCCCGGACCCACGCGACGACCACCGTGTGCATCGGGTCGAGACCGGTGACGACCTGTGGAGCCTGGCGGAGCGCTACTACGGCGAGGGCACCCAGTGGCGTCGCATCGCCGCCGCGAACCGGCACATCCTCAGCGGTGGGCCCGACCGCCTGGTTCCGGGGTGGAAGCTGACCATTCCGGGAATCCCGGCGGCGGACCCGGCGGAGCCCGCGTCCCGGACGTCGGCCGGATCGAGCCCGGACCGGCGGGTCACGGTGCGCGCCGGTGACACGCTGAGTTCCATCGCGGCCGAGCTGCTCGGTCGTGAGCACCGCTGGCCCGAGCTCTACGCAGCCAACCGTGCCGTGCTCGGCGATCCCGACGAACTCCCCGTCGGGGTGTCGCTGCGGGTCCCTGCCGCGCTCGCTGGGGCCGATGTCGCGACGAAGGGAACGAGCGCCCCCGGGGGAAAGAGCGCGCCGAAGTCCACAGCGCCGCCGGACGGAGCCCCGGACCCAGCGCCGCCGGACGCAGCCACACACCCAGCGCCGCCACCGGAGGCTGCAAGCCCGGCGCCCTCACGATCGGCACCGACAGACCACGCACCGACACCCGAGGCTCCGGCGAGAACCCGCGAGCCCGCGGCGACCCAGCAGCCGGACACCAAAGGCCGTTCCGCTCCGCTGGAGCAGCCCGCCTCGCGGCCACCCGCCGCCTCGAGCCCAGCGGCTTCGAACCCAACAGCCTCGAACCCCGCAGCCTCGAACCGTGCCTCGCACCCTGCACAAGGGCCCGACCCAGCGGCGGGGTCGCCCGCCGGCTCGGTGCCCGACAGCGGCAACGTCGTTGCCCCGACCCCGGGACTGCTGGCCGGCGCGAGTGGGCTGCTGGCTGCGGGACTGGTGGGCGGTCTGGCCGCTCGCCGCCGGTGGCAGCTTCAGGCCCGGCCGGTCGGCCGCCGCATCCTGCATGCACCGGCGACCGCGGCGAGCGTCGAGGTCGAGCTCGGCGCACGCCAAGAGCCTCTCGATCTCGAGACCCTCGACGTCGCGCTCCGAGCGATCGCCGTGCACTGCCGACGGACCGGCGACCCCGTACCCCAGGTGCGGCTTGCCAGCGTGGACGATCATCGCGTGGTGTTGGCCCTGACCGGCCAGCCGGGCGAACCACCGCTCGGCTTTCGTGCCGAGGCGGACGGGTGGAGCCTCGGACCGGACGACGCCCGCTATCTCGCGTCCCTGCCCGACCTGCCGACCGCCATGCGGCCCTACCCGGCCGTCGTCGAGCTGGGCCGCGACGCAGCCGGACGCCGCATCCTGGCCGATCTGGAGCACTTCGGCCTGCTCTCCCTGACCGGGGACTCCGACCGCGCCGGTCGCTTGCTTGCCGCCCTGGCCGTCGAGATCGCCTTCGGACCGGCCGCGGACGAGCTGATCTTGACCCTGGTCGGGGACCAGACGGGTCTGCCCGCGGCGTTGGACAAGCACAACGTCAGTACCTGTGATGATCTCGACGCCCTGCTCGACAGGCTGGAATCGCGGGCGCGCGCGCAGCAGGACGAGTATCCCGACGGGCCGGCCGGGCACCACCGCATCGATCCGGATCTCAGCGACCCCTGGGCGCCCGAGATCGTGCTCATCGCCGAACCGCCGGGCCCGGTTCAGCAGCGCCGGCTGGCGGCCCTCGTCGCCCTGGAACCGCGGCCCACCATCGCCGTCGTGACCATCGGATCGGTGGAGCAGGCTCCGTGGACCCTGGAGCTGGCCGCTGAGCAGGCTCGGCTGATGCCGGTGGACCTGGTCATCGAACCGCAGCAGCTCGACACCGAAGCGGTGACGGCCGTCGTGGCGCTGGTCGCCGCCACTGGCAGTCTCGACACCACGCCGGCCCCCTGGTGGCGGCCGGACTCCGTCCCGCCCGATCCGCCACCGGACAACCTCACGTATCTGGCCAGACGGTCAGCGGGGTGGGCAGCAGACATCGACGACGAGAACGGGCACGACATGGCAGAGAATCCGGGACTCGGGCGGGACCTTCCGCCGGATCATCCGGTGCTGCTCCTGCTCGGTCCGATCGAGCTGGTGGGGGCCCGAGGACCGCTGCCGCCGCGGGCAGCCAAGCAGTGCCTCGAGTACTGCGGGTGGTTGCTCGAGCACCCCGGAACGACGGCACAGGCGATGAGCTCGGCCCTGCTGGTGGCCGAAGGAACTCGGCGGTCGAACATGAGCCGGCTGCGGACCTGGCTGGGTGGCGACGACGAGGGTCAGGCCTTCCTACCCGATGCGTACAGCGGCCGGATCCTGCTGCACGCCGCTGTGAGCTCGGACTGGCAGCGGCTTCAGATCCTCACCGCCGCAGGGGTCAACCGGACCAGCGACAGCGGTCTGCGGGCGGCGCTGGAGCTCGTCCGCGGTGCGCCACTTGCCGATGCCGCGCCCGGGCAGTGGCACTGGGCCGAGGAGCTGCGGACCGACATGATCTCCGCGGTCCGCGACATCGGCGTCGAGCTCGCCGGCCGCGCCAACGCCGCAGGAGACCTGGACCTCGCCCGCTGGGCGGCGGCGCGGGCGCTCGCGGCGGCACCCGGTGACGAGTTGCTGCTGTCGGCCCGGATCCGGACCGAGCACCAGGCCGGCAACCGGAACGAAACCGAACGCCTGTCGTTACAGCTGGCCGCCCAGGCTCGCGCACTCGGTATGGACCTCGAACCGGACACCGTCACGCTGCTGCAGGAGGTGATGGAGGGTCAGATCCGAGCCCGGCTGGCCTGACGGTCGCGAAGAATGGCTCGCGGTGCTGGCCGGACCAGGTGCGGATGTCAGCGGGCCGTGGTGCACTACGTCGATGATCGTGCAGTACTACACCGCAACAAGCCTCGACGGTTTCATCGCCGATCCCGACAATTCGCTCAGCTGGCTGCTCGAGCTCGGCGACGGTTCCGACACCGGCTATAACGCGTTCATCGCCGATGTCGGAGCACTGGCCATGGGATCGACGACGTACGAGTGGGTGCACCGCGAGCTGAATCTGGCCGACGAGCCGGACGCCTGGCCGTACGAGCAGCCGACCTGGGTCTTCAGCAGCCGTACGCTGCCGGACGTCCCGGAGGCCGACATCCGGTTCGTCGCCGGAGACGTCAAAGACATGTTCGACGAGCAGCGGACTGCGGCGGCCGGACGCAACCTGTGGATCGTCGGCGGCGGAGACCTCGCCGGTCAATACGACGATGCGGGCCTGCTCGACGAGGTGATCGTGGACGTCGCCCCCGTGACCCTCGGCAGCGGGGCTCCCCTGCTCCCGCGCCGGATCACCTCGCCACGGCTCCGGCTGCAGGAGGCACGGGTCAATGGCGGTGTGTTCGCCCGACTGCGCTACACCGTACAGCGCGCCGGCTGACGGTCAGGACCGGACGAGTCGGGCGATCGCCGCTGAGGCCTCCTTGAGCTTGGCGTCGCCATCGCCACCGTCGGCGACGGCGCTGCGCACACAGTGGTTCAGATGATCGTCCAGCAGGCCGAGAGCGACCGACTGAAGCGCGCTGGTCATGGCCGAGACCTGGGTAAGGATGTCGATGCAGTACTTCTCTTCCTCGACCATCTTCTGCAACCCGCGAGCCTGTCCCTCGATCCTCCTCAGGCGCCGCAGGTAGTCCTCCTTGGAGCTGATGTAGCCGTGGTGGCTATGGGTGTCGACGACTGCCTCGTCGGCGTCGAGCTGCTTGCGATCCGCCACTGTGTTCTCCTTACCCGGCTCTCGATACCCCCCGAGGGTACATGGCCTCACCATGATCTGTTATCCCCAGCGCCTGTGTGTAACGTCCGCGCCACACGCGAGCGCGGGTAGCGCACAGACGCCATCCAGAGCCGTCCGGACTGCTGGCCCGGAATAGTTCTCCACCTCGTGTCCACAACGAAATGCCTGGTCAGATCCTAGTTACGCAAGAGTAGGGCGACTTATCCCCAAGCTGATGCCCAGGTGGTGCACAACGTGGCGGCGTGTCCTTCACAAGGGTCACCGGCTTATCCACAGGGGCTGTGGATAACTCTCCCGGCCCCGCTTCCCGATCCGGCATCGTGGCGCGTACGTTAGCCCGAGCCATCCCGAGAGCGACACCGTTCACCGATCATCACGAACTGTCGGTGGCGCTGTTTAGGCTGCCCATGTCGAACACCAGTTCGACCGGGTGACCGGTCTCGGGCGGGCTGGTGGGATGTCGATCGAACCGGAGGAGAGTCTGTTGAGCGTCGCCGAGATGGGGTCGTACACCGAGGAGTCGCCCCGTTCACTCGACCGCACCCCGCCGCAGGACCTCGCCGCCGAGCAGTGCGTGCTCGGCGCCATGATGATGAGCAAGGACGCGATCGCCGACGTGGTCGAGGTGCTGCGCGGACCCGACTTCTACCGCCCGGCGCACGAGATCATCTTCGACGCGGTGATCGATCTGTACGGTCGCGGCGAGCCGGCGGATGCGATCACCGTCGGCGACGAGCTGACCAAGCGCGGCGAGCTGACCCGGGCCGGCGGCCTGCCGTACCTCCACACCCTGCTGTCCACCGTGCCCGTAGCCGCCAACGCGGGGTACTACGCCGAGATCGTCCGCGAGAAAGCCATCCTGCGGCGGCTCGTCGACGCGTCGGTGCGGATCAACCAGATGTCGTACGCGGCGGAGGGCGACGTCGACGACATCGTCGACCGTGCGCAGGCCGAGGTGTACGCGGTCACCGAGCGCCGGGTGAGCGAGGACTTCAAGCCCCTCGCCGAGCTGATGCAGCCCACCCTGGACGAGATGGAGGCGATCTCCTCGCGGGGCGGCCAGCTGGCCGGCGTGCCGACGGGATTCGCCGATCTCGACGACCTGACCAACGGTCTGCATGCCGGTCAGATGGTGATCGTCGCCGCGCGCCCTGGCTGCGGCAAGTCGACCCTCGCCCTCGACCTCGCCCGGTCGGCCTCGATCAAGCACGGACTGTCGTCGGTGATCTTCTCCCTGGAGATGAGCCAGATCGAGATCACCATGCGCCTTCTCTCGGCCGAGGCCTCGATCCCGTTGTCACACATCCGCGGCGGCAAGATGAGCGACGACGACTGGGCGCGGGTGGCCACGAAGATGGGCCAGGTCTCCGAGGCCCCGATGTACATCGACGACTCACCCAACCTCACCATGATGGAGATCCGCGCCAAAGCCCGTCGACTCAAGCAGCGCCACGACCTGCGGCTGATCCTCATCGACTACATCCAGCTCATGACGTCGGGCAAGAAGGTCGAGTCCCGCCAGCTCGAGGTGAGCGAGTTCTCCCGCCAGATCAAACTGCTCGCCAAGGAGCTCGAGGTTCCGGTGGTCGCCCTGTCCCAGCTGAACCGCGGACCCGAGCAGCGCACCGACAAGAAGCCGATGCTGTCCGACCTCCGCGAGTCCGGCTCTCTCGAACAAGACGCCGACATGGTCATCCTGCTGCACCGCCCCGACCTCTACGACCGCGACTCGGAGCGGGCCGGCGAGGCCGACATGCTGCTGGCCAAGCACCGCAATGGCCCCACCGCCGAGATCACCGTCGCCTTCCAGGGTCACTACAGCCGCTTCAGCGACATGCAGGGTTGATCGGTCGGCTGCTGGTCGCCGGCTCGGTGCGCTTCGCCATCGACCGGCTCGGCGGCCAGATCTCGGAGGCGGAGCACGGCGGAGGGATTCCGTGCTCATCGCGGTCACCCGGCCCATGCGAGACTCTCTCAGGGCCGCGCTAGCTGATCGCGCCGTCGCGTGAGGTAGGCAACCTCGGCAGTGTTTCCGGCTAGCCCGATGGCCCGGTCGTACGCGATGCGGGCCTCGGCGGGGCGGCCCAGCCGGCGGAGGAACTCGGCGCGGGTGGCGTGATAGGCGTGGTAGCCGTCCAAGTGGAGGCCGTCGACAACCGCCAGCGCCACGTCGGGGCCGTCGAGCTCGGCCAGCGCGACAGCGCGGTTGAGGGCGACGATCGGCGAGGGGTCGATCCGGACGAGCTGGTCGTACAGGCCGACGATCTGGGACCAATCCGTATCGCGGACGTCGCCGGCCGACGTGTGCACGGCGTTGATCGCGGCCAGGATCTGGTAGCGGCCAACCGTCCCCTGACCCGCGGCCACGGCCGCGATCCGCTGCCGGACCAGGGCATGGCCCTCGGCGATCATTCCGGCATCCCAGGCGGCACGATCCTGCTCACCGAGGGTGACCAGCTCACCGGCGGCCGACACTCGGGCGGGCCGGCGGGCTTCGCTGAGCAGCATCAAGGCCAGCAGCCCGGCCACTTCACCGTCGTTCCGCATCAGCGTCCGCAGTAGCCGTGTCAGCCGAATCGCTTCGAGGGTGAGGTCGCTACGCACGGCATCCTGATCCGGGTCCGAGGCCAGATAGCCCTCATTGAAGATCAGGAACAGTACCGCAAGGACCGCGGAGACCCGGGACGGCAGATCCTCGGCGGCCGGCACCCGGTACGGGATCCGAGCCACCCTGATCTTGTCCTTGGCGCGGGTGATCCGCCGGGCCATCGTGGCTTCTTGCACCATGAAGGCGCGGGCGATCTCGGCCACCGTCAGCCCACCCACCATCCGCAGCGTCAAGGCGATCCGGGCCTCGGGTGAGAGCGCCGGGTGGCAGCAGGTGAAGATCAGCCGCAGGCGGTCGTCCTCGATCGGCCCGTCCTCGAACGCATCGGGCGACTCGGGCAGACGGTCGTACAGCATCTGAGCCTCCTTC
>DASTGF010000066.1:0-3764 GCA_035719255.1 Microlunatus sp. | reverse complement strand
GACGTTGGGGATGTTCACCGCGCTGGGCGGCGGAGTGGTCCGCGACATCCTGCTCGGCGCGTTGCCGCCGGCAACCTTCAGCGATTGGCGCTACTTGACGGTGGCGGCGGCGGGGAGCGTGGTGGCGTTCCTGTTCGGCCTGAGCCTGGATCGCCTTGCGACACTGATCCTGGTTCTCGACGCGGCGGGCCTGAGCCTGTTCGCGGTCAGTGGCGCGCTGAAGGGACTCGACTTCGGCATCGGCTTCGGCCAAGCGGTCATCTTGGGCACGATCACCGCGGTCGGTGGCGGCACTCTGCGCGATGTGCTGATCCAGAAGATCCCCTCGGTGCTGACCAGCGGCCTGTACGCGATTCCGGCATTGGTGGGCGCGTTCATTGTCGTCGCCGCCGACCGGATCGGGGCGGCAGGTCCACCGGCTGCGATCGTCGCGGCAGCCGTCTGCTTCACCATCCGGATGCTGGGGGTGCGGTACGACGTCCAAGCGCCGAGGCCACGAGAGACCGGGTCAGAGGCATGATGAACAAATGGAAGGATCTTCCGTGGAAGCGGCTCTCAGAGGCCTCGATGCGATCCGGTCCTGGCAAGAGGACTTCTACCGCGATCTGCACGCGCACCCCGAACTGCCGCACCAGGAGCACCGAACGGCCGGCAACGTGGCCGCTCGGTTGCGTGACATCGGCTTCGAGGTGCACGAAGGCATCGGAGGGACCGGCGTAATCGGCATCCTGGGTAACGGTGACGGCCCGACGGTGCTGTTGCGCGCCGACATGGACGCCCTCCCGGTCCTGGAGGCCACCGGCCTGCCGTATGCCAGCGCCCAGACCGCCGACGACGGCACCCCGGTCATGCACGCCTGCGGACACGACGTTCACGTCACCTGTCTCCTGGGGGCAGCCGCTCTGATGGCGCGGGCCCGGGAACAGTGGGCGGGCACCCTGGTCGCTTTGTTCCAACCGGCGGAGGAGACTGCCGACGGCGCCCGGGCGATGGTCGAGGACGGGCTGGCCGACGTCCTGGATCATGTCGATGTCGCGATGGCCCAACATGTCCTGCCGTTTCCGGCGGGCACCGTCGGCACCCGTCCCGGACCCACACTCTCGGCTGCCGACAGCATGCGCATCACAGTTCATGGCCGTGGAGCCCACGGGTCGATGCCGCAAGCGGCGGTGGACCCGGTTGTCCTGGCGGCAATGATCGTGGTTCGTCTGCAGACCGTCGTGGCCCGTGAGGTCGCGCCCGGCGACACCGCCGTTGTGACGGTCGGGAGCATCCAGGCGGGCACGAAGAGCAACGTCATCCCCGACCGCGCCGTACTCCAGCTCAACGTCCGCACCTACAGCGAGAACACCCGGAAAGCGGTTCTGGCCGCGATCGAGCGGATCGTCCGCGCCGAATGCGACGCATCGGGATCACCGAAGGGGCCCGAGCTCGAGCTCTTCGATGGCTACCCCCTCACCGACAACGACGCAGAGATCACAGAACGGGTCGCGGCGGCATTCACCGAGGTCTTCGCGGAGCGTGCCGTCAGGCTGCCGCAGCAGAGCGCGAGCGAAGACTTCAGCGACATCCCCACAGCGCTTGGCGCTCCGTACACGTACTGGGGCATCGGCGGCACAGACCCAGCCACCTACCGCGCGGCCGAACAGGCGGGACGGATCGCGCAAGACATCCCGGTCAATCACGCCGCCTCGTTCGCCCCCGTCATGCAGCCCACCCTCGATACCGGCATGCAGGCGCTGGTGATCGCAGCATTCGCATGGCTGCACCGCCCCTGAGACCGATTCTGGAGTCCGGCTCCCGTCAATGTCCAACTGACCGAATCTGGGACAAACGTGGCCGAGATCCAGACATCCAAGACCGGTCCAGCGGGGACATTCCGTGGCCGTTCACATCAGCTGCAGCCGCTGGTGCTCCCGCAGCCTTCGCAGACGTAGCAGGAGCCCGCGGGGCGCATCTTGGTGCCGCAGGTCATGCAGAGGGGAGAGTCCACAGCGGTGCCGGTGATCTTCTCCAGGAGCTCGGCGGAGGTGTGGGCCTCCTTCGGGGCCGGCTTGGGGGCCAGGTCGTCGGTGGCCTCGTGCTCGGCCTTGGTCTCGACGAGCTCCGTGGTCTCGGCAAGCTCGACCGACGGAGCAGGCTCGACCGGCGGTGAGTCCGGGCTGCTCAGGTCGCCGATGACCTCGCTGGCGTTGCCGACCTCGTCGGCCAGCTCGTAGGAGCCGGTCTCGAGGTAGCGCTGGCGCTCCTCGGCGGAGTAGATGCCGAGCATCTGGCGGTCCTCGAAGGACAGGTAGTCCAGGGCCAGGCGGCGGAAGACGTAGTCCATCAGGGACTTGGCCATCCGGACGTCGGCGTCGTCGGTGAGGCCGTTGGGCTCGAAGGACAGGTTGGTGAACTTCGAGACGTAGGTCTCCAGCGGAACGCCGTACTGCAGGCCGATCGAGACCGCGATGGAGAAGGCGTCCATCACGCCGGCCAGGGTCGAGCCCTGCTTGCCGAGCTTGAGGAAGATCTCGCCGAGCTCGCCGTCCTCGTGGGCACCGGAGGTCATGTAGCCCTCGGCGCCGCCGACGGTGAACGACGTGGTGCGGGCGACGCGGGACTTCGGCAGGCGCTTGCGGGTCGGCCGGTAGACCACGACTTCCTTGACGTCCGTGGTCTCAAAAGGCTCGACCGACGACGACGTGGAGCGGGCCTGGTCCTTCTTCGAGGACTCCGACTTGCCGTCGGCCAGCGGCTGGCCGACCTTGCAGTTGTCGCGGTAGACCGCGGTGGCCTTGAGGCCGAGCTTCCACGACTGGAGGTAGATGTCCTCGATCTCCTCGACCGTGGCGGTCTCGGGGAGGTTCACCGTCTTGGAGATCGCGCCGGACAGGAACGGCTGGGCGGCCGCCATCATCCGGACGTGGCCCATCGGGGCCAGGGCGCGGGCGCCCATCGCGGTGTCGAAAACCTCGTAGTGCTCGGACTTGAGGCCGGGCGCGTCGATCACGTGGCCGTGCTCGGCGATGTAGGCGACGATCGCCTCGATCTTCTCCTCGTCGTACCCGAGCTTGCGGAGGGCCCTCGGGATGGTCTGGTTGACGATCTGCATCGAGCCGCCGCCGACCAGCTTCTTGAACTTCACCAGCGAGAAGTCGGGCTCGATGCCGGTGGTGTCGCAGTCCATCATGAAGCCGATGGTGCCGGTGGGCGCGAGCACCGAGGCCTGCGCGTTGCGGAAGCCGTTGGTCTTGCCGAGCTCGATCACGTCGGCCCAGGCCTGGGTGGCGAGCTTGTGGACCCGGGAGTCCTCGATGCCGAGCGTGCGCACCGCGTCGTTGGCCGCCTGGTGCTTGCGCATCACGCGGTTGTGGGCCTCGGCGTTGCGGGCGTACCCGGCGTACGGGCCGACGATCGCGGCCAGCTCGGCGCTTCGCTTGTACGACGCGCCGGTCATCAGCGAGGTGATGGTCGCGGCCATCCCGCGCCCGCCGTCGGAGTCGTATCCCAGCCCCATCGCCATCAGCAGGGCGCCGAGGTTGGCGTAGCCGATGCCGAGCTGGCGGTAGTCGACGGTGGTCTTGCCGATCGCCTCGGTCGGGAAGTCGGCGAAGCAGATCGAGATGTCCATCGCGGTGATGATCAGCTCGACGGCCTTCTGGAACAGCGCCGCGTCGAAGGTGTCGTCGTCCTTGAGGAACTTCAGCAGGTTGAGGGACGCGAGGTTGCACGAGGAGTTGTCGAGCGACATGTATTCCGAGCAGGGGTTGGACGCGGTG
>DASTGF010000065.1:0-3642 GCA_035719255.1 Microlunatus sp. | reverse complement strand
CCGCATGCGACAAGCCCGACAACAAGGAGGAACCAAGATCAACAAAGCCTGAAACAACGACAAGGAGCGGGGACTTTCAACTGGCCACCAGCGGGGACCAGAAACTGGCCGTTGACAGCGAACGGCCAGCACCGCCGACAGGATCAGGCCACCCAGGACACCAAGGCTCCAATACGCCTCGAAGAGGCGGCCAACGGGCTTCATCCGCTCGGAGAAGATCATCTCACGAGACTGCTACTGGCCGATGGCCCGCCCCGTCGGGCGATGCAGCGGATACCGAGTTGGGAGGTTGCGGTGTCAACCGCTTGCGGCATGCGGGGCGGCCGGGCGGTAGCGCTGGTAGTAGTTCGGTGCATACAGGTGCGAACCACTTTTCATAACGCTCCCCAGTCCTGTCCTGGCCAGCCTGCGGCCTGCTTGCATAGTCGTGCCTCGCTGAGCTGGGAGTGCTCGGGTCAGGTCATGACGCCGACGGCGGCCTTTCGATCGGTGACACGGCAATCTTCTCGACTCCCCGGCAGGTCAATCACAGTTGATCGGTGATTGGCCACCATGCCGCGCGATGTGACTGGCGGCCGCGATCGCCGAGGCACAGCGCCTCGGGACGAGCGTGCTCGCCCTCGATGTGATCCATCAAGCCGTCCCATACGCCGAGGTCAGGCGGCGCCAACTCGCCCTGACCGCTGCGGCGGCCCGCGGCACAGCGAACCGAGCCGGGGGTAACCGGACGACGAGCTGGTGCTGGAGTCGGTCGACGCCGCCGCAGCAGTCGTCGGGCGACCCGACCTGCACGGTAGGAGGGGCAGGAACCGTTCGGTCGCACACGCCATGGCAAAGCGAACCCACTGCCCGCTCATCATCGTCCCGACGTGACCCGTGGGCTGCAGAAGCACCGCGCCGCGCTCGTCGGAATTCGGGCAGGCTAGCTCCAGCCCCGGTGATACGGTTAGCGCGGAGGTCGCAAAAATGGAAGTGGTTTATCAGACCGACGGAAACCGCGTCGTGGTCAATCCGGCGCTTCTCGTGATCGCGTGTGATCCACGCGCGCTCGAGCCGGTAATGGACTACAGACCCCAAGAGCTCGCGCTGCTGAACTCGCTCCGCAACTTCACCTTTTACACAACGTGCCTGCGAGTCTATCCGCGCAAGGCGCAAGATCGGGTCGTCATCCTCGCTCCCGACATCGTGGAGTCTCAGACGGGCCTCGTGCAGGGGTATCGAAACGAGACAGCAAAACGGTGGGGCCTTCCGGCCGCGAACGGCGCCGCGACCAACATCGTCACGACTTATCAGATGGTCGGGATCAACGGTGCGTCGGATCCCGACACCCTCGCCGCACAGCGAAAAGCGTTCCTCGACAGCCCGCCTTCATGGTGGCCGTTCCAGCCCGGCCGGTACGAGATCGTGCAGGTCGAGGAGAATCAGAATGGGGCGATCCACCCGGCCGTGAATCCGCTGCGGACGCCGTATTTCAACCAGTTCTTATTCGGCGCGCTCGAGGCCGGAGCCCCGTGGCGATGGCTCGACCTGCAGGGCGCGAACGACACGGTGTACGTCCACGCCTCGACGTGCTTCGAGTCCGTCCTGCACTGCTGGTCGTATCTGAACATCCTGCTCGACGCGAAGCCGGCGCTGCTGCCGGCAGCCAAGGACAGTGCCATCGTCGTCATCGGTGCGGGCGTGAGTGGGCTGCTCTTCGCGCAGCGCTTTATCGACGCCGGCTACACAAACATCACGCTGCTGGAGAAGACGGATCGGTTCGCCGGCAAGACGCATTCGTTGCAGGTGCCGGATCAGGGTGGCACGTCGATCGCCGAGCTCGGCACGTGCTACCTGTCGCCCGCGTACGACGACATGGTGCAAGCACTCTCCGAGTTCACCGTCGGCAACACACGCGTGCCCGTCGCGCACGGGTCCGAACGAGGCATAGTTGTCGGCACGCCACCGAACGAGACGGTCATGGCTTTCAGCGACTACGGACTGATGGTTGCCTGTCAGTACCTTGGTTTCGGCTGGCCCTGTAGCGAGGCGAAGCAGGATCTCGCCTACCTTGAGCTCGTGGCGGCCGCCGGAATCTACGTCGGCCTGCGCTACGAGATCTTCGGCACCATCGACGGCGTCATGCCGATCTCCAGGCCGGTCGGCGACCCGCACGGCGTCTTTTCGAAGAGCTTCGCGCAGTATCTTGATGACAACAAGATGGGCGCGTTGAAGGGCTATCTGATCTATGCCTATCAAGTGCAGGGCTATGGCGATCTCGACAAGATCCCCGCGTACTACGGTCTCGTGTGGATCACACCGGACATCGCGTGGCCGTTCGGCACGTCGAGCGGCGTCACGGCCTGGCAGAAAGGCTGGGAAGACGTCTTGGATCAGATGGTCAAGAAGCGCAACATGAACCTCAAGCTGAACGCAAACGTGGTCAGCATCCGCCGCTGACCACACGGCGCGGTCAACGAGGACCGCATCGGTCCCACCAGCGACGCCGGCGGTGCCGCCCCCGACCCACACCCTCAACCGTGATGAGCCGTTGACCTGCTCGAGCTAGGCGCACAATGTCGGCTACCGCATGAAGCGAGCCGGCGGTCACCCGGCCGTCACCGTTTCTGTCCAGCAGCACGCCAGGGCGTCGCAGGAGAAATGATCATCATTCGGCCGGTGCTGCCCGGTCAGGCTCCCGGTCCGGGATGACGATGTCCGAAGCACCACCAGATCGGTAAGCCGGGTTCTGTTCCAGGTCGACGACGCCGAGCCGGCCCAGCCCGAGCAGATACGGTTCAGGCTGCCCGGGATCGATGTAGATGATGTTGCCGCGCGGCGGCTGCCTGGTCGTGACGGCCGGGTTGTACAGGTCCTTGATCAGGATCATCGGCACCGGGTGGGTCCACTCCGGGCAGTCATCGACAGTGATCGGCGGGGAGTCCGGGCCGTGACGCGGCAGGTCGTCCCTGGCCAGTTCCGACGGCCAGAGCAGGCCGACCACGAAGCCGATCCTCGGGCCAGCCACCTTCGTCAGCTTCTCCTCCACCAACACTGACCAGCAGAACCCTGTCAACAGTGACCGTATGCGTGACGCGGTGGCTGTGACGCATCGTGCGGAGCAGGATGCGACGAACGATCCTCATCCGGTCCCAATGATCGCCGCGCCGCGTCGAACGGGCAGGGGTGGCGTACCACCTCCGATTCAGATCCTCGTTCCAACCCTCATCGGGGACAAAACTCGCCGCACGACAGCCCCGAGAACGTTCACGATCCTGGTGCCGCCAGGAGGCCCCCTCCTCCTCCACGTGGCGGACGATCGGCCCGCCGCAGTAGCGGCACGTCGCGTTCTCGTAGTTGCCCTCCCAGGCCCGCGCCGCCTCCTCCAGGGCGTTCTCGACGTCCAGACGGGTTGTCAGCGCCGGGTCCAGACTGCGAACCAGCGCCAGCGCGACCTCGATCGGACTGCTCAGCCTCCGGGCCACGACCCTCACGCTAGCCCAGCGCCTTCGCGACGATCGGTATCAATCGACCGAACTCTCTCGACCAGGGGGACGTTCACCGCCGAGCTGGTCGGTCTGGTCCATCGATTATCGGCACGGCGTCTGCTGATCAACCAGACCTCCGTGCTTTGCCGGCGGGACGGTTCGCCGGTTTCAAGTG
>DASTGF010000064.1:0-28124 GCA_035719255.1 Microlunatus sp. | reverse complement strand
GTACGAGGCCGAGCTCTTCCGGATCCAGGCCGAGCTGGTCAAGGTCCAGGAGTGGGCCCGGCACACCGGTGCGCGGATCGTCGTCGTCTTCGAGGGTCGCGATGCCGCCGGCAAGGGCGGGACGATCAAGCGGATCACCGAGTACCTCAGTCCGCGCGTCGCCCGGATCGCGGCGTTGCCCGTGCCGACCGAACGTGAGCGCGGCCAGTGGTACTACCAGCGCTACATCGCACACCTCCCGGCCCGCGGCGAGATCGTGCTGTTCGACCGTTCCTGGTACAACCGCGCGGGCGTGGAGAAGGTGATGGGTTACTGCACGCCGCAGGAGTACACCCGGTTCCTGCGGCAGACGCCGATCTTCGAGCAGATGCTCATCGACGACGGCATCCTGCTGCGCAAGTACTGGTTCTCGGTGTCGGACAACGAGCAGCTCCGACGCTTCCGGTCCCGGCTCAACGACCCGGTGCGTCGCTGGAAGCTGAGCCCCACCGATCTGGAGTCGATCAACCGCTGGGAGGACTACTCACGGGCCAAGGACGAGATGATGGTGCACACCGATCTCCCGGCAAGCCCGTGGTACGTCGTCGAGTCGGATATCAAGAAGCACGCCCGGCTCAACATGATGGCGCATCTGCTGTCAACCATTCCGTACGGCGAGGTTCCGCTGCCGGAGGTGAAGCTGCCGAAGCATCTGGAGTCGACGACCAACTACCGCCGCCCACCGCGCGAGCTGACCACCTACGTTCCCGACCATGTCGCGGAACTGATCGGCGACGTCGAAGGATCCTGATGGTCGCGGGCATCCCGGACAGCAGGGACGTTGGTCCCCCGGTCCGGGCGGTGGGGTGCGGGAGGTTCGGTCCGGAACGGGTGGGCCCTTCGGCCCTACGTACCGTCCGGCACCGCCGCGAAGCTGAGGGGTGGAGACCCGCGGGCACCTGGCGGCACGTCTCTTGCGACACTGTCCCAGTCCGACTCCCGACCCCAGGAGGGATCAGTCATGACGCTCACCACCCCGACGAGCGCACTTGAGATCACGGCGGAGGAGGTGGAAGCGATCGATGCCTGGTGGCGGGCCAACAACTACCTGACCATCGGGCAGATTTATCTCCAGGACAATCCCCTGCTCCGCCGTCCACTGACGAGCGACGACATCAAACCGCGCCTGCTCGGCCACTGGGGCACCAGCCCGGGCTTGTCCTTCATCTACGCGCACGTGTCCCGGTTGATCCAGCACACCGGTCAGCCGACGATCTACCTCACCGGCCCCGGGCACGGCGGGCCGGCCCTGGTCGCCGCCAGCTATCTCGAGGGCAGCTATACAGAGGTATATCCCCATGTCACCCAGGACGAGGCGGGGATCAAGCGGCTGTTCCGTCAGTTCTCCGCTCCAGGTGGCATTCCGAGCCACGTGTCGGTGACGACCCCGGGCTCCATCCACGAGGGCGGCGAGCTGGGCTACGTACTGGTCCACGCCTTCGGCACGGTGATGGACAACCCGGATCTGTTGAGCATCGCGGTGGTCGGCGACGGCGAGGCCGAGACCGGACCGCTCGAGGGCTCCTGGAAGGGCATCTCCTTCATCAACCCCACCCGCGACGGTGCCGTGCTGCCGATCCTGCACCTGAACGGTTACAAGATCGCCGGACCCACCGTTCTCGGCCGGAAGTCACACACCGAGGTCCGCTCCCTGCTCGAGGGCCACGGCTACGAGGTGCTCGAGGTCGAGGGTGACGATCTCCCCGGCATGCACCACCGCTTCGCCGAGACCCTGCTCACCGCGTACACGAAGATCGGGGAGATCCAGCGGGCGGCGCGAGAGAGCGGCGCGATCAGCGAGCGACCCCGCTGGCCGATGATCGTGCTGCGCACGCCGAAGGGCTGGACCGGACCGCAGCAGATCGACGGCATCGAGGTGACCGGAAGCTGGCGCTCGCACCAGGTTCCGCTGGCCGGGGTGAAAGGCAACCCGCAGCACCTGGCGGATCTGGACGCGTGGCTGCGCTCGTACCGTCCCGAGGAGCTCTTCGACGAGTCCGGCGCACCGGTCGAGCTGGTCCTGAAGGCGAACCCGAGCGGCGACGCCCGGATGAGCGCATCCCCGCACGCCAACGGTGGCCTGCTGACCCAAGAGCTGGACCTGCCGGACTTCCGCGACTACGCAGTGGAGCTGACCAATCCCGGTACGCCGGTGGAGTCGGTCCGCCGGCTCGGCGAGCTGACCGCCGAGATCTACCGGCGCAACCCCGAGACCTTCCGGCTGTTCTGCCCCGACGAGACCAACAGCAACCGGCTGGGTGCGGTCTTCGACGTCTCCGACCGCGCGTTCATGGAGGCTCTGCTGCCGCAGGACACCAAGATCTCCCACGACGGCCGGGTGATGGAAGTGCTCAGTGAGCACAACTGCCATGGCTGGCTCGAGGGCTACAACCTGACCGGCCGGCACGGCATGTTCGCCACCTACGAGTCGTTCGCCATGGTCAGCGCATCCCAGACCATCCAGCACAGCAAGTGGCTGGAGGAGGCCAATCACCTGCCGTGGCGGGCCAAGGTGCCGAGCCTCAACATCCTGCTCACGTCCACCTGCTGGCGCAACGACCACAACGGGTTCTCCCACCAGGGGCCCGGGCTGATCCAGAACGTGATCACCCAGCGCGCCGAGGTGTCCCGCGTCTATCTGCCGCCGGACGCGAACACGCTGCTGTCCGTGGCCGACCACTGCTTCCGTTCCCGGTCGTACGTGAATCTGATCGTGATCGACAAGCAGCCGCAGCAGCAGTGGCTGACCCTGGACGAGGCGATCAAGCACTGCGCCCAGGGCGCCGGGATCTGGACCTGGGCCGGCAACGACGACGGCGTCGGCGACCCCGACATCGTGCTGGCCTGTGCCGGTGACGTGGTGACCATGGAGACCGTCGCGGCCGCTGAGATCCTCGAGGAGCGCCTGCCGGGGCTGAAGGTCCGGGTCGTCAACGTCATCGACCTGATGACGCTGCCTCGCCCGCAGGACCACCCGCACGGCATCTCCGACACCTTCTTCCGCGAGCTGTTCACCGACCACGTCGACGTGGTGTTCTCCTTCCACGGCTTCCCGGGCGCGGTCCATCAGCTCGTCCACGGCCGGCCGGACGCGGACCGGTTCCACGTCCGCGGATTCATCGAGGAAGGCACCACGACCACGCCGTTCGACATGGTGGTCAAGAACAAGGCTTCGCGGTATCACTTGGTGATGGACGCGATCAACAACTCCAAGCGGACACCGCTGGGTGCGTCCGATCTGAAAGCCTGGTGTCAGGAGCAACTGGCGCGGCACGAGGCCTACGTCGTGGAGAATCTGCAGGACATGCCGAGCGTGCGGGACTGGACCTGGCAGCGCCGCTGATCGACGTCCGGGCCCGGCCACGGGGTCGGGCCCGGACGGCAAAAGCCGAGAGAACAGAAGGCTGAGATGACAGAGCAGAAGAGCTTCGGTCCACTGTCGACCGACGAGTGTCGACGGCGGCTGGAGTCCGGCGCGGTCGGCCGGGTGGCCTGGAACACCGTGGACGGGCCGCAGATTCTCCCGGTGACCTACAAGGTCCACAACGACGCGGTGGTGTTCCGGACCGCGGCCTACGGTCCCCTCGCGGATCTGCGCCATGTCCGGCGGGTGGCGTTCGAGATCGACAGCTTCGACACCGACAGCCGCACCGGCTGGAGCGTGCTGGTCAGTGGCCAGTCCCGGGCGGCGGCCAAGGCCGACGAACTCGTCGATCTGTGGAGTCATGCCGATCCGGTGCCCTGGGCGCCGGGGACCAGGAACCTGTTCATCGAGATCAGCCTCGATCAGGTGAGCGGCAGGTCGATCGGGTCGTGACCGCCAGCACCGAAGGCGCGCCCCCGCCGGCCAAAGTCCGGCTCTTCCTGCTCGACGACCATGAGATCGTGCGGCGCGGCCTGCGTGACCTGTTCGAAGCCGAGGACGACCTCGAAGTGGTGGGAGACGTCGGATCGGCGCAGGAGGCCATCCGGATCACCCCCGCGCTGCGTCCGGACGTGGCGATCCTCGACGCCCGTCTGCCCGACGGCAGCGGGATCGACGTCTGCCGCGCGATCCGGTCGAAGAACCCCGAGATCAAGGCGATCATCCTCACCTCCTACGACGACGACGAGGCGCTGTTCGCGGCGATCATGGCCGGCGCCTCGGGCTACGTCCTCAAGCAGGTCCGCAGTTCCGACCTGGTCGACACCGTCCGGCGGGTCGCCGCCGGGCAGTCGCTCCTGGATCCGGCGGTCACGGCCCGTGTTCTGGAGCGACTCCGGGCGCCCGAGCCGGAGGTGGACGAACTAGCTGCCCTGACCGAGCGGGAACGCGAGATCCTCGCCCTGATCGCCGAGGGTCTGACCAATCGACAGATCGGGCAGCGGCTCTATCTGGCGGAGAAGACGGTCAAGAACTACGTCTCCTCCCTGCTGGCCAAGCTCGGACTCGAGCGCCGGACCCAGGCCGCGGTGCTGGCCTCGAAGCTGTTGCGCTGACCGGCTGGGACTCAGCAGGACGTTGGTCCCAGGCTACGAAAGCCCTTGCGCCCTCACTCTCACCCGCGTCTCCGAGCAGGATCGAGGTGTCGGCAAACAGCCGGCCACCGGTTCGCCCCAGTCGGCGTCCGGCGATGAACCCAAAGGGGATCTCAACCATGTCAACCACGACCCGACCGGCGGAAACGGTCACCAGCAGTCCTGCGAGCGAACCTCGCATCATTACCCCGTTGGCCGGCAAGCTGCTCGCCGTCTTGCGGATTGCGTTCGGCCTCGTCTTCTTGTGGGCCTTCGTCGACAAGCTGTTCGGTTTCGGCTTCGCCACGAAGTCCGCGGGCGCGATGATCCACGGCGGTAGCCCGACCTACGGCTTCCTGGCCAAGGGGTCGTCCGGCCCGTTCGCCGTCTTCTACAAGAGCATCGCCGGCCAGACCTGGGTGGACTATCTGTTCATGTTCGCGCTGCTCGCCATCGGTGTGGCCCTCATCCTCGGCATCGGCCTGCGGATCACCGCCGTCGCCGGCGGCCTCCTCTACCTGATGATGTGGACCGTGGCGCTGCCGCCGACCACGAACCCGGTGATCGACGACCACATCCTCGGTCTGATCAGCCTCGCCGTGCTGGCCGCAACCTCGGCCGGTCTGACCTGGGGCCTGTCCCGGCCGTGGCGTTCGGTCTCCTTCGTGGCGAAGAACCACTGGCTGTGGTGAGAAGGGATCGGGCATGACCACCCGAGCCGCGGAGGTGGGTACCGCCACCATCAAGGCCCCGAGCCTGGTGAGTCCCGGCACCATCCTGGTCGGTGCCGACGGCAGCAACGACGGTCTGCGGGCGGTGGACTACGCCGCCGTCGAAGCCAAGGTCCGCAAGGCCCCGCTGCACATCGTCACCGCGGTGCCACCGGCCACCGCAACCGCCTTCGGGCTGGCCCTGCCCCTCCTCACCCCTGACACCGCTGCGGCGGCCGCCGAACAGGCGACCGCCGCCGCGGCACGCCGGGCCCTGGCCAGCGGCCTGCTGCCGGAGCAGGTGACCTCGGAGGTGGTCCTCGGATACCCGGGCGACGTCCTTGCCGAGATGTCCAAGGGCGCGCTGGCGGTGGTCATCGGTCGCCGCGGGTTGTCGGGGCTGGAACGGGTGTTCGCCGGTTCCACCTCGGTCACCGTCGGCGCCAAGGCACACTGCCCGGTGATCGTGGTGCCGCACGGCTGGCGTCCGCCGGTCGCCGGCGGTCGGGCCATCGGGGTCGGGATCGATGGCTCGGCCGAATCGGTGCCCGCCCTGGCCGCCGCGTATGCCGAGGCCGCGGCCCGCGGGATCGAACTTCGGGTCATCTACGCCTACCAGCCGCACCTGGACAGCTTCGCCGGCGTCGCCGACTACGAGGCCACGCTGACCGACTGGCTGGCTCGGGCCGAGGTGCGGGTCGCCGAAACTATCGCCGGCTGGAAGAACGACTATCCCGACACCGTGGTCCAGCGGCACTTCGTCCGGGCCCATCCGGTGCGGGCGCTGGTCGAGGAGTCCCACGACCTCGACCTCCTGTTCGTCGGGACCAACGGGTCGTCGGCCATGTCCGGACTGGTCCTCGGGACGGTGGCCCGTGCCGTGGTCGCCGGGTCGGTGTGCCCGGTAGCTTTAGTGCGCAAAACCTCCGACCCAAGCGGTGGGTATCGACGAGACCACTGAGGGGCAGCGGTGACGACGACACGTCCGCCCGACCGCTTTGCGGCCACCGATCCGCTGCTGGATGCGGTGATGGCGCTGGCCAGTCACCTGCAGCTGCCCGCAGTGCTCGACCTCATCGTCCAGTCCGCGTGCCGGTTGACGGGCGCCCGGTACGGCGCGCTCGGAGTCCTCGGACATCCCGACGACCACCCCGACGACACGTGGCTGGCCGAGTTCCACGTCCACGGTGTCGACCCCGATCAGAAGGCCTTGATCGGCGATCTGCCGCGCGGCGGCGGGGTGCTCGGCGTCCTGCTCAAGGACCCACGCCCACTCAGGCTCCGCGAGATCTCCGACCATCCCGCCTCGGTCGGCTTTCCTGCACATCATCCTCCGATGCACCGCTTTCTCGGAGTCCCGGTCAACGTCCGGCAAACTGTCTTCGGAAACCTCTATCTCTGCGACAAGATCGACGGCAGCGAGTTCACCGCCGAGGACGAGCGGGTGGTCGTCGGACTCGCCGCCGCCGCCGGAGTGGCGATCGACAATGCCCGCCTGTTCGAGGAGAGCCGGATCCGACAATCCTGGCTGGCGGCTGCGGGACGGGCGTCCTCGCAGCTGGGCGCCGACCCGCCCCGCGGGCCGGCGATCGTGGCGTACCAGGCACTCCTGGCCAGCGGCAGCCGCAGCGTCCTCGTGGCCCTGCCCGCCCCCGCCGGTGACGGTGAGGAACTGGTCCGCACCCGGATCCCCGGCGACACGTTCGTGATCAACGGCGTCGCCGGTGATGACGGAGCACGGCTCCGGTTGCACACCACCGTCCGGATCGACACCGATGACGAGGGCCGGCTGCACGTGATCGGCGCCTCCGACCCCGAGCCGGAGGTGATCGGGTTCCGCGTCCGTGGCCGGCTGATCGGCGTGCTCGTGCTGACCCGTGACCAGCCGTGGAGCGAAGCCGACCTCGACGCGGTCACCGCCTTCGCCGACCACGTGGCGCTCGCCGGTGAGCATGCGCTCAACGAGCACAACCGCAAGCGTCTGGCGGTGTTCACCGACCGCGACCGGATTGCTCGCGATCTCCACGACCAGGTCATCCAGCGCATCTTCGCCACCGGGCTGGGGCTGCAGAGCGTGCTGCGCCGGGTATCCGACGAGGAGACTCGCCGGCGGCTGTCGCGGCTGGTCGATGATCTCGACGAGACGATCGTCCAGATCCGGTCGACGATCTTCTCGCTGCAACACGACGAGGCCGACGACACCCGACCGTTGCGGGACGAGATCGTCGGGATCGTGGCCGACGCCGCACGCGTGCTCGGCTTCGAGCCCAAGCTGACTCTGGAGGGACCGATCGACAGCACGGTGCCCGTGACGATGACCGAGGACGTCCTCGCCACGCTGCGGGAGTCCCTGTCCAACGTGGTCCGGCACGCACAGGCCGGCTCGGTCGAGGTCCTCATCGCCGTGGACGCACCCGCTCACACCCTGACCGTCCAGGTCGAGGACGACGGGATCGGCATCCCGGAGGACGCTCCCACCGGATCGGGACTGCGCAACACCGCAGCCCGCGCTCGCGCCGCCGGCGGTCATGCCAGCGTCATCCGCCGGACTACCGTCGGTACCACCTTCAGCTGGATCGTCCCCCTCCCGATCTAGTCCCGTACCTCTCCGTCCCCGACCCCCCGTCCGAACCCCCGTCCTCGGAGACTGTGCACATACGACAGCGACACGCCGCGCGGACTTGTCGTGCGCGCACAGTTCGCAGGGAGGCCGAGTCCGGTCCCAGGCCGGCGGGACCAAGGTCACGTACCAGCGGTACCCCGGGGCCCTCGTCACCAGGCGGCCGCGCTGACAGACTGTGGCCACAGTCAGCGGCAGCGTCGAGAAAGGGCACACCATGAGCACGGCCGAGGCGTTCTGGTCGGTGGCAGGCAGAGCCACTGGACGACTGGTGGAGATGACACGGGAAGACTGTCTGGAAGCACTGCAGGCCAAGCGCGTCGGACGCCTCGCCTACACCACCGACGACGGGCCACGGGTCATCCCGGTGAACTACATCCTGACCGAGGACGGCGTCGTGTTCCGCACCGTCCCCGATGGCGAGGTGGCCCGGTATGCGATGGATTCGACCTGCGCGTTCGAGATCGACGACATCGACGAGTTCTTCGAATCGGGGTGGAGCGTGCTGGCGGTGGGCGTCGCCCAGTTGCTGACCGAGGCCGACTTCGCTCGCCTGCGGTACGGCAAGATCCCCGAGCCCTGGGCCGACGGGCCGCGCATCCTGTTCGTCAAGCTCCCGTTGCTGCATGTGAGCGGCCGCCAGTTGCTCCCGGGCTGATCTACGAAGCGCCATGAGCGAATCCGCACTCACCGTTCTGGTCGCGTACGCGTCCAAGATGGGATCGACGGCCGAGATCGCCCAGGCCATCGCCGAGGAACTCCGCGGCCAAGGTCTCGAGGTGGTCTGCCAGTCGTTTGCCGATGCACCTCCGCCCGATGGCTTCGACGCCGTGGTGGGCGGCAGCGCGATCTACACCACGCGCTGGCAGAAGTCGGCCCGGCGCTACCTCAAGACCCATCGCGACGCCCTCGCCGCCCGACGGGTGTGGCTCTTCGAGAGCGGGCCGACCGGGGAGGTGTCGCAGCGACGCCACGAGAGCCCGGCCGCGATGGTCCGACTCGCCTGGGAGATCGGCTCACCCCCGATCATGGTCTTCGGCGGCAACCTCGACCCGGCGCGAGCGACCACGGCGATGGCTCGGTGGGTGGCCAACAGCGACATGGCCGGCGACTACCGGGACTGGGATGCGATCCGCGGCTGGGCTCGTCAGATCGCCGATCATCTGCTCGGCCGCGTCCTGGACTGAACGGGTTCCGCGCCCGGTCCCCTCAGCGACCGGTGCCGGCGTAAACGACCGCTTCCTCGGTGGCGTCCAGCCCGAACGCCGTGTGAGCGGCGGCCACCGCCCGGTCCACGTCGTCTTGATCCAGCACCACCGAGATCCGGATCTCGGAGGTAGAGATCATCTCGATGTTCACCCCGGCCGCGGCCAGGGCGGCGAAGAACTTGGCCGTCACGCCCGGGTGCGAGCGCATCCCGACGCCGACCACCGACACCTTGCCGATCTGGTCGTCGTACAGCACATCGGCGAACCCGACGCTGTCCTTGAGACCGTCCAGCGTCTGCATGGCCGCCTGGCCGTCGGTCTTGGGCAACGTGAAGGAGATGTCGGTCCGGCCGGTCTCCACCGCCGAAACGTTCTGCACGATCATGTCGATATTGATCTCGGTGGCGGCGACGGCCTCGAAGATCCTGGCGGCCTCGCCGACCCGGTCGGGAACCCCGACGATCGTGATCTTGGCCTCGCTGCGATCGTGCGCGACTCCGGAGATGATCGCCTGTTCCATGGCCTTCCCTTCCTCCAGCTCCTGCACCCAGGTCCCGGCCTTGTCCGAGAACGACGACCGTACGTGCACCTTGACGTTCTCGCGCCGGGCGTACTCCACACAGCGCAGGTGCAGGATCTTGGCCCCGCACGCGGCCATCTCGAGCATCTCCTCGTACGAGATCTGCGGGATCCGCCGCGCGCTGGGCACGATCCGCGGGTCGGCGGTGAAGACGCCGTCGACGTCGGTGTAGATCTCGCAGTAGTCCGCAGCGAGGGCCGCCGCCAGCGCGACGGCCGTGGTGTCGGACGCACCGCGGCCGAGCGTGGTCACGTCCTTGGTGTCCTGCGCGACGCCCTGGAACCCGGCCACGATGACGATGTCGCCCTTGTCCAGCGCGCCGGTGATCCGGCCCGGGGTGATGTCGATGATGCGCGCGTTCCCGTGGGTCCCGGTCGTGATGATGCCGGCCTGCGAGCCGGTCAGCGAGCGGGCGCGGAGTCCCAGGTCGTGGATCGCCATGGCCAGCAGGGCTGCACTCATCCGCTCGCCCGCGGTCAGCAGCATGTCGAGCTCGCGGGGAGCGGGCAAAGGGGACACCCTGAGCGCGAGGTCCATCAGCTCGTCGGTCGTGTCACCCATCGCGGAGATGACGACGACCACGTCCTTCCCCTCCTGCTTGGTGGCCACGATGCGACGGGCGACCCGCTTGATGCTCTCGGCGTCGGCGACCGACGAGCCGCCGTACTTCTGGACGACGCGTCTCGACGTGGTCTCCGCCTGCTCGGGGCTCACGCGTACCCTCCTGCCTGACCTTGGGGACCTGCTCCAGGACCCACCACTCCAGGGACGGGCCGCCCCAACTCTAGTGCGGCCAGCCGTTGCGACTCGTCGCCGTCCATCTGGGACGGCTTGGGCCGGTACCAAATGATCAGTATGCTGAGCTTTACTGCTGCATCGCCGGCCCCGACTCAAGGAGTGCTGCCCATGACCCAGCCCTGGTCCGACCTGCGCGCCATGAACCGCACGATGACCGCCCGCCTGCTCTCCCAGCCGCCACAGCCTCCTGCAGACCCCGGTGTCGCCTTGCGGGTCCTCCAGGTGACCGGACGCCGCACCGGTGCGCCGACCCGGACCCCGCTCGGTCTGCTCGTGGAGGGCGGCAACTGGTTCCTGGTCTCCCCCGACGCGACCCGGGACTGGGTGCTGAACCTGCGCGCCGCGGGAGCGGCGGTGCTCCGCGGCGGCTACGAGTCCGTCCCGGTCACGGCGGACGAGCTCGACGGAACCCGGGCCGCGGCCGCGGTCGTCAGCTATCTCGGTCTGATCACCGCGCCCTGGGCGGTGGCGGCGTTCGCCGTGCCGCGGGGTGCCGGGATCGAGGAGCTCGCCCGCGATCACCTGCACCGGATGGCCGTCTTCAGCGTCACCCCGGATTGGAACCTCGCGGTGGGATACTCACCGGTGTGACCTCCTCGCCCGAACCGGTACCGCAGCGCATCGGCGACGCCGAACGCGACCAGGCGGCGACCTATCTCCGGGAGGCATTGGCGGAGGGGCGGCTGGAGCAGGCGGAGTTCGACGAGCGACTCGACCAGGCACTGCGCGCCAGGACGATGTCCGATCTCGAGCCCCTGTTCGCCGACCTGCCCGGCCCGAAACCGGGCCAGGCGGTCACCCCGACCTTCGAGGCGCCCCCCTGGCAACGCACCCCGGCCGGACCCGAGCCGTCGTCGGCGCAGGTTGCGGTGCCCCCCGCGCCGGACCAATCGGTCGCGCCGGCGGGACTGAATCGCTTTCTCGACGTCGCGGCCTGGGCCGCTTGGCCGGTGACGATCATGCTGCTGTTCGCAACCAGCTGGCACTACTGGTGGCTGATCTTCATCCCGATCGTGATCTCCTCGATGGCGGGGAATCGGCACCAGCGTCACCGGCGCCGTCGCGACTCCTGATCTCGCGCCCCCACGACCGGCCCTACAGTGACCGGGTGAGCATCGAGCGCGACATCCGGTGGGGCATCGTCGGTCCGGGTCGGATCGCCGCACAGGTCGTCCAGGACTTCGCCGTCACACCGCATGCGGTAGCGCTCGCCTGCGCCTCTCGCTCGCTGCAGCGCGCGGAGACCTTCGCGGCCCGGCATGGGCTGGAGCGCGCGTACGGGTCGTATCGGGAGATCGTGGCCGACCCGGAGGTCGATGCGCTCTACATCGCCACACCGCACCCGCAGCACCACGCCGTGGCGCTGGCGGCGATCGAGGCCGGCAAGGCCCTGCTGATCGAGAAGACGTTCGCTGCGACCGTCGCCGGTGCCGAGGAGATCATCCGGGCGGCGCGCGATCGCGGGGTCTTCGTGATGGAGGCGATGTGGACCCGGTTCCAGCCGGCGATCGTCGCGGTCCGCGACCTCATCGCCGACGGCGCGATCGGCGACGTCCGGCAGGTGCAGGCCGACCTCGGGGTCGATCGGCCTTTCGACCCCACAGACCGGCTGTTCGACCCCGCACAGGGGGGTGGGGCGATGCTGGATCTCGGGGTGTACGTCGTGTCGCTGGCCCAGCACATCCTCGGCGATCCGACCCGGGTCGACGTCAGCGGATCGCTGGCCCCGACCGGCGTGGACGCCGAGGCGGGGCTGCTGCTCTCCTACGACGACGGGCGAGCAGCCGCGCTGCTGATCTCCCTGCGCGGGGCGACACCCGGATCGGCGCGGATCCAGGGAACCCGCGGCTGGATCGACATCCCGCCGCGCTTCCACCATCCGCGCCGCATCGTGCTCCAACGCGGCGGCGCCGAGCCGGAGGAGATCGTCCGTCCGCCGATCGGCGGCGGCTACGCACACGAGCTGGTCGAGGTCACCGAGGGTGTCCGCGCCGGCGCCACCGAGAGCGCGATCATGCCGCTGCGCGACACGCTGGCCGTGCAGCGGGTGCTCAACAGCGCCTGCGAACGGCTCGGGGTCTTCCATGCCGAGGACTCGTCGGCATACTGAACACGGCCTCCACGGGATCCAGCCGGCCGGCCGTCAGGCGTCGACGTACCGCCGGCCCTCGAAGGCCCGGCCGAGGGTGACCTCGTCGGCGTACTCGAGGTCGCCGCCGACCGGCAGACCGCTGGCCAGACGGCTGACCCTGACCCCCATCGGGATCAGCAGTCGGCTGAGATAGGTCGCGGTCGCCTCCCCCTCGAGATTGGGGTCGGTGGCGATGATCACCTCGACCACGGTGCCGTCGGCCAGCCGCTGGCAGAGCTCGCGGATGCGTAGCTCGTTGGGGCCGATGCCGTCGATCGGGCTGATGGCGCCGCCGAGCACGTGATAGCGACCGCGGAACTCGCGGGTCCGCTCGACCGCCACGACGTCCTTGGCCTCCTCGACGACGCAGATGACCGTTCCGTCGCGGCGCGGGTCGCGACAGATCCGGCACTGTTCGTCCTCGGCGACGTTGAAGCAGATCTCGCAGAAGCGGACCTTCTCCTTCACCAGGCGCAGTACGTCGGCGAGCCGCCGGACGTCGTCGGGATCGGCGGCCAAGATGTGGAAGGCGATCCGCTGGGCGCTCTTCGGCCCGATACCGGGCAGCTGGCCCAGCTCGTCGATCAGGTCCTGGATCGGCCCCTCGTACACGACAGTTCTCGGTCTCGCGCAGCGATCAGAACGGCAGCGAGCCGCCGCCCAGTCCGCCGGTGAGCGGACCGAGCTTGCTGGCTGCGATGGCCTGGGCCTTGTGGTTGGCGTCGCGAACGGCCGCGACCACCAGATCGGCGAGGGTCTCGGTGTCCTCCGGATCGACCGCCTCCGGCTTGATGACGAGCCCGACCAGCTCGCCGGCACCGGTCACCGTCGCGGTGACGAGGTCGCCCCCGGCACTGCCGTCGAAGTGGGTGCTGGCCAGTTCCTCCTGCGCGTCGAGCAACTGCTGCTGCATCGCCTGGGCCTGAGCCAGCAGGGCCGACATGTCACCTTCGGGGAACATCGCGGATCCTCATTCCTTCGTGCGCGGGACGGCTGCCGTCGTGGCCGGCGTCCGGCACAGCCTATGTGCGGTCTTCTTCTTCGGCGATGATCTGGGCGCCGAGCTGACGGGCCAGCAACTCGGTATGGCTCTCGGTGCCCTCGTCCAGATTCGCGTCGTCGACATCGGCGTCGGTGTCGGGATCGTCGACCGGGTCCGCGTCGCGCCGACCGGTCCGGGTCGGCTTGATCGCCTGGCGAGCCCGGTCGAGCGCCGCATCGTCCACCACCCGAAGTCGCGGTCCCTCGGTCTCCTGGTCCGGCGGGGGTGGATCGTCCTCGTCCGGTGGTTCGACCTGGTCGGGGCGAGCTGGCGGGCGCTCGCTGGGGGCAGCTCGCACGACCGGCGGCTTCGGTCGCGACGGTGATGACTGCCGTTGCGGGCTGCCCGCGGAGCGGTTCGCCGAACCGGCAGCGCTCGGGTCGACCATCGTCGAGATCCGTAGATCGACGCCGAGGACCGTGACCAGAGCCTCGCGCAGGATGTCCTCGCTGCCGCCCTTGGAGAAGCTGTCGCGGGCGCCCGCGTTGAGCATCGCCAGCAGCAGGGTGCCGTCGCTGACCTCCGCGACGTGGGCGTTCTGGCTGAGCAGGATCCAGGTGAACCGGCGGCGGCCCTTGACCTCCTCGAGCACCTCCGGCCACAGCCGCCGGACATCGGTAACCGAGAGCGTCGGCTGGATCGGGACGGGATCGGGGCTCGTCACGGCGGGCCCGGACGATCCGGACGATCCGCGGGGCTGCGGACCCGAGGGCTCCTCGATCTGGGGTCGGGCGCCGGGCGTGCGATCGGACGGCGGCGAGCCCGCGGACGAACGACCGCGGGATGGAGCCGCGCGGCCCTGCGACCACGCGTCCGGAGGCCGGTCCTCAGCGGAAGGGTGCGAGCCCGGCCCGGCCCGGCCCGACTCGTCGATCGGGCCTCGGCCCTGATCCCGAGGAGCGTCCGCTGCAGCTGCGACTCGATCGCCCCACGACGCCTCCGACTCATCTCTCGCCGGTCCCGAGCCCCGGGCCCCCTGCCCGGCTGGCGGCGGGGCCGCACCCGGACGTACGGGCTCGGGCCAGTCGTCCAGCTCAGGCGTCGCGGTGCCAGTGACCGTGAGATCTGACGCCGGATGAGCTCCACCCGCTCCGGCGACAGGGCTGGCGGGCGCCACGTCCCCGGCGTGCCCCGACATCCCGACCCGCCGCTCCAACCGGTCGAGGCGAGCATGGATGCCGCGGTCGTCGACATCCGCTCCGGGTAGCAGGATCCGGGCGCACATCAACTCCAGGTGCAGCCTGGGCGCCGTCGTGCCTCGCATCTCGGTCAACCCGCTGGCGATCACTTCCGCGCCGCGGGTCAGCTCGCCGGGTCCGAGGGCCGCGGCCTGCGACGAGAGCCGCTCGGCCTGGTCGCCGCTCACCTCGACCAGCCCCGAGCTGAGCGCGTTCGGCACGGCCGACACGACCAGCAGATCACGCAGCCTGCGCAACAGATCCTCGGCAAAGCGTCGGGGATCCTGGCCCACCTCGATGACCTTGTCGACGCAGGCGAAGACACCGGCCGCGTCACCGGCGGCCAGCGCGTCGACGAACTCGTCCAGCAGCGAGTCCGGGGTGTAACCGAGCAGGGCGGCGGCATGCGCGTACGTCACACCGTCGTCGCCGGCCCCCCCGAGCAGCTGGTCGAGCACGGACAAGGAGTCACGGACCGAGCCCGCGCCGGCCCGAACCACCAGCGGCAACACCGCCGGCTCGACCTCGATCCCCTCCGCGGTACAGAGTCTGGCCAGGTATGCGCCGAGCACCTTCGGCGGCACCAACCGAAACGGGTAGTGATGGGTCCGCGACCGGATCGTGCCGATGACCTTCTCCGGCTCGGTGGTCGCGAAGATGAACTTGACGTGAGGCGGCGGCTCCTCGACCAGCTTGAGCAGCGCATTGAAACCGGCCGTGGTGACCATGTGGGCCTCGTCGACCACGTAGATCTTGTAGCGGCTGCTGACCGGCGCGAAGAAGGCCCGCTCCCGCAGATCGCGGGCGTCGTCGACACCACCGTGGCTGGCGGCGTCGATCTCGATCACATCGATGCTGCCCGGGCCGCCGCGGGCGAGATCGCGGCATGACCGGCACTCACCGCACGGCTCGGCGCGCGGGCCGCGTTCACAGTTCAGGCACCGGGCCAGGATGCGCGCGGAGGTGGTCTTGCCGCAGCCGCGCGGACCGGAGAAGAGGTAGGCGTGGTTGACCCGGTTGTTGGTCAGAGCCCGCTGGAGGGGCTCGGTGACGTGCTCCTGGCCGATGACGTCGGCGAAGTTGTCCGGCCGGTAGCGCCGGTACAGGGCCAGCGGTGCCGTCGTTGAGTCCCGTCCGGCCGCGACCGCGGAGCGCGAGACGCCGGCCTGCGCCGGCTCGTCGACGGCCGCGCGGCCGAAGGGGTGCTCCTCGAGCTCCCCGGACGGTGGGTCCTCGCCCTCCGGCTCGGGGTGCTCCGGCTCGGGGTCGGGCCCCGCTGCGTTCTCGATGGGGCCGTCGAACAGAGCCTCGTCCTGGGTGAACTCCAGGAGCTCCACCGGATTGTCGCCGTCCAGCGGCGACGCAGCGCTCAGGCTTCCGCTGATGTCGTCGGTGTCCGCCCTGCCGTTCCCCACCCGAGGAACCCTATGCCCTCGGACTGACAGTCCGAAGGGGTCGGGGAGTCGACGACGAATCGACCGGGGCGGTCGGCCCCGAAGACGTGAAACGGCCCCTCGCGCACCCGAAAGAGCTCACTTACCCTTGCTGCCTTCCGGCCCTGGGGGAGTTGGGCGAGTTATCGCCGCGCGAGGGACCGCCGACCAGTGTACGGGATCGGAGGGAGGGCTTCCGACGGTCGAGACGCCCTCTGCGAGAACCTGGACGGACCGCCGCCGGAGCGCCTGATCCGGCCCGGGGCGTCAGGCCTGGATCAGCGATCCCTCGGGCGTGATCGCGTCCGCATCGGCATCGTCGAACCACACGCCACCCTCGCCCAGGTAGCGGAATGCCACGGTCTCACCGGCCGGCACCGCGACGCTGATGCTCCGCGTCCCGTTGCTGCGCTTGACGAGCTTGTGGGCACCCGGCTTCCAGTTGTTGAACGTGCCGACGGCGGAAACCGGTCCAGTGTGGGCGTCGTCGGGGATGACGAACTGGATCTTGGTCCGGGTGCCGTCGGTCGTGATGCGCAGTGCCATGATGTGCTGCTTTCCGATGAGTCGGTCGAGTACGTGACATTCATCCCGAGGCGGCCCCCAGGACGCGTGGGGGTCACGATATGGTCACGCGCCGCTGGGTGCCCGGACCGACGCGCCTCTGTGAGGAAGCTGACACGAGCCCGTAACCCTCAACTCCCCCGACGTGTCAGGTCGTGGGAGGGCTATAGCCGTCTGTACGCCTGACACGTCGGAGACGTGGATTTCGCGCGGTTCGCGCCTAGCCGGTAAGGTTCCGCGCGGAGGATTCGCCTAGAGGCCTATGGCGCTCGCTTGGAAAGCGGGTTGGGTTCACGCCCTCGCGGGTTCGAATCCCGCATCCTCCGCCATCCTGAGCAGGCCACACGGCTCGACCTCGAGAATCACTGTCGGGACGGACCCGCCGTCGTCGCAGTTTCCATCTCAAATGACACCGTGTCACATGACACTGTGCGGGTACCGGAACTTGACACGTCTCAAATGACACGTCTCAGATGTCATCGGCGGTGACCTTCGGCGCCGACTACAGCAGCCCGCCGATACGGTCGGGCACGCCCCGCCGGATCGGGTCCGTCACATGCCGACCTCAGTTGCGCCATTTGGCTTATTGAGTTGCGGCTTCTGGCCCAGATCATCAGCGGCGATCGGATCAGCGTCGAGCAACACGACTGGAACCGCGAGGTCATGGCTCGCGGTCTGCATCATCCCGATCGGCGCCGGCGGCGCGCTGGCCATGCCCTCGGTCACCGGGGTCGTCCTTGAAGGCGTACCTGGCCGTCAGGCGGGAACAGTCGCCTGCGCCATCTGACATCGTCCGCCCGTACCAGGGCGAACACTCACGCTGGTACCACTCCGCGATCACCAAGCGCGCCGGACAGGTCACCGCCGCCGGCCGCAACGATGACGTCAGTCTTACCCCCGCCGACCCAGACCTCCTCGACGCCGTCAACGCCGCCTACCGCACCACGTACGCCACCAGCTTCTACCTCGCGCCGATGACAGCCGGCCCACGCGCCACCACCCTCCAGATCAGCCCGACGACACGCTGACTGCTGCATCGACCCATCACAACCCCAATGTCGACAGATCGGAAGCCCTATGGACAAGCGTCGCCTCGGCACCAGCGGCCTCGAGGTCTCTCGCGGGTTCGCTTCCCGCATCCTCCGCCGTTGGAGACTGAACGGACCCCTGCGTAGCTCCCGAACGGATCGAGAACGCGCGTTTCGGCGGAGGTCCAGTCGGGATCGCTCGCGCGCGGGCACGATGGGGACTGGTGCGAGCGGGGCGTCGACTGACACCACGTTCACCCGAGTCGGGTGACGCGAGGAGCCCCGAGCCGGGCCGACAATTTTTTCGACCGGGCCACCGCTTGCGCGCCCGCGAGAGAAAGGTCCACCGATGGGGTGTCTGCTCGCACTGCTCGCGGGGTTCGCCCCGAGGATTGCGCTGGTGCTGATCTGGATCTTCTCGAATCTCGTGGACCGCGCCTTCAACGGCTTCGTCATCCCGCTGCTCGGGTTGATCTTCGTCCCGTACGCGACCTTGTTCTACGTCCTGGCCTACAACCCGATCACCCACGGGTTGAGCGGATGGGGCTGGGTCTTCGTCGTGATCGGTTTCATCTTCGACCTCGGTCACTGGGTGGGCGGGGGCGTGACCGGTCGGCGACGCTACGCCAGGACGTAGTCGGACGCGCGTCCCAGGAGAGCCGGTCGCAACACGGCAACGCCCACGCGTCACGCAGCACGCCCACGATCCGTCGCTCACCGTGTGTGCTAGTCGTTGCGTCCTCGTGGTGAGGACGTCCAGGAAGGCCTCACAGCCACCCGCGGTGTCGTTGAAACCGCGGACGTGCCCGGCCAGCGGGCAGCCGCCGCGCTACTCGTGGCGGATGACGTCGACCGAGATCTCCACCGCTCGAGCCGTGCCCCGGTTCTCCAGCCAGTGCAGGGTGTTGTGGTCCTCCGGCCAGCCCAGGCCGGGCCCGTACTCGGTCCCCACTCCGTCACGGTGATCGGTGATCGTCCCCTCGAGCACGAAAACGGCGCCCGGCCGGCCGCGATGGTCGTGCAGCGGACCGAACACACCGCCCGGCTCGATCGTCACCTTGCGCATCCGGAGCTGGTACCCCGCCATGCCCTCGATCTCGGGGCCGAGGTCGATCGCCGCCAGCAATTCCACGGCGATGCCGCCCGTCTGCGGCACGGCCTGCTCATCGCTCACGGTGGTTCCTTTCGGTTGGGCCGACTGGTTGGGCCGACCGGTTGGGCCGACCGCCCGGGCTGACGCGGCCGTCAGGGGCGGCGTACGAACAGGTGCGGGTTGCGGCGGACGAACTTGTACACCCCGTCGACGATGAAGCTGTCACGCCCGGTCTTGCAGTAGAAGTACCCCAGCACCGCCACGACCGCCGCGCCGATGGTGTTGACGATCATGTCGATCATCGTGTCGTTGGGTCCGGTCGCGACGACCTGCATGTCCAGACCCGGGATGAGGTTGTCGGCGATGAACTCGTAGATCTCCCAGAAGACGCCGAGCGTCACGGCGAACATGAAGCCGAACACGGCGATCAACGAGACACGCATCCCCTCGGGTCGATGATCGGTGCCGTTGACCAGGAAGGCCACGATGAATCCGATCACGCCGAGCAGGAAGCCGCTCGTCGTGTGCAGCGCCGTGTCCCACCACAGGTATCGACCGTAGAAGCCCAGCGCCGTCCCGAGGAAGACGGCGCAGAAGACGAAGGCGGCGGCGACCAGCTGGAACTCCGGCGGTACGTCCACCCGAAACCATCGCTTCAAGAACTGCGGAATCACGGTCAGGACGATAACCAGGATCGTCAGGACGGCATTCGCCCAATCGCCCACCACGATGAAGATCAGCACCCCGGCCACCAGAACGAGCTGGATCATCAGGGTCAGAACCCGATAGACCCTCTCCCGAGCTCGGTCGTCGCGGGGGTCCTCTGTACTGCGAACACGGGTTGTCGAACGGTCGGTCATGACCCCTCCAGGACGGGATTCTGCTGGCTCAGCGCAGCCAGCCTAGGACCGGGTGCCGCTCCCAGGTGGGATCGTCGATCCCGCGCCGAGATCTCACCCGGATGGGGTCACACGCCTGGGAAGACCTCCTGCAGCACAGGTGGGCGGGACCGAGCTCGCTCGTGGGGCCCGACCCGCGGACCCGCGAGTGCCCGGTGAGGGCGCGAGAAGCGTCAGTGCACGACGAAGCCGGTCTCGCCGCCGGGCGACTCCTCCAACACCTCGACGCTGGTCACGTACGCGTGGGCAGGGCCGGTCCGGGTCCACTCGATCATCTGCTGGACCGCGTCTTCCTCGCCCTCGAAGACCGCATCGACCCGGGTCTCGTCGCGGCTGAGGGCCCAGCCACGCACCCCGAGACGCTGGGCCTCGCGGAGGTAACTCTCCCGGAAGGACGCCTGCGTCACCCGCCCCGTCACGACAAGCCGCCGTCGAATCACGGACTCATGATGCCGCCGCGCCGGCCGGAAGTCGACCGGAGCCGGGCTCGCTGGTGTGCCAGTCGTACCGGACCGCCGTGCGGAGGACGATATCTTGGATCGAGAGATTGCGGGCACTGACCGCCGTCCACAGCAGACCGATCGGGAACAGAGCACAGGCAACGGACCGGATCAACGCGGCCGGCAGGTGAAGGGTCGATCCGCGGTGATCGACCACGCGGAGGCCCATCACGTGATCGCCGTACGTCCGCCCCACCATCGTCCAGCCGACGGTCAGATACACCACCGAGACGCTGAAACCGACCGCTATCGACAGCAGGAGCGACGGGTCGGGGAAGGTGAACTGCGTGGGTCGCACCAGGAGGCGCACCGCGGTCCAGCCGAGGTACAACCCGACCATGACGACGAGGACGACAGCGAGGTCGACGGCAGCGGCGAGGCTGCGGCTCACCAAGCCGGCCGGACGCCCCTGATACGGCCTCGCCTCCACGGGTACGGCGATCTCGGTGGTCATCTCGTCGCCGGACCCGTCGATGGCTGGCCGGTGGTCCCCGACGCGGAATCGTCCCAGGCGACGGAGGTCGCCGAGGCCGCAGGCGTCGCACCGTGCCGATGCCGCAGGACGCGATCGAGCGCCTTGCTGACGGCCTCGTCGGCCTCGATGCTGTGCATGCGCACCCCCCGGACCGCTTCGGAAGCCACCGATCCGCTGGACTCGCGGATGATCGCAGGCAGGTCGATCTCGTCGATCACCTGCTGGGCCAGGGCCGGCAGGTCCAGCCGCTCGATGATCGCCTGCAGATCCAGTCGGGCCGCGATCGCGTCGATGTCGACGCGGTTCACGACCGCGTCCACGTCGACCCGACGCGCGATGGCATCGAGGTCCACGCGATCCAGGACGATCGCGGTCAGATCGAGCCGATCGATGACGGCGTCCAGATCAAGCCTCGCAGCGATCTGATCCAGATCGACCGCCGCCACCACGGAGTCCAGATCGAGACCGGCAACGATCGCTTCGATGTCCAGGTAGTCCTGCACCAACGCGCTGAGGTCAACCCGACGGACGAGCTCGTCGGCAACCGCCGGTACGAGGATGTCCAACACATGCTCGAGAACCGCTCCGTCGTCGACCCTCTGCTGCCGTCCCCGGGCTCGCAGTTCCTCGGTCACCTCGATCGGACGGGCCGTCACACGTCGCGCCGGCGGTGACAGGATCCGCCACCATTGGGAGACGCTCGAGCCGACGGTGGCCCGCACCGGCGCCAGGGCTCGGGAAGCAGCTTCACCACCGATGAGAACGGCACCGAGCGCGACGTCGAACACATGCTCGCCGGGCAGTGGCCGACCGATGGCCACGCGGACAGAGCGGAGGCCGGCGTCTGCGATGCCTACCGCGAGCGAGACGAAACCGACGCGCTCCTCCGGGTCGCCGCCCGAACCGGGCGTTTCCGAGCCACTCATGCGGACCACCCCCTTCGGAGCAAATCTAAGACGGCGGGGCCCACCCGCAAGAGGGTCGAAGGTCCTCCGGCCGGCGCCCCACATGGCTCACCCTCGCAGGGTGATCTACCGGGAGCGCTACATCCCTATCGTCGACAACAGCTCGAATCTCCAGGAGGTCGTCATGTCAGACTCGGTCCAGATGGCAGGGCCTTGGGCCCACCGGATCACCGTCTTCGCAGGAGTGATGTTGATCGTCGGCGGGGCCTTCCAGGCACTGGAGGCGTTGGCCGCAATCGTCAACGACCAGTACCTGGTCGTACTGCCCAACTACATCTACGCCATCGATCTGACCGCTTGGGGATGGATCCACCTCATCGTCGGTCTCGGGCTGATCGCCATCGGCGTCTGCGTGCTGATGGGTCAGGGCTGGGCCAAGGTGGCCGGCATCGTGGTCGCGTCCTTGGCCGCGTTGGTCAACTTCACCTGGCTGCCGTATGCGCCGCTGTGGGCGATCATCGTGATCGCCATCGACGTGCTGGTGATCTGGGCGCTCGCCTCATCGCGCGAACAGGCCCGCGCCGCGTAGCCGGCGGCAGCCGCAAAGAACCGCAGACCGATGGCGCACGACAGCGTACGGGTGGTCATCGCCAGATACCCCAGCACCGAAGCGGCCGGTCGGGACCTCGATCAGGTCCTCCAGCTGTGGATGGGTTCCCCGTTCGGCGACGCGTACGAGGGTGCCGTTCTCGAACGCAACGCCGACGGCGCCGTCTCCGTGGTCCGTCGGCACAACGAGCCGGCGATCGCCGACGCCTCGGCGGGAATGAAGACCGGGCTGGCCGTCGGCGTGATCATGGCCCTGTTTCCGGCCGTGGGCCTGGGGGCGGGACTGCTGGCGGGGGCCGCCGGCGGCGCGGGCCTCGGTGCGCTCTCGGGGCACCTGGCCGGTCACCTCAGCGACAAGGACCTTCGTGAGCTCGGCTCGGTCCTCGACGACGCCTCGTCAGGTCTGATCGTTGCCACCCGGAATCCACGCCGCGCGGTGTATCCCCTGCTGCGGCACGCCACCTCGATCGTCGGCAAGGACGTGCAGATCCCCGCCTGACGTGCGATCGGCGCCGCCGGTTGATCATCCAGATGGGCCGGCGAGCACCTCGACCTCGATCAGACGGTCACCGGTCGGCCGGCCATGATGCACCACGACTGCACCGACCGTCCGGGGGACGCTGACACGGACCGCAGAATCCCCTGCGAGCCCTCAACGTGCGCGAGGGCGGGCTCGCAGATGCGCCTTCTCACCCTGCCGCCCGAACAGGCTGAGGAACTCCACGGCTTCGGTGTCGGCGGCGTCGAACCAGTGCGGCACCCGGGTGTCGAACTCCGCCGCCTCACCGGGCTGCAGCACGATGTCGTGCTCGCCCAGAACCAGGCGCAGCCGGCCGTCGAGGACGTACAGCCACTCGTAGCCCTCATGGGTCTTGAGCTCTGACGGCTGCGGAACGCGGGTGCGGGCCGGAATGACGAACTTGTACGCCTGGATGCCGCCCGCCCGTCGGCTCAACGGCAGCATCGTGCGCCCATTCCAGCGGACCGGGCGGAGGTGGACGCGCGGGTCACCCGTCGGGGGCGCGTCGACGAGCTCGTCGAGGGTCACCCCGTATTCCCGGGCCAGCGGCAGCAGCAGCTCCAGCGTCGGCCGCCTGGCACCGGACTCCAGCCGCGACAGGGTGCTGACCGAGATCCCGGTTGTGCCGGCCAGCTCGGCGAGCGTCACCTCCCGCTCCTGGCGCAGCCGCCGCAGCCGCGGTCCGACAGCGTCCAGCGTGTGTTCACGTTGATCGGTCACGGATCCAGTTTGCCATTATCGCAAGGCCATTTGCAGATCAGCTCGACGCCGACCATGCTGGACCTCGAGGTGATTCGGATGACCGACAACGAACTGGACCGAATGGACCACAGCTACGACGTGGTGGTGATCGGCGGCGGCGCCGCGGGACTGAATGGTGCGCTGATGCTGGCCCGGAGCCGCCGCACCGTGCTGGTGATCGACGGCGGCCAACCGCGCAACGCACCGGCCGAGGGCGTCCACGGGCTGCTCGGCCACGACGGCAGGCCGCCGGGCCAGCTGTTGGCGCGGGGGCGAGAGGAGGTACGTCGCTACGGCGGTCACGTGGTCAACGGCCGGGTGGTCTCCACCCACCAGGACGGGGCCGACTTCTCGGTCACGCTGCAGGACGGCCGGACCGTCCGCGCGCGGCGCATGCTGGTCGCCACGGGGCTGGTGGACGAGTTTCCCGATATCCCGGGGCTCGAGGAGCGCTGGGGCCGAGATGTGCTGCACTGCCCGTACTGCCACGGGTGGGAGGTCCGGGACCGACGGATCGGCGTGCTGGCCACCTCGGATCGTGTGGTGCACCAGGCGCTGCTGTTTCGCCAGCTGAGCGAGGACGTCACGGTGTTCCTCGACGGACTCGTCCTGGATCCTGAGCCGCTGGCCGAACTGGTCGCCCGCGAGATCACCGTGGTGGCGGATCCGGTGGACGCGCTGGAGATCATCGACGACGCGATTGCCGGTGTACGGCTGGACGACGACATCGTGGTGCCGTGCGAGGTGGTGGCCGTCCAGACCCGGATGGCGGCGCGCGCTGACTTCCTCGGCGGGATCGGACTGCTGCCCGAAGAGCATCCGATGGGCGTCGGCACGTGGGTCCCTGCGGACAACTTCGGGCGTACGCGTGTCCCGGGAGTGTGGGTGGCGGGAAACGTCACCGATGTGATGGCGCAGGTCGGCGCCTCCGCGGCCGCCGGCGCGTCGGCCGGAGCCCAGATCAACGCCGACCTGGTCGCCGAGGAGACCCGGGCGGCGGTGGCCGCCCGGGCCGGCCGGGCGTCTGCGCTCAGAGTCTGAGCTGGACCCGGTGACCTTCGATCGCTCCGAGGTCGGACTCGGCGGTGCTCAGCAGGGCATCCGCCAATCCGCGGAGCGCACGGGCGACCGCGACCTCGTCGCCGATCTCTGGCACGTCGTGCTCCCCCGGCCGGAGCTTCGCGTCCCCGTGGGCCCACAGTCCGGGCTCGACGCCGCTGTGCAGGACGGCGTTGGCGGAGGTGGAGCCTGCACCCTCGTACAGGTAGACGTCCACCGACCACGACTTCACGTGCGGTGTCGAGCCGGGCGCCACCGATGGCTTCTCGGCCTCGGCAGGATCGGCCACCTCGTGCTGCACGTGCGCATCGACGCCGGGGAAGAACAAGGTCTCCCGCCCGTCGTCGGACCAGCGCACAAGATAAGGACCCTCCCCGTCGGGTCCTGTCTTCAGGATCTCCCCGTCTCGCACCGGCCCATCCAGCCGGGCGGACGCGACCACCATGTGATCACCAACTGCCGCGCGCATCACTGCCTCCTCGTTCGGTCTCGACAGACCAGTCAACTCGGTGGTCAGGTGCCCGGCGTAGGGCCAGAGGACCCGGGTGCGGGCGGCACATCGGCTTGCACCGACCCTGCCGAACCCGGAAGTCGAGCGCAAAAACGCGGACCGTGCGCAAGTCCAACGTCCCTCGCCCTGAGGCCCAAGGCCGCTCCCGCGGATGTCCGCTGCGAGACACGCTGTCCCTAGGAGCACAGCGTCGAGGAGGTCGTCATGAGCAGCCAGATGTTCAGCCATACCGGACCGGTGGTCCTGGGACTGGACGAACGACCGATCGAGGCCCAGGAGACCGCCGTCCGCTTCGCCGCCATGGAGGCCAATCGCCGCCACGCCGCCATCGTGCTGGCGCACGGCTGTCAGCCGCTGACGACCGCAACGTCGCTGGAGCCCACCGACTCGGCCGTCGATCGTGAGCGGTCGGGTATCGAACTGCTCGCCGCCGGCGCGAAGGTGCTCCGGCACCACCTGGACCGCGCGCGGCCGATCGAGATCCGCCTCGGTCAGGGCACCGGGGTCGACTTGCTGCTCGAGCTGTCGGCCAGTGCAGGGCTGATCGTGCTGCAGCGGCGTGATATCGGCACGTTCAAGCGGTGGCACACCGGCTCGACCACGAGCAAGGTCGCCGCCGAGGCTCAGTGCCCGGTCGTCATCGTGCGCTCCGATCACGACGAGACGCTCGACCGGAGCGGCGTGGTGGTGGGCGTCGACGAGCGAGGGCATGCCGGGCTGGCCGTGGAGACGGCCTTCGCCGAGGCCTCGCTGCGTCAGACCTCCCTGGTCGCCACCCATGCGTGGCAGATGGCGGATCTGCCGCTGACCTACGGTTATGTGCCGCCCGACCGTGAAGAGATCGAGACCCTGCACCAGCAGGCCGAGGTCGAGCTGGCCGAGGCCCTGGCCGGAGTGGGTGCGAGCTATCCGGATGTGGCGGTGCGCCGCGAGGTGGTGCTGGGTGCGGCCCAGGTCGCCCTCGACGCCGCGTCCGAGAAGGCCGAGTTGTTGATCATCGGCCGGCACGGCACGGGACGGATGGCGGGTCTGGCGCTCGGTAGTGTGGCCCGGCACGCGATCAGCAGTGCACCGTGCCCGGTGATGATCGTCCCGCCGGCCTCGCCGGGGCATGCGCGGCGACCTCGCTGGCTGGCGTCGGAAGTTCCGGTGAGCGCGGGCTTCTGATCAGCCTGCACCCCCGGGATTCCGGCATGGCGACGCTTCCGACACAATGAGATCGTGCGCAACGAGGTCCAGCTGATCACCTACGCGGACCGTCTCGGGGGTGACCTCGTGGGCCTGCGCAAGGTGTTGACCGAGCGGTTCGGGGATGCCTTCGGCGGTGTCCACATCCTGCCGTTCTTCACGCCGTACGACGGTGCCGACGCCGGGTTCGACCCGATCGACCACACCCAGGTCGACCCACGGCTCGGCAGCTGGGACGACGTCCGCGCGATCACCGAAACGCATGACGTGATGGTCGACCTGATCGTCAACCACGTCTCGACCGATTCCGCCGCCTTCCGCGATGTGATGGCTCGAGGCGAGGCTTCGCCCCACGCCGGCCTGTTCCTGACCATGAGCTCGGTGTTTCCCGACGGGGCCGGCGAGGACGAGCTGACCGGCATCTATCGCCCGCGACCGGGCCTGCCGTTCACCGTGATGCGGCTCGGCCGCCGGAGTCGCCTGGTGTGGACGACCTTCACCCCCCAACAGGTCGACATCGACGTCGAATCGCCGGCCGGGTCGGCCTATCTCCAGTCGATTCTCGACGGGGTCGCGGCGGCCGGGGTGACCAGCGTCCGGCTGGACGCGGTGGGGTACGCGATCAAGCGGCCCGGGACGTCCTGCTTCATGATCCCGGAGACCTTTGCGTTCATCGAGCGCTTCGCCGCCGATGCCGGGCGGCACGGGATCGAGGTGCTGGTCGAGGTGCACTCGCATTACGAGCGGCAGATCGCGATCGGTCGCAGTGTCGACCTCGTCTACGACTTCGCTCTCCCGCCACTGGTGCTGCACGCCCTGTACACGGCAGACGCCACCGTGCTGGCCCGCTGGATGGAGGTGCGGCCGCCGAACGCGATCACCGTGCTCGACACCCATGACGGGATCGGAGTCATCGACGTCGGACCAGAACAGATCACCGAGCCGGGTCTTGACCGGCGGCCCGGTCTGCTCACTCCGGACCAGATCGATGCTCTGGTGCACGGCATCCACGAACACAGCGGCGGGGCCAGCGCCCGAGCCACCGGCGCGGCCGCCTCGAACCTCGACCTCTACCAGGTGAACTCGACATTCTACGGCGCCCTCGGCTGTGACGATCGGCGTTATCTCGCGGCCCGGGCGATCCAGTTCTTCACTCCCGGCGTGCCCCAGGTGTACTACGTCGGCGCACTCGCCGGTGACAACGACCTCGAGTTGCTGACCCGAACCGGCGTCGGGCGGGACATCAACCGCCATCACTACACGGCCGCAGAGCTCGACGACGAGCTGCGACGACCGGTGGTCCGCGCCCAGCTCGACCTGTGCCGCTTTCGCAATCGCTTCCCCGCCTTCGACGGCGAGCTGGTCACCACGGCGACTGACGGCGCGTTGATCATGCGTCGTACCGGGCGAGCCGATCCGGCCGCGTGGGCGGAGTTGCGGGTCGACCTCGACACCGGTGATGCCTCGATCAGCTGGGGCGCGGACGGGGTCTCCGGCCGTACCGACGACCTGCTCGGCCGCCCGCCGACGGCCTGATCAGTTGCGGTCCGGCGACAGGTTGATCATTCCCGTTCTCCGACAGCTTGATCGTTCTCGTCCGCCGACGGACGGCAGGCTCGATCAGGCGGCGACCGTCGCACCGTGTTCGATCGGGGTGAACATCTCCGGCTCCTGTTCGGGGCGGAGCGCGGTCGGGCCGTACAGCCAGTCGACGAAGCTGTAGTCGTGCACATCGCGCTCGCGCAGAACGTCGTTGCGCCAGTCGCGCAACTCACCGGTGTGGTGCCACAGGTCGC
>DASTGF010000063.1:0-29806 GCA_035719255.1 Microlunatus sp. | reverse complement strand
GGCGGCCTACGAGGAGGACAGCACATCTGTGGATGGCTTCTCAGACCCCACCGTTGATGACCAGTGATCACTGGCGAAGAATGAGGACAGAGGATCTGCGAATCCAGGACGCAGAGTCCTGGGGCGGCGCTGCGCAAGCCGCACGCGAGAAGATCCTGGAGTCTGCCCGGCGAGTGCTCGGTACGTCGAGTGAGAAGGTAACCACCGGGAGGTCCAGTTGCCGTACGCGACGCCCCAAATCCGAACGCATCACGGTGCCGCCGACAACGGCGACGATCCGATGCTGGCCGGGGGAGTCCTGGCCGGTGTGGAACCCGGCGATGTAGCGGCGTTCCCGTGCCCCGGAGGCGTAGCCAGGCTCCTCTGCCGAGATAGCGCCAGTGATACCAGCGTCACCACCGGGACGCCCAGCGCTTCGGCCACCTCCGACACGTCAACGCCGAACCATCGAGCCCATCGCGATGCGTCCCCTTCTGTGAGTGGTTGGGGTGTCCGGCCTGCCCCGATCGGGATCGCCTGGTCTCCGGCCAGATCGTCAGAGCGCCTGCGGCGTCCCCGCGTGATTCGCTGCGCCCACCCCTGATCACCGGGAGACCGCGACCAGCCGACTCTCCCGCCACCGCAGTCGCTGCAACGGGGGCACGATGAGCAGGCCGGTCTGGCCCGACGTGATCGAGCGGCGCCCGGCCAAACCGCAACGGACCCGATGATCACCTGACCACCATTCGGCGCGCACTTCAAGCCGATCGAGCAACGACTCCACGTCGACGCGAAGCACCCCGGCCAAGTCCATCAGGACGGCAAGGGGTTGACCGGCCGAATCCCGCGCTCGACCTTGCGACAACCAGGACTTGATCTTCCGGCCAGGTTCGCCAGCACAGCCTGACTCAGCCCTCGTCGCCTCCGCGCAACGGTGAGGCGTTGTCCGATCGGCCGGACCGCCCGGGGTCTCAGGCCGTGAGGGCGCTGATCGTCGTGCACCCCGGCAGCACCGTAGCGGTTCAGTCCTCCCGATTCCGGGTACGCGAACTGCCGCTGACACGAACCAGGGGAGATCGACATGGATGATGCCGAGTCCAGCTGCGACGACTGTGGCCGACGGCTTGCTGCAGGTGAATGCTGGGATGTCTCGCTCACAGGTGGATGGCTGTGCCGCGCCTGCTCCGAGTCAATCGCGACCAGTCACGGGCACCACGAAGACCGCCTGGCCGCAGCCGGTCGAGCAGCAACCGTGGCGGCCGACCAGCACCCGTAGACCTCGGCCGCCGGAGCGCTTCGCGGCGCCTGGACGGGGTCGGGGAGGGTTTGGGTGTGTTCCAGCACGAGGGGCGTCATCGCAGCGACGTAGGCGATGTTGTCGGCAACACCGCTGAGGAGGCCGAGCGAACACGACCGCACCGACTCACGATCTGTCCAGCTGGCCCTCGCCGCTGATGTCTTTGCTGACAGCGACCGCGTCGCTCTCAACGGGGAAGACCCTTCTTCGGACCCGTCGTTCTACCGATGTCTGCATGCCGAGATTGGCTTCCAAGCGGTCCGGGTCACGGTCCGGCACGACGGCAGCGTGCCCCCGACAGCGTTACTGCTTGAGGGCGCGGTTCGGACCGAATTGCGGCTGTTGATCGCCGTCGCCGCCGGCATGGGCCAGGCGATGGACACCTGGCTGTTGACGCAGACATCCGACGCTGCGGATCTGCACCCGCTGATCTAAGCGTTGGTCGGGATGATCCGCCGGGCGCTGGAACCCTGCACGCCGAGGGTCAACGCCTAAGCGTCGCTCTGCCAGGGCGCCGGAGGTTGCGTGACAACTGCTCCCCCTGGGACTCTCGAGCGTCGGCGCAATGAACCTCGCCCGGCTCCAGTTCGTTCTTGCAGTGCTGGGACGAAAACCGGGAGGCGGGATGGCAGCGCAGGAAGGCACCGTCACGCCGGTGAAGAGTGGTCACGATCAACGCCGACCTGCCCGGGGAGGCGGTTGTCGACGTGCATGCACCAGGGGTTCCCGGCGCGCGGTCCGGGGGGCTGCGGACGGCCTGGCCCTCGTCGTCGTACTGATAGCGCTTGCTCTTCCGAATCGCCCCGATGGTGTGACGCCTTTCGCGCTGGTCACGGTGCCGATCGAGTTGGTCCTGGGGGGAGCCGTGATGCTCATTCTCCCGGCTTCCTCACGAAGGGTTGTCGCCGTCGCGTTGGGTGTGCTGCTGGGAGTGCTGAGCCTGGTGAAGCTGCTGGATCTCGGCTTCTACACCGCATTGGCCAGGCCGTTCGATCCGGTGCTCGATCTGGCGCTGCTGGACGACGCGGTGCGGTTGCTCACGGCGGCTTCAGGCCGGACAGCTTCGATCGGCGCAGCAATTCTGGCCGTCGCCGCGGCGGTCGCGACGGTCGCGGTCTCGACGCTTGCCGTCCAGCGTCTGACTGCGGCGGTGGTGCGGCGGCGGGAGGCGAGCACCCGCCTGGTCACTGTTGCCGCGTTGGGATGGCTGACGCTCTGGCTGGCTGGCGTGCAGCTCGCCCCCGGCATCCCGCTCGCTGCCTCGGGTGAGACCAGCCTGGCCTCTACCGAAGCGCTCGGGGTCGTCCGGGGGGTGTCCGACCGGCGCAACTTCGAGCGCGAGGCAGCGGTGGACGCGTACGCAAGCGTGCCGGGCGACCAGCTGCTGACCGCCCTCCGCGGCAGGGACGTCCTCCTCGTGTTCGTCGAGAGCTACGGCCGGTCCGCGCTCACCGATCCTCGGATCGATGTGGCTCTCGACCGGTCGCTGGACCGGGGCACGAGGAGTCTGTCGGCCGCGGGATTCGGTTCGCGCAGCGCCTATCTGACATCGTCGACGGCCGGCGGCGGCAGCTGGCTGGCCCAGGGAACGCTGTTGTCCGGCCTGTGGGTGGACAACCAGTCTCGTTATCAACAGCTGGTCGCGAGTGACCGGCTGACTCTCCCGCGCGCATTCGCACGGGCCGGCTGGCGCACCGTTGCGGTCGCTCCCGGCACCACGAGGGCCTGGCCCGAGTCGGCGTTCTACGGCTACCAGGGGGTCTACGACGCCGCCGCACTGGACTATCACGGGCCGAGCTTCAGCTGGGCCGCGATGCCGGACCAGTACACCCTGGCGGAGTTTGAACGACTGGAGCGGTCCGCCCCTCACCCTCCCCTGATGGCCGTGGTGCCGCTGGTGTCCAGCCACGCACCGTGGGCCCCGGTGCCGACCATGGTCGACTGGTCGGTGGCCGGGGACAGCGCGACGTACGCCTCCATGGCCGGACCGAACGACCCTCCGGAGGCGATCCTGACCCGAGATCCCGACGTGGTCCGTGCCGACTACGCGCGGGCGGTCGACTACTCCATGCAGAGCGTCGTCTCCTATCTCCGCCGGTACGGTGACGAGAACCTGGTCGCGATCATCCTCGGTGATCACCAACCCTCGCCCGTGGTGACCGGCACCGGCGCTGGACGCGACGTCCCGATCACCATCGTGTCGAAGGACCGGTCAGTGATCTCGCGGATCGGCGGATGGCGCTGGAGCCCGGGGCTGCGGCCGGCTGCCGAAGCCCCGGTCTGGCGGATGGACGCCTTCCGCGACCGGTTCCTGGCCGCCTTTGGACCGCCGGCCTCCGGCGGTCAGCCTCATTGACCCTGTGAGGGATCCGGGTCCGCGCCCGAGGCGCAGGTCGCGCTGCCGGTCGAGGCGAGGACGTCGCCCTCGGCGGCCGGCTCGACGTGGCGGACCGGCTGATCCGGCGACGTCGACGGACTCGGCCACCTTCTCGGCTGTGGCGCATGGTTCTCGTGGCACCCGTTCGATCCACACTCACTGAAGGCGGCGCGCACATCAGGAGCCTGATCCGCGCCCGGGAGGGTCGTGGTCCTGCGCATCGGCTGCCGCAGGTCAGCGTGCCGCGGCAGTGGCTCGGGTGCGGCGTAACGCTGTGGCCGTTCTGAGACACGTAGTAGGCGACCGATCTCATCCGGCCCCGGCGCACCTGCCGGGCACACCTCGAAGGAGCTCACCATGCCCCGTTTCACCCGATTGTGCGCCGTCGGCGCCAGTGCCGTCGCCCTCGGTGTCTTCTCCGCTGCGCCGTCTATTGCCTCGGCCGCCGTGGATGAGCACGGCCGGAGTCGAGATGTCGTCTTCGTCCAGAACGACGCACCGGACGGCAATACGGTGTTCTCCTATGACCGGGCGGTCGACGGCAGCCTGCGTCCCGCCGGCTCGTACGCGACCGGTGGACGTGGCGGAAAGCTCACCGGGGCTGTGGTCGACAACACTGCCTCGCAGGGCTCGCTCACTCTCGATCGGGCGCGCGGCCTGCTCTACGCAGTCAACGCCGGCAGCAACACGGTGTCCGTATTCGACGTGCACGGCACGCACCTGGATCGCCGTACGGTGGTGAACAGCCACGGGGACTTCCCGGTGAGCGTCACGGCCCGCGGCGACATCGTGTACGTCCTCAACGCCCGCAGCGGCGGTTCCGTCCAGGGCTACCGCTGGGCCGATGGCAGCCTCGTGCCGACCTCACACCGCGACCTCGGGCTCGACCCGACGTTGACGCCTGAGTTCACCCACACACCTGGCCAGGTGGCGATCGCTCCGGGGGGACGCCACGTCGTCGTCACGACCAAGGCAGCGACCAACTCGATCGTGGTCTACAACCTCGACCGGGTCGGACGCATCCAGGGCGCGCCGGTGGTCAGCAATCAGGCCGGCAAGGTGCCGTTCGCGGTGGCGTTCAGCCCTCGCGGCCTGATGGTTGTCGCGAACGCCGGCGACAACTCGCTGTCGAGCTTCAGGATCGGCACCGACGGTTCCCTCGATGCGCTGGCCAATGCGTCGACAGGGCAGCGTGCCACGTGCTGGGTCGCGGCCGACGGGCACCGATTCTTCGCGTCGAACGCCGGCTCCGCCACCGTGTCCGGGTTCGAGCTCGGGCGTCAGGGCGCGTTGACCGCTCTGGGCAACACCAGTACCGACCCTGGAACCGTCGACGCGACGGTGTCCTCGGATCACCGCTTCCTCTACGTCCAGGCCGGGGCGGACGGCCGGGTCGACGCCTTTCGGATCGGCGCCGACGGCGCTCTGACCGGGCTGGGATCGGTGACCGTGCCGAACGCGGCCGGCGCCGAGGGCATCGCGAGTTCGTAGCCACGAGCGGGCGCCGGGTCACTGCCGGAGGTACGGCTTGCCATGATCGGCGATCGGCTGCCAGCTGATCTCGCCGGCTCGATCACCGGCAGGACCAGCCCCCGTCGACGACAAGGGTCTGGCCGGTGATGTAGCTCGAGGCGTCACTGGCCAGGAAGAGAAGGGGGCCGTCCAACTCGCTGGCACGTGCCGCGCGGCCGACGGCGGCATGGCTGGAAATCCAGGCGATCTGATCCTGGTCCTGGAGCCAGCCGCTGGTGGCGCTGGGGAAGAAGCTCGGTGCGAGCGCGTTGACGCGGATCCCGCGAGTTCCCCACTGGGCCGCGAGTTCTCGGGTGAGGGCGACAACGCCGGCCTTACTCGCGCCGTAGCCGGCGAGTGGGTATCGGTCGAGGCTGATCATGGCGGCCGGCGAGGCGACGTTGACGATCACGCCGGCCGCTCTGGCGAGCATGTCCCGGGCGACGAGCTGGGTCAGCGCGTAGAGGCTGACCAGGTTGATCTCGAGCTGTTCGCGTACGCGGTCCTCGGGTTCGGTCTCGGCCGGTTCGGAATGGGCGATGCCGGCATTGTTGATCAAGAGGTCGATCCGACCGAAGTGCTCGATGGCGGTGCTGACCAGCGTCTGGCGGTCGGCAGGCGAGCGGACGTCGCAGCGGACCGCCAGCGAGTCGCGCAGCCCGGCTGCCAGGTCGACGTCGTGGTCATGCCGCCGCGACGCCAGCACGACCCTGGCTCCGGCCGCGTCAAGCACGCGAGCGAACCGCTGGCCCAGGCCCGATGAGGTGCCCGTCACGATCGCGACCCGCCCGTCCAGCCGCATCAGTTCCTCGACGTGGACCGGGATGTCCAGCGCCGCCCGAAGAGGATCCGTCGAGGGGGTCACGCCCACATTCTCTCCTCGAGGGGTTGGATCGAACAGGGGACGATGGCTTCAGCAAGGGTGTTCCATTGCGTCGGACCTCATGGGTCAGCCGTGACCGGCACGACGACGTCCCGGCCAGTTTCGCGACGACCGGGGCGAGCGTATCGGCGGAGTTGGCGCCGATGACGACGTAAGAGCAGCCGACCTCTTCCCGTCGGCGCTGGAGCTCCTCGAGGTCGCGGCCCCGCAGCGCTAGGGCTGGACGCCGTACGTGACCACGAACGCGAGCACGTCCGACAGGGACGCGGTGGCCATGGCGATGCAGGTGTCGGCAGCCCCGTAGTAGAGCCTGAGCTCGTCGGTCTCGGGCACGTGGACCAAACCACAGGGAAACACCACTCCCGGCACATCGCCCATCCGCTCGTACGGCTCGCTCGGTCCGAGCACCCACTCCTCGCACCGACGGATGACTCGAGCGGGATCGTCGAGATCGAGCAGGGCGAGTCCGGCCCGGTACAGCGCGCCGGCGACGGTCTGGCGGACGCCGTGGTAGACCAGCAGCCACCCCTCGGGCGTCTCCATCGGAGGGGGGCCGATCCCGATCCGGGCGGAATCCCACCAACTGCCCTCGCGGGCTGCGAAGACGGGCTCGGGAGCATGCCAGCTGACCAGATCCGGTGATCTCGACAGCCAGACGTCGGCGCGCGCCTGCATGGCTGTCACCGGACGATGGAACAGCACCCAATCGCCACCGATCCTGCGTGACAGCAGCGCCCCGTTCTTGTCCTCCGGCGCCCGCACCATGCCGAGCCGGTCCGCCGTCCGGAAGTCACTGGTGCGGGCCAGCGACAGGCTGGGGCCGCCGGGTCCGAACGATGTGTAGGCGATGATCCACGCGTCCAGTTCGGCGACATAGGTCAGCCGCGGGTCCTCCAGCCCCCACGACTCGTGGAGGACGCCCGGAGTGGGTGCCAGCAAGGGTGTTGACTCGACCACCCAGTTGGAGAAGCCGTCGTGCGACCGCGCCACCGTCAACTCGCTGATCCCGCGCCGGTCCTCCGCGCGGCATAGCAGCACTGTCTCGCCGTCGACGAGCGCGGCCCCGGCGTTCATCACCGCGTTGATCGAGTACGGCCAGCGGTTGGGTGTCAGGAGCGGATTGCCGGGATGACGACGGAAGAGCCCTTCACTGCGCGCGCTCGAGGGAGACATGGGCCCCAACGTAGTCGTACCGGTGGTCATCGCCTCGACCGCCGACAGGCCCGATGCCACTTGTTCGCCACGCGGCCGGCGGCCGGGATCCTCACAGCGTGGGGACAGAGAACTGCAGCCCCGCCCCGTTCAGTGCGAGCAGGGCCTGCAGGAATGCCAGGGTGGACTCCGCGCCCTCGTTCTCGCTCAGTCCCGCCGGCCCCAGCCCGTCATGGCAGCCGCCGGAACCGAAGTCGTACACCGCCAGGCCGAAGCGGTTGCGCCCCAGGAACCACTCGAAGGCGTGCACCGCCTGCAGCCCGTACCGCTGGTCGCCCGTGGACACCATCGCCTCCACCAGTGCCTCCACCAGCGCCGCCGCTTCCAGCGGCTGCTCGTCGCCTTCGTCGGTGACCGGAACGGGGTGCAGCCGGAGCCGCCACTGGTTGCCGATCAGCCGCACGCTGCTCGCCTCGATGCCGCACTGGATCGCGTACCAGTCGAGTGCCTCGATCCCGGCCCGTCGCCACTCCGGCTCGTCCAGGCCGTAGCCCGCCGCGATCAGGGCCTGCGGCAGCCGCGCGTTGTCGTAGCTCAGCACTTCCTCGAACCAGCGCCAGTCGTCGCTGCGGCAACTGGCGTACCAGCCGTAAAGGCGACCGGCCAGCGATCGGAGCAAGTCCTCGAGAGGCTCCGACCTCGACGGCGCATCGAGCCGAGCCAATCCGAGAACGGTGAACGCGACTTGCCGCGGGCTGGACGACGCCCTGAGCGCCGGGACCATGGCCTCGAGCATCCGCAGACTGGGGCCGGCCTCCGGTCGAGCCGGAATGGCCCCGACCACCTCCCCGAGCGCCCAGGCAGTCCGCCCGAGGTGGTCGCCGTCGTGAGCGTCGTCCACCCAGTGCCGGTCGTAGCTCATGAAGTTGTGCATGCCGAACCGCGAGGAGTCCCAGGCGTGTTGCATGAAGGCGAGCGCGGAGGACAGCATCCGCGCGTACGTCGGGTCGCTGAGCTGACGATCCAGGCCCAGCGCCGCCACGGCCAGCCGGGCCACGTCGTCCACGCAGTAGCCCGTGGAGCGGTTGGGCACGATCCCGTTGGCGTGCTGGATGATGCCGACGTCATCGACCAAGCGAAGGAGGTGGTCGGGGCGGATTGCGGGGGCCCGAAGCGCGGGCAGGGCCTTCTCGACCTTGGCCATCGGGCCGAGCTCGGCCGCCTCGGCGAGCACGTGGAGCGTCGCCGCCGCGACCCGGGGCCAGGCGAGCGCCGACCCTACCCGGCGGGCCTCGATCCGAGCCCGTTCCAGCTGGTCTGGATGGTCGAGCAGATCCAGTACCGCCGCAGACATGGCGCCGGAATCGTCGAACGGCACCAACACACCGGCCCCAGAGGACAGCAGGTCCTCCGCGTAGTAGTAGGGCGTCGAGACCACGGGGCAGCCTGCCGCGACGGCGAAGGTCAGGGCTCCGGAGACGATCTGCTCTCGCGAACGGTAGGGCGTCAGGTAGAGATCGGTGGAAGACAGCAGCACCGCGAGCTCGGCTTCGGTGAAGAACCGGTCGAGGAAGTGCACGTGCTCGCTCAGGTCGAGCTCGCGGACCAGCCGCTCCAATCGCAGCCGGTAGCTCTCGCCCTCGGTCTTGACCACCTCCGGATGGGTCTGACCGGCGATCAGATAGAGAACGTCCGCATGGGCGGCCACCACCGCGGGGAGGGCGGAGATGGCGAGCTCGATCCCCTTGCCGGCCGAGATCAGCCCGAAGGTCGACAGCACCGTCCGGCCTTCGAGTCGTTCCAAGGCGACCCGGGAGATGCGGTTGCCGGTCGCCCGCTCCGCGCTCGCGTTCACCAGAACCTTCGGGGCGCCGTGCGGAAGCACGCGTACGCGCTCCGGTGTGACGATGCGGGCCTCGACGATCATCCGGCGGGCCGTCTCGGTGAAGACCGTCACCAGAGTCGCGCGGTGGCACAGCGCCCGCAGGGCCTCGGCCTGAGGCACCGTCGGCGCCGACAGCACCGTGTGCAGGGTGACCACCAGCGGCTGTTCCAGTTCCTCGGCCAGGGTCACCACGTAGGCTCCGGCGTCGCCGCCGAAGATGCCGTACTCGTGCTCGATCAGCACGATGTCGGTGCCGCGAGAGGTGAGGTCGGCGGCCACTGACGCGTAGTCACTGCGCACGTCCTGGCGGATCGCGGCCACGACCTCCGACTCGGCGGCCTGCCGCGGGTCGCGCACGATGGAGACGATCTCGACCGCCGTCGACGGGTCAACCTCGAGCAGAGCGTCGCGCAGATCGTGGGAGAACATCCCGATACCGCACGGCCGAGGAGGATAGGTCGTGACAATCGCCAAGCGCATCAGATCACTTCGTCTCGACCTCTAGGAGACTGTCAGTCTCCCATGCAACTGGTCGTCTGCCGAATGCGAGCACGGCCGACGACGCGCGACTCAGGGTTCGCGTCAGATCTCGGCCGGCCGGCACCGGGGCCACCACGACGATGGGATGCGTCGAGTTTCCGACGGGGGCCGACGAGGGAAGGCCTCGACCCGGTTGAAGCGTCGTGAGCGATCGGGCTTGAGACGACGATCGGTGGCAGGAAGGCCGACCCTTTGCTGTAGCTACGTCGGCGCCGTCAGCGCGAGTTGATCCCACCGCGGTGTTCGTCGTCAAGGATCCTGCCGACGGAGGTTGCGCAGGCGTCGCCCTGCCATGCTTCAGCGCCCTCGCGGGTGGCGAAAGCGGCAATGACCAGGCCGGCGATCGAGTCGGCCCACCACCAGCCCAGCGTGCTGTTGAGCGCGAGCCCGACCAGCACTGCCGCAGACAGGTAGGTGCAGACGAGGGTCTGCTTGGAGTCGGCGACCGCGGTGGCTGAGCCCACTTCGCGTCCGGCGCGCCGTTCGGCGTAGGACAGGAATGGCATCACGATCACGCTGAGCGCGGTGAGGACCATGCCGACCGTACTGTGCTGCACGTCGGCGCCACGGCTCAGCGCCAGGATCGAGGCGGCGGCGACGTAGGCGGCGAGGGCGAAGAAGGCGACGGCGATGACCCGCAGCGTCGGCTTCTCCCACCGTTCGGGCTCGCGGCGCGTGAACTGCCACGCGACCGCGACCGCAGACAAGACCTCGATCGTGGAGTCGAGTCCGAACCCGACGAGGGCGGCCGACGACGCCACCGTGCCGGCCGTGACGGCGACGATCGCCTCGACGAGGTTGTAACCGATCGTCACCGCCACGATCAGGCGGATCCGGCGGTGCAGCACCAGGCGCCGCGCATCAGACGGCGTGTGGAGTGCCATCAGCAGGTGAACCCTTCTCCGACGCAGCAGTCGGGCTCCACGACCGGCACCTCCTGCAGCAGCTCATCGGCGCTGGGGCCGGTGAGGATCGGTCACTTGGTTGCGGCTCGCGCCCCTTCAGCAAACAGTCTCAACGATGTCGCATCGAGGGGACGCAGCCGCGAACAGCCTGGTCAAAGCGCGCTGAGACGTCAACATCCGGCCCGAGCGATCGGCGACCGCCTGATCCAGCCCGAGCGATCACCCAGACTCGCGGACGAGCGGCTGACCGGCCGGCGCAGCGGACGAGGCTGCGGCCTTCGGACCCTTGCCGCACAATCGGAGCGGGACGACCATGGTCGTGAACCTGTGGGGCCGATCGATGAGTCCGGGGTGGGATCTCCAGGACGCCGTTGCGATGCCCCCAGCGGATTCGATGCACCACGGAGCGGGAGGGGAGATCGATGGTGGGTGATGATCTCGGAGCGGATGTCGCGGCGACGTATCGGCGCAGCCTGACGCGCTGGATCGCCGACGTCGAACGCATCGGTGATGCGTGGACGGCTCCGACTCCGTGTTCGGACTGGGACGTCCGTCAACTCGTGAATCACGTCGTCGGCGAGGATCGCTGGACGGGCCCTCTCGTGTCTGGAATGACCATCGCCGAGGTGGGCGATGCCCTGGACGGGGACCTGCTCGGCGACGATCCGAAGCTCGCCGCCCGAGCAGCGGTCGAAGAGGCTATGGCTGCGGTCGGTCACAACGTGCCGGACGGTGGGATCGTTCATCTGTCCTACGGGCAGGAGAGTCTCGCCGAGTACCTGTGGCAACTGACCGCCGACCATCTCATCCATGGCTGGGATCTTGCCGCGGCGACCGGACAGGACCGCAGCCTGGACACCGAACTGGTGGATGCGGTCGGCACCTGGTTCGCCCAGCGTGAGCCCATGTATCGGTCGGCCGGTGTGGTAGGCGCTCGACCCGAGGGTGCCATCGGCGGCTCGCCGGGCGCCGACTTGTTGATCGCCTTCGGTCGGGACCCTGCCTGGACCGCGACGGCAGGCTAACGGCTGCCGCATCGTTCACTGCACGATCGGCGGCGGCGCCGGGCCTGTCCCGGACGACGCCGTGTCGCACGCGGATCGGACGGGACGCCCGCGGTGTCCGACCGGGATCGAGAGCCCCGTCCACATCCGAACGATCCAACAGGTCCAGCCGCATCGATAGTGTGGAGGCATCATTGATGCTGGGGTGGTGATGACATGAAGATCCCGAAGCCGAGCGCCGTCGATCGACAGCGGTTCCTTGCCTTGGTCCCGGCGGACGAACGAGTCGATACGAAGCCGATGTTCGGAAACCTGGGCGCGTTCATCAACGGCAACATGTTCATGGGACTCTTCGGGGCCGACGTTGGCGTCAAGCTATCCGCGCCGGACCAGGAGCGGCTGCGTGCCGCTGGTGGTGGTCCGTTCGGGCCGACCGAGCGACCGATGAGCGGGTACGTCACTCTGCCGCCCACCGTGGAAGCCGAGCAGTCCGCGGAGTGGATAGCTCGGGCAGTTGATCATGTGTCGGCGCTGCCCCCGAAGAAGTCGAGGTCGAGGAGTCGCCAGTCGTGACCGGCGCACGCGGAACCATCGTGATCGGTGTCGCCGGCCAGGACGCCCCGGGCGTCTCGACCTCTCCGCACCGGCAGTCGTGGACGCCGAGCGTGGTGGCGGGTATGGCGCCCATCTCACGGTCGGCGCCCGTATCACGGTCGGCACCTGAATCACGATCGGCGGGGCCTCCTCCTCTCAAGAGATGGTCGATACATTCAGTGAGGATCGGGTAAGACCAGAGTGCCGGTCGGCGGGGTCTATCGACCGCGTCCTTCGTACCGGGGTCGTCGTTCCGTTCTGATGCAGGGAGGTGGGGCTTCGTTGGCCGAGCGTCGCACATTGAGTACGGGTCAGGCGTGGGTCTTGTGGGCAGTGGCGCAGGGCCGGATTGATTTCGATCCTGTGCTGTCCGATCCGCCGTGGTACGCGTTGGACGGGCGGGCCGTGCAGTGGGCGTTGACCATGCTCGCGCTGCGCGGGCTGATTGCCTTCGATCCGTGGTCCCCCGCTCCTCCCAAGATCACGCGGGCCGGGACGGCCGCACTGCTGGGGCGTTGAGCGGCGCGCCGATCCGCTGTCCTTGCGCTGCCGGTCGCCGGTCCACGGCGACGGAGGACGGCGCGGCACCGGTCAGGGATCCTCGACCCCGGAGCAGTGGCCGCCCACGGGGTCGTGACGATCGGAGGATCCCGGCCCGTGGACGGACGTCGCGCGCGCAGCTCGATGCGCTCGTGGACGGTAGCTCGCGCGTGGCATAGATTCGCGGAGTCGATCGAAGTAACTCGCCATGAGGAGCGGTGATGACGGAAGCCATGGAGAACGATCTTTACAAGCTCAAGGGCATCGGCCCGAAGCACACCGAGATGCTCGAGAGCATCGGTGTCGACTCGATCAAGGAACTGAGCCACCGCAATCCGGCGTCGCTGACCAAGATGATCGCCGAACGACACGGCAGCGTGGTCGGTCTGTCGGAGGCTCAGGTCGCAGGCTGGATCCAAGAGGCGAAGTCGTTGCAGCAGTAGCCGCCGGACCGCACCACCACTGCGCGACCCGAGCGCTTCCCGACCGGCCCTTCTGAACCACATGCACGAGTTCGGATTCTTCTCCGGGCGTGAGCGAGGTGCGGCCCTCGTCTTGCCTCCGGTCGAGGCTCAGGTGCCGTCCGTGAGGTGGACGACACAGAGGTCCGGCTGGACGAAGGGAATCAGCCGCTCGACGTCGATGGTTGCGCCCAGTCCTCGCAGAACCCCCTGCATCATGCCCAGATGCACCGGACAGATCAGGCGGCTCTGCTGGCTCGCCAGTTCCAGAAACGGACAGTGACGCAGCCCGATGATGGCTTCGTCGCCCCCCATTGCCCTCTCAGGTGCGAATCCGAGCTCACTCAGGAGGCTCACCAGCAGGGCCCTCGCGTCGTCGTCGCCGGCGTGCCTGTCGGCAAGCTGAGCGCCCCAGCGTCGTCCCGCGGCGGTCGCGCGATCCGGTCCGTCCGGTACGCCGACGAGTGTGTCGGCGAGGATCGTTGCCAGCAGCCGGTAGCTGCGGGGGCCCGCCGGGTCCATTCCTGAGCTGGCGCGGAACAGTGCTGGGGGTCGACCTCGGCCGCCCCGAGGCTGGCTGAGCTTCTCCACCTGATGGGCAGCGGACAGCGTATCGAGGTGGAATCGCACCGTGTTGGGGTGAAGGTTCAACCGGGCGGCCAGGTCGGCGATGCTCAACGGTTCGGCTGAGGAGCGGAGCTCACCCAGCACGTCCATCCGACGGCCCGTCGCCGGTGAGGGCGAGGTGTCGACCGTTGAGTCTCGCCCGGCGATCCGATCGGATGGCGTGGTCACGCGTTCGGTCACACGCTCCCGCATCTGATGTCACCGCCCCCTCGGATGGCGCGATCCTGGCTCGCGTGCGGGTCGGCTTTGCCGGTGCGCCGGTCGCTCCGCAGCCCAGTGGGTCAAGGTCGCCGGCATGCACCCTTCATCACAGTACGACGAGTCGGCGCATCTGCCATCGGCCCGTCACTCCCGCGTTCCGCCAGTCATCTCGGACGGGGTGGCGACGACGGAGAGCAAGACCACGGAGTCCTCGACGGCCGTCAAGGCATGGCGCTCGGGCGGAATGATGACGTAATCGCCCATCCCGCCATCCCAGCTCTGCTCGCCCGCGGTCACCCGAATCCGGCCCCGCAGCACCTGGAGGGTCACCTCGCCCGGATTGCCGTGCTCGGCCAATTCACGTCCCGCCAGCACGGCGAGGACCGTTTGCCGCAGCGCCGATCGGCGGCCGCCGTGAACAGTGCGAGCAGCCCGTCCGCTGGGTGATTCGCGCGCAGCGGCCAACTGCTCGGCGGCCACATCGTCCAGCGACATCGATTCCATGGTCGACCCCTTTCCCAGGATGCGGAACACTGCCAGCAGCCGACGGGCTGCCGGGTGGCAAGAGCCTTCGGCGTCAGCCGCTCGGCCGGCTTCGGACCGGGTGGGGCTGTCGACGAGCCAGCACGATGGTGAAGACGAGAGCGATCACCGCGGTCACGCAGAGGAGGATCAGGCCGGTCGTGTAACTGTGGGAAGCCTCGTCATAGGTGGCCCCAAGGACCAGCGGCGGGAAATACCCGCCCAGACCGCCGGCGGCGCCCACGATGCCGGTCACCGATCCGACCCGGTTGGCCGGCGCGCGTTGTGCCACCCAGGTGAACACGGCACCGGTACCGAGGCCCAGGAACAGGGCCATCAGCACGAACGAGCTTCCGGCGGCGAGTTCGGGTGCGGGTTTCGTCGAGACCACCAGCGACATCACCGCGGCACCAGACAGGGAGACCATGAGCACACGGGCCGGCCCGACCCGGTCCGACAGCCACCCACCGATGGGTCGCGCGATCACGGCGGCGATCGCGAAGCCAGCGGTTCGGGTGCCGGCACCGGTGAGGTCGAAGTCGTACACGTCCTTCAGATAGGTCGGTAAGTACGTGGAGAACGCGACGAATCCGCCGAAGGTGACGGCGTAGAGGAACGCCATCTCCCAGGTCACCGCGAGCTTGGCAGCAGCAGAGAGCTTGGGCAGGACGGGATCGGTGTTGGCCTTCCAGGCGGGTGAGTCGCGTGCGAACACCCAGACGATCACGGCCACGACCACCAGCGCGATCGCGATGATCACGTGGGTGGTGACATAGCCGAACCAGTGGACGAATCGTGGGGTGAAGAAGGCCGACAGCGCAGTTCCGCCCATGCCGGCACCGAACAGGCCCGTGGCGAACCCGCGCCGGGCCGGCTCGTACCAGGCGTTGACGAAGGGGATGCCGATGGCGAACGTCGTGCCGGCGATGCCGAGAATGAAGCCGAAGACGAGCAGTAGCGGGTAGGACCCGATGGCGCCGGCGAAGGCGACCAGCAGGACGGGCACAGCCGAGGCGGCGGTGAGTACCGTGAACATCAGCCGTCCGCCGAACCGGTCGGTCAGGGCGCCGGTGAGGATCCGTCCCACGGAGCCGACCAGGACCGGAGTGGCGACCAGCAGAGACTTCTGTGGCGCGCTCAGCCCGAGTTCCTGGGTGTAGCGCACACCGAGCGGACCGATGATGTTCCACGCCCAGAAGGTGATCGTGAAGGCGAGCAGGGCCAGACCCAGGTTGCGACCGCGACCGGGAAGGAATCCGCCGGCGTCGGCGGCGCGAGGCGTTGTCGATGGTTCGCTCACGGTTGGCCCCTTTCGTTGGTGCCGGAGACGCCCGCACGGCCGGTGCCGCGATCAGACTCGCGATCCGGCGTGCCGATCGGTGCCCACCCCCGTCTGATCGCGCGGCTGGTCAGCGTGGGACGTGCATCCCGACTGCGGTAGACGATGTAGGGCCGGAACAGGTAGTGCACGGGTGCGGTGAACGCATGGACCAGTCGGGTGAACGGCCAGATGGTGAACAGCAGCATCCCGACCAGCGTGTGCACCTTGAAGGCGATGGGGGCCGCGGCCATGGCGGAGATGTCGGGGGAGAAGATGAACAACGAGCGGAACCAGGGAGACACCGTCTCCCGGTAGGTGACGTCTTCGTGACCGGCGACGACGCTGATCAATGTGGTCGACAAACCGGCCACGATCGCGGCCACCAAGACGACGTACATGGTCTTGTCGTTCTTGGTGGTGGCCATGAACACCGGGCCGGTGGTCCGACGGCGATAGATCAAGATCGCGATCCCGATCAGAGTCGCGACTCCTGCGACGGTGCCGAGTGCCAGGGCGGTCAGGTGATAGGTCGTCTCCGACACACCGGCGGCGTCGGTCCAGGACTTGGGGATGACGAGACCGCCGAAATGGCCGATGATCACGACCAAGATCCCGAAGTGGAACAGTGGTGAGCCGATCCTCAGCAGCCTGGACTCGTAGAGCTGGGATGAGCGGGTGGTCCAGCCGAACTGGTCATAGCGATATCGCCAGATCAGCCCGCCGATCAGCACGGCCATCATGACGTAAGGCAGGACTCCCCACAGCAGCAGGCTCACGACCGACCACCCGCCATCGGGAGCAACCGGGGATCGTAGGGATCGAGCCCGACCGACTCGGTCGGTGGGCCCGCGGACGCCATCGCCATCGCCTGTCGGCGGTCGGCCGGGGACGGTCCGGGGAGGGTGGCGCAGACTGCTGCAACCACTCCGGCGTAGACCGATGACTTCTCGAGCAAGGACAACCGGATCAGCTCCAGGCTGGCCCGGTAGGCCTGCAGCAGCTCCGCTCCGGCGTCGGGTCGATGGCGGGCGAACTCGAGCACCAGCGGCAGGAAGTCGGGAAGCTCAGCCGTCGCACTCTGCTCGAGCCCTGCCTGTCGGAAGCGCGATTTGAGCTCGGCGAGGACCTGGCCGCGCCGGCGGGTATCGCCATCGGTCCAGTACGTGAGGTACAGCGCATGCCGCCGGTTGAGGTCGAACAGTTCGACGTAGGTCCGCTGGACATCCCCAGCTGGAGTGGTCTGCCACCAGTCGAGCAGGGGTGCGAAGTGACCCGAGGCTTCCGCGGCGGACTCCGCGACCGCAGCACGGATCAGGTGCGCCTTCGCGAGGACGGTGTCGTCGGGATAGCTCAGGCACCACGACGCCGCTTGGTAGAGGACCGGTCGCGACCGCGTCGACGAGGCCTGCGAACGTCCGCGGGTGATCATGACTTCGGCTCGCGATCCGGGAAGAGCCCGGCCGGAGTCCCCTTGCCGTCCCAGTTCAGCAAGTTCACCCGACCGTGGTGCTCGCTGGTGTCGGCCACGGTGTCGGAGGTCTGTCGCTGGCGCAGCGCCTGGTAGGTCTCGACCGCAACCGGCATCGGGCGGCCGCTCGCCTCCCCGAACGGTCCGGACCCGGCGGCATAGGGTCCGCCGTCGAAGTCCAGCGAACAACCGAGTTCCTCGAGCTGGTGGGCCTGCTCGTAGTGCGCGGTCGGGATGACGTAGCGCTCCTCGTACTTGGCGATGGCCAGGAGCCGATACATCGCGTACATGCTGTCCCCGCTCATGCCGACCGAGGCCGGGATCGACGGATCGGCCGGCCGGCCGAGCGTGAGATCGCGGAGATACGCCCTCATCCCGGCCAGCCGCCGCAGGACGAAGGTGATCGTTTCGGTGTCACCGGCGGTGAACAGCTCGGCCAGGTACTCGACCGGTATTCGTAGCGCTTCGATCGCTCCGAACAACGTTCCGGCAGCTTCGGAATCGTGCCCCTGATCCCGGAGCAAGTCGACCACCGGGGAAAGGGGCGGGATGTACCAGACCATCGGCATCGTGCGGTACTCCGGGTGCAGCGGCAGCGCCACACGATAGACCTTGGCCAGCGCATAGACCGGCGAGCGGCGAGCGGCTTCCAGCCAGTCCGCAGGGATGTCTTGTTGCCGGGCCGCGGCGATCACCGCCGGGTCGTTCGGGTCCAGAATGAGGTCGAGCTGTGCCTGGTAGAGATCACGATCGTTCGGGGTGGAGGCCGCCTCGGTGACCCGGTCGGCGTCGTAGAGGAACAGTCCGAGGTAGCGGAGTCGACCGACACAGGTCTCGGAGCAGACGGTCGGAATGCCCACCTCCAAGCGCGGGTAGCACAAGGTACATTTCTCGGCCTTGCCCGTCTTGTGGTTGAAGTAGATCTTCTTGTACGGACAACCGGTGATGCATTGTCGCCAGCCTCGACAGCGGTCCTGGTCGACCAGCACGATGCCGTCCTCGCTGCGCTTGTAGATGGCGCCCGACGGGCAGGAGGCCATGCAGGACGGATTCAGGCAGTGCTCGCAGATCCGCGGCAGATAGAGCATGAACGTCTGCTCGAACTCGAACTTGATCTTTTCGTTGGACTCCTGGCGGAGCGTGGCCACGATCGGATCGAGGTGCCCGAGCTCGCTCGTGCCGCCCAGGTTGTCGTCCCAGTTGGCCGACCAGGTGATCTTGGTGTCCTCCCCGGTGATCAAGGACTTCGGCCGCGCCACGGGGAAGTCGTCGCCGAGCGGGGCATCGATCAGCGTCTGGTAGTCGTAGGTCCATGGCTCGTAGTAGTCGGTCAACTTCGGTTGCACGGGGGAGGAGAAGATCGTCAACAGCCGCCTCAGCCGGCTGCCCGTGCGCAGGGCCAGCCGTCCGCGCGAGTTCAGCGTCCAGCCACCCCGCCACGTGTCCTGATCCTCATAACGTCGTGGGTAGCCCTGCCCCGGTCGGGTCTCGACGTTGTTGAACCAGACGTACTCGGTGCCGGCCCGGTTGGTCCAGGCCTGCTTGCAGGTCACCGAGCAGGTGTGGCAGCCGATGCACTTGTCCAGATTCATCACCATGCCCATTTGGGCCATGACCCGCATCAGTAGGTCACCTCCTGGGAGCGCCTGCGAACGATGGCGACCATGTCGCGCTGGTTGCCGGTCGGCCCGAGATAGTTAAAGGCGTACGAGAGTTGGGCATAGGCGCCGATCAGATGGCTCGGTTTCACCAGCAGCCGAGTGACGGAGTTGTGGATCCCGCCGCGACGGCCGGTGCTTTCGGACTTGGGGACGTCGATGGTGCGTTCTTGTGCGTGGTGCACGTACGTGACACCGCTCGGCATGCGGTGCGAGACGATCGCCCGCCCGACCAGAACACCGTTGGAGTTCACGCACTCGACCCAGTCGTTGTCCGCCACGCCGATCGCGGCTGCGTCGGCGGTGCTCAACCACACCGTGGGGCCGCCGCGGGACAGTGAGAGCATGAACAGGTTGTCTTGGTACTCGGAGTGAATGGACCACTTGGAGTGTGGGGTGAGATAACGCACGACGATCTGCTGAGAGCCGTCCGGACCGAGCCGCGGTTCGCCGAACAGTCGGTGCATGTCCAGCGGCGGTCGGTAGATGGGCATCGCTTCGCCCAGGTCGCGCATCCAGTCGTGGTCGAGGTAGAAGTGCATGCGCCCGGTCAACGTGTGGAAGGGTTTGAGCCGCTCGATGTTGACGGTGAACGGCGCATAGCGCCGGCCGCCGGTCTCCGATCCCGACCACTCCGGTGAGGTGATCACCGGCACGGGTGCGGCCTGAGTCATCGCGAAGGTGATCCGCTTCTCCTCCGAGCCCGCGGCGAGATCGGCCAGCGGCTTGCCGACGCGGCGCTCCAGCGCCTTGAAACCTTGCACCGCGAGCTCGCCGTTCGTCGTCCCCGACAGAGCGAGAATGGCCTCGGCGAGCTTCACATCGGTGTCCAGCGCCGGCCTGCCGTCGGCCGCTCCGCCGAGCATGACGCCGTTGCTCCGGGCGAGTCGTTCGACTTCGCGGCTCACGTCGTAGGTGACGTTCTTGATCGTGAAGCCGAGCGTGTCGGCGAGCGGGCCCAGGGTGGCGAGCTTGTCCGCGATCGCGGTGTAGTCGCGATCGACCACGGTGAACAGCGGCATCGACCGGCCGGGCACGGCGGCAACATCGCCGCGGGCCCAGTCGCGCACGACTCCGCCCGGCTGCGCCGTCTCACCCGAAGTGTCGTGCTGCACCGGAACGGCCACGAGGTCGCGACGGGTGCCGAGGTGCGTGCGTGCCTGCCGGGACAGTTCGGTGGCGATGGCATGGAACAGCTCGAAGTCACTCCTGGCTTCCCAGGGCGGGTCGATGGCCGGGGTGAAGGCGTGTACGAAGGGATGCATGTCGGTCGAGGAAAGGTCGTGCTTCTCGTACCAGGTGGCGGCGGGGAACACGACGTCGGACAGCAGCGTCGTCGAAGTCATCCGGAAATCGGCCGAGACCAGCAAGTCCAGCTTGCCCTCGGGGATCTCCTCGTGCCAGGCGACCTCGCGCGGTCGGACGGCCGACTCGTCGGAGGCCGTCACATTACTGTGCGTCCCGAGCAGGTACTTCAAGAAGTACTCGTTGCCCTTCGCCGAGGATCCCAGCAGGTTGGATCGCCACAGCGTCAGCACCCGCGGCCAGTTCTCCGGTGCATCGATGTCGGAGATCGCGGGCGTGAGCTCGCCGGAGGCGAGCGCCTGCGCAACGTACGTCGGCACGTCGGCCGCCTCACCGGCGCTCACCGCGGCACTGGCCCGGTCGGCCACGTCGAGCGGGCTCACATCGAACTGCGGATAGAACGGCATCCATCCCATCCTGGCCGACTGAGCGATCGTGTCCGCCGTGTGCATTCCGTCCAGGTTTCCCTCGGCCAGGGGTGAGGCCAAGGCGTCGGCCGCGTAGCCGTCGAATCGCCACTGGTCGGTGTGCATGTACCAGTACGAGGTGCCGGTCATCGTCCTCGGGGGGCGCGACCAGTCCAGAGCGTTCGCCAGAGACAGCCAACCCGTGATCGGGCGACATTTCTCCTGGCCGACGTAGTGAGCCCAGCCACCGCCGTTCCGACCCATGGCCCCGGTCAAGATCAACAAAGACAGGACTGCCCGGTAGGTGGCGTCCCCGTGGAACCATTGGCAGATCCCCGCACCCATGATGATCATGGAGCGCCCACGGGACTCCTCGGAGTTGGCGGCGAACTCGCGGGCGATCCGGGTACAGGCCTCGGCAGGGACGCCGGTGATGTCCTCCTGCCAGGCCGGTGTGTAGGGCGAGGAGGCGTCGTCATAGCCGCTCGGCCATTCGCCGGGCAGGTCGGGGCGTGCGACGCCGTACTGGGCCAACAACAGATCGAACACGGTGGTCACCAGCCGACCGGCGATCCGGGTGACCGGTACGCCACGCCGAAGCACGGCGCCGGATCCGTCCGGCGCGTCGAAGCGAGGCAGGAGGACTTCGACGTGCTCGGCGGCGACCTTGGCGTCGAGCACGGACAACGCCGGCGTCACGCCGTCGAGATCGAGGTTCCACCGACCCATGCCGGAGTCGGCGTAACGGAATCCCATCGACCCGTTCGGCACCCGTGGCTGTCCGGTGGCGGCGTCCAGGACCACGGTCTTCCACGCCTCTTCCGGCGAGGACGGGGGAGCGTCGGCCGACGCTGCTGCGGCGTGCGTCGCGTCGCTTGCCAGGTCTGCCGCCGTAAGGAACTTGCCCGGAACCAGACTGCCGTCGGCGTGTTGCACGAGCGTGATCAGGTGCGGAAGGTCGGTATAGGTCTGGGAGAACTCCACGAAGAACGGGACTCGCCGCCGTACGTAGTTCTCGGTCAAGATCACGTGACCCATCGCCATCGCCAGGGCCGCGTCGGTGCCGGCCTGGCAGGGCAGCCACTCATCGGCGAACTTGGTGTTGTCGGCGTAATCGGGACTGACGGTGACCACCTTGGTGCCGCGATACCGGACCTCAGCCATCCAGTGGGCGTCCGGCGTCCGGGTCACCGGGACGTTGGAGCCCCACATCACCAGGTACGTCGCGTCCCACCAGTCGCCGGATTCCGGGACGTCGGTCTGGTCGCCGAATACCTGCGGGCTGGCCACCGGAAGATCGGCGTACCAGTCGTAGAACGACGTCATCACCCCGCCGATCAGCTGGGTGAACCGGGTTCCGACGCAGTGCGACACCATCGACATCGCCGGGATCGGGGAGAATCCCGCGCAACGATCGGGGCCGTAGGTCTTGATCGTGTGCACGTACGCTGCCGCGACCAGTTCCACGGCTTCGTCCCAGGAGGCCCGGACCAGGCCCCCTTTGCCCCGTGCCTGCTGGTAGGCACGTCGTGTCCGCGGATTCGTGCTGACCTCGGCGAAGGCGAGCACCGGGTCGCCCAAGATCTGCCGGGCCTCTCGGTACGCCTCGAGCAGCACGCCCCGGATGTACGGGTAGCGCACCCGGGTCGGGGAGTAGGTGTACCAGGAGAACGCGGCGCCGCGCGGGCACCCGCGCGGTTCGTACTCCGGCCGATCCGGACCCACGCTCGGATAGTCCGTCTGCTGGGCCTCCCACGTGATGATGCCGTCGCGCACGTAGACCTTCCAGGAGCAGGACCCGGTGCAGTTCACCCCGTGGGTGGAGCGAACCACCTTGTCGTGGCTCCAGCGGTCGCGATAGAACACATCACCCGAGCGGCCTCCCCGGAGAAACGCGGCCCGGCCATCGGCGGACTCGTCCCACCGCGAGAAGAAGCGCCCCACCGCCAGCAAGGCATCCGAGGCCGGACCATCCACGCCCACCTGCTCGCCGCGCATGGTCGCGACATTATCCCAATCCGACCTTGGAGAAATAGGGCCCAATGCAATCGGTTCTGTTCCCGATCGTCGGTCCAGATCGGTGTGACACCCGGTCCGGACCCCTGCGATCGGTCGCGGGATCTCCGGCGTGCACCGAAATGTGGATGCGCGCTTCCCTCCGGCGGCGAACAGGTCTACGGTGCGCTCGGGGAGTGCATCGTTGGGGGAGTCGAGCGGGGGCAACCGCACAGGGGCAACCGCGCAGGCAACGAGCCAGATCATCGGTGCATCGTCGGGCCGCGGCAGCTTCTCAGGGGGAGTGGGCTGCCGCGCCCCGCCGTCTCGACCTGTCCCTGCCGGGGCGCGAGTCGCCCCATCCGAGGCTTCGTCTACCCGGCGTGGTGCCGCTGCCGCATCACAGGATTGAATTCGCACCGTGTTGCTGATCCGCATTCGTCTGCCGCGGCGGCCCGGATCGCTGGGCATCGTCGCGTCGGCCCTGGGTGCGATCGGTGCCGACATCAACCTGGTCGAGATCGTGGAGAAGCGCGGTGACGTGGAGTTCGACGAGTTCATCCTCGACCTCCCGCCGTCGCGGTCGGTCGAATCGCTGGTGGCAACGTGCGACAGCCTGGACGAGGTGCAGGTCGAGTGGGTGCGGAACTATCCGCGGGGCGGTGGGCTGGAGTACGACGTCGATCTGCACCGTCGGATGACGGCAGACAGTCCGCATGCGGGCCAGATCTTGGTGTCGGCGGCTCCGCTCGTCTTCCGCGCGGACTGGAGCATGCTGCTGGAGGCGTCGGCAACACCCCGCATCCTGGAACGCTCGCGGGACGCTCCCGATCTCGGCGCGGACGCCCTGCGCGGCCTCCAGCCCTTCGACGTGACGCACCGCGGCGTCGTGACGGCTGATCCCGGGCGCGGTTGGGACGCCGACCACGCCATGGTCGCCCCGATGGGCGAGGACCGGGCTATCGTCATCGCCCGCCGTGGCGAGCCGGCGTTCTTCACCTCAGAGCTCGCGCGGTTGGCGTACCTCACCGATGCCGAGTCCATCGACGTCTCCGACGAGCCGTCGTCATCGATCTCGCACCCGGCGTCGGCGCATCGCAGACCGGTGACCATCCCGCTCTATCAACGCCGGCATTCCTGAAGCTGCGAAGCATTCTCGGAGCGCGTCGTCGACCGAAGCCTCGATCGCACCTCCAGCCTCGAGCACCCGAGGTGCCCGTGCGAGCGTGTCGCGGGTTAGCCGACGGGCCAGCGGGTAGGTCGTCCCACGGATCTGCCGGAGTCGGTCGATCTCGATGGGTTCTGGTCGTCAAGCAGTCGGCGACCAGGACTCCATCGCACGTCGGCCGGCGGTTGCCCGGCGGTTTGCGGATCCGCACCGCATCGTGGGCCCCCGGATCCGCGAGATACCGCCGGCCGCCGGGCCGCGCAGAGTGGTGGCTCCTCCATGTCGGTCAGGCAACCCACAGCTGGCGGGGGTGCGGTGCGGCCGAGCGATCCTGGTATCGGTCCGGGGTGAACGCGGTCACGTGCCACGTCCCTCCGTGCGCGCCAGGACCAGCGCACTGGGACCACTCCGGTTGACGGAACGAGATCATCGGCCTGGCGTGATCAGCACTGCCGCAGCCGGCGTGTCGATCTCAGCGGCCGCGCAGCCCGATGGGGTTTCCGTCGGCGTCCGCCACGACGCAGACGCGAATCTCCGGTGCCACCTTCTGCGGTGCGGTCCGCTCGGTTGCCCCGGCTTCCAGCAGCGTCGCGCGGGCTGCGTCGAGATCCTCGACGTCGACGTACGTGATCGGACCGGCGTTGACATCGCCCGGCGTCAGGCCAACCTCGAAACCGCCGACGTTCCAGCCGACGTAGTAGGGCTGATCGGTGTGCGGCTCGCCGAGCAGTGCACCGTAGACCGCCTTGCTCGCGCTGATGTCGGATACCGGGACGACCAGGGTCTGGATGGTCGGGCTCATGATCTGGCTCCTCATGTTCGTGGCGGTCACATTCTGCGCCCGCACCTCGTCGATCAGGTGACGGACCGGACGAGGAGAATGTGACACACATGGACCAGACGACGATGACAGCCACGGATCAGACAGCGGTGTTCGAGCAGCAGCGCACCCGCCTTCGTGCGGTGGCCTATCGCCTGCTGGGGTCGGTTCATGAGGCCGACGACGCGGTCCAGGAGACGTGGTTGCGGCTGGAGCGGGCCGATGTGTCCGAGATCGACAACCTCCCGGCTTGGCTGACCACGGTGTGCTCGCGGATCTGCCTCGATCTGCTGCGCACGCGCAGCGCGCGCCGGGAGGACCTCGGTGAGAACGCCTCACTCACGGTCGAGCCCGATCCCTCCGATCCGGGCGACCCTGCCGCGGAGGTCGAACAGGCCGACGCGGTCGGACGCGCTCTGATGGTCGTTCTCGACACCCTCCCGCCGGCGGAGCGGTTGGCGTTTTGCCTCCACGACGTCTTCGGTCTGTCCTTCGACGAGATCGCCATCACCCTCGGGCGCAGCAGCGTCGCGTGCCGGCAGCTGGCCAGCCGTGCGCGTCGCCGGGTCCGCGGCCAGTCCGACGAGCTGGAGGTCGACAAGGCACGCCATCGCGAGGTCGTCACGGCCTTCATGGACGCTTCCAAGAACGGCAACTTCGAGCGGCTGCTGTCCCTGCTGCACCCCGATGCCGTGGTCGCGGCCGACGCCGGTGCGGTGGCGATGGGTTCTCCGCCGATCCTGCGCGGGGCTACCGAGGTGGCCACCTTCTACAACGGCCGGGCCAAGGCGGCCCGGCCAGCGCTGCTCGACGGGTACGCCGCCGCGAAATGGACGCTGCGCGGCGAGCTGAAGGTCGTGTTCGCCTTCACGGTGGAGGATGGACTGGTCCGCCAGATCGAGCTGCTGGGCGGCGACCTCGACCGGCTCGACGTGCGCTGACCCGCGAGGCTTCGTAGATTCCAGGGAGGCCCGGACGGCGCCGGGCCTCCCCGCGCTCGGCCGTCGCCGACCTGGTCAGGACCACCGCGATCGCGGTCTCACCCAGTGAGGGTGATCCTTGCGTCAAGACCGTTCGCGCCGGGTACGAAGCCGCCGGCCTGCGCTAATTTCAGCGGTGGATCCACCGTTGGGATCCGCGAGAACCGAGCGAAAGAGTGCGTGTCAGTCATGAACAACTTCTGGGACTTCTTCTGGCTTCTGGTGTGGAGCTTCTTCTTCGTGGCCTACCTCATCGTGTTGTTCCAGATCATCTCCGATCTGTTCCGGGACAAGGACCTGGGCGGCGGCTGGAAGGCGCTGTGGGTCATCGGCCTGCTGATCTTCCCCTTCCTCGTCGCGCTGATCTACCTCATCGCCCGCGGCAAGGGCATGGGTGAGCGCCAGGCGGCGGCCGTCCAGTCCGCGCAGGCGGCCACCGATCAGTACATCAAGTCGGTTGCCGGCAAGACCAACCCGACCGACCAGATCGCGTCCGCCAAGGCCCTGCTCGACTCGGGCACCATCAGCCAGGCCGAGTTCGACCAGCTGAAGGCCAAGGCGCTCGCCTGAGCCCACCCTCAGGCCCTCGATCACAGTGCCGTGATCGGGGGCCTCGTCATGTCCGGACTCGGCGGCGGTCAGACTGATCGCGACGACGGCGGAGGGACGACGATGGACACCGAGGACGTACCGGAGGGCACTCGGCGGATGCTGGCCGCCGCGCGCGTGCGCGGGCTAGCCGTCGAGCTCCGCGAACGCCCTGCCGCTAACAGCCTGCCGGAAGCCGCAGCCATCCTGGGGATCGAGCCCGCCGACATCGCCAAGACCCTCGTCGTCCGGCTACCCGGCGGTGATCACGTCTTCGTCGTGGTGGGCGGCGATGCGTCGTTCTCCTGGCCGAAGCTGCGCAGCCTGCTGGGTGTCAACAAGATGTCGATGCCGGACGCGGACGCGGCGCGCGCGGCCACCGGATACGAGCGCGGCACGATCACGCCGATCGGGAGCGTCCCCGAGTGGCCCGTGTACGTCGACCAGCGGCTGGTGGGGCGCCGGGTGGCGATGGGCGCGGGCGGCCACGGGTACAGCGCGTTCGTCGACGTCGACGATCTCGTGGCAACCCTCTCCGCCACGATCGCCGACCTCGCCGCCTGACCGGCGCGAGCCGGGTCCCGACAACCGCCCTCGCGGGGGGCGGAATTCCTCCTTCGAAATTCCTCCTTCGACAGGCGTGAATTCCGCTGGAGTCGAGGTCGACCGATCCCGGCCGGTGCGCCTCGGGCGTGCCGAGACGGTCAGCGGCTCAGCGACGTGTGCCCAGCAGAACGGCGATCCCGGCAGCGACCACGAGCAGCGGCCACAGCACCACATGACCGGAGTTCGGCACCGCGCTCTGGACGACCATCAGCCCACCGACGGCCACCAGCGCCGCGCCGAGCACCAGGCCGACCGAGCGACGATCGGCTGCCGGGGCCGATGGCTCCGGCTCACCGGCTGCCGTTTCGGGGATGATGATCCAGGCGACGATGTAGGCCAGCAGCCCCACACCGGCGAAGAGCAGGGCGACCGCCACGATCCTGATGATCACCGGGTCGACGCCGAGGTAGTGGCCCAGCCCGCCGCACACGCCGCCCAGCACGCGGTCCTGGCGGCTGCGCCGGAGCCGGACCGGTGGAGACTGAGACTCACCCGACGGCGGCTGGTACACCGGATACTGCTGCACCGGATCCTCGTGGACCGGCGGCGGATTCAGCGGCTCGGTCATGATCGGTCCACCCACGTTCCTGCGGAACAGCCGCCGGACGGGCGCCGACGGTCCCGCACCTCCAGCATCACCCGAGCCCGCGGTCGCAGGCAGGGGCGAAGGTCCGTGCGACCGCCGTCGACGGTCCCGCCTCCCCGTCGCCGTCCCCGCCGAGTGTGAGGGAACGACAGCGACACGCCGACGGCAGTTGTCGTTCGCGCACAGTCCCGAGGAGGTGCCAGGGTTGCCGGGGCGTCAGGCGGCGGGGAGCCCGGTGAGGTAGCGCAGCCGGAGGATCTCGCCGATCTGCCGGCGGGTACGTTCCGGATCGCCGTGTCCGAACAGATCACGCTCAGCCGTCGCGACCAGACCGGCCGCCACATGATCGCGGTACTGCTCCCGCAGCCAGCGGGACATGTCGCCGCGCCGGGCGTGCGAGGCGATCACGGTGGCCGGCGCTCGATCCAGGGCCGCCACGAACTCTCGCAGCGTCCCGACCGGGGCCGAGATCGGCCGACCGCGCCGGGTAAAGGTGAACCGCAGCGGCGAGGGCAACGGGCTGTCGGTGTACTTGTGCCAGTGGCGGACGTGCCGGGTCCAGCGCGGAGCCATCCGGAACCGCCGTACGCGGCCGTCGGCCGTGGTCAGCACGGCACCACCACCCGGTGTCCCGGTGGACACCTGCCACTCCATGGCGGCGTGCAGATCGGGCGGCAGCACGTCCGGCTGATAGCTCACCAGGCACAGCCCCCACCAGCCGGTCCCGGTCAGCCCGCCAGCGCCACGACACACCTGCACGCTCTGGGCCTCCTCCACGACGATCCAGTGCGGAACCGCAGACTCGGCCCGGGCGGCGAGGACGGTCGGCCACAGATCGCCCAGATAGGCTGATCGCCGCTCGTCGCCGAGGCCGGACAGATCGAGGATCACCGCACCCACGCCTTGCGCGTACAGCTCGGCGACGGTGTCCGGCGGGGGCAGCCCATGACCCGACAGCAGCAGCACGCCGGGCAGCTGACCGAGGCAAATGTGGTCGCCCTCGGGGTCGATGATCAGCATCGTGTACTCCAGCGCGAGCAGCTGTTCGATGATCAAGCCCGCCAGATAGGACTTACCCGATTCGCTCGAGCCGCTGATCAAGACGTTGGTCTGGGCGGCGGGCAGGGTGACCGGAGTCCCGTCCGCGTCCGCCCCGAGGACGATCCGGCGATGTGCGCTCACAGCCCGGTGATCTCCGGTCACCACCGGGCCGCGGAGCAGTTCGAGCACCCCGGCACCGTCGGCTGCGGGCAGGACCAGATCGGCCGCGGTGCGTACGGCCTCGACCGCGTTGCCGACCGCGACGCCCAGCTCGGCGGCGGCGAGCATCGAGTGGTCGTTCTCCGCGTCTCCGACCGCCAACGTGTTGTGGCGCGAGATCCCGAGCTCGTGCAGCGCCGCCAGCAACCCCGTTCCCTTGCTGACCCCACCGGGCAGCAACATCAGCGCGCTGCGGTTGCGGACCAGCTGAACCTCGAGGTGCAACGTCTCCACTGCGTCGAGGGCGCGATGGTCGGCTCGTACGTCGGTGGCGATGATCACCTCGCCGGCACGGGCCGCGACCCCGTGATCGCGCAACCAGGCCAGCAGGGCCGCGTCGACGGGCTCGGCCAGTCGCCGCGACCAGGTCGGCGTCCTCAGCACGGCCCCGTTCTCGGCCACCACGACGTCGAAGTGCTCAGCCACGCCCGGCTGTTCGGCCTGGAGCTCGGCGAGGATGCGTCCGGTGACCAGGATGACGCGTACGCCGGCGTGCCGGATATCGTCGATGGCGGCCAACAGCGCGGGCTCCGGAGGTCCGCTGAGCGTGAGCGTGCCGTCCAGGTCGAGAGCGATCGCGCGATACCAGCGCATGGGCGCACGTCCTTGGTGGCAGAAACCTCTACGTCGTCCGGAGGCCGGGCGGGTCGGTCCGCAGGCCGGCCCGCCCGCCCGGTCAGCGGTGAACGGTGTTCACGGCTTCGTGATGGCGATCTTCCGTGAGCTGGGCTCGGCTTCCGCCTTCATCGGGATCTTGACCTCGATCACACCGTTCTCGTACGTCGCGGTGAGCGCGTCGAGATCGGCATTCTTGGGCATCCCGAGCTGGCGGACGAAGCTGCCGTAACGGAACTCGCTGTGCGTCGACCCGTTCTTGGTCTCCTTGGTCTTCGACTCGCGCTTCGCGCTGATGGTCAGCACGTCGCCGTCGACGGAGATCTCGACATCCTTCTCCGGGTCGACCCCGGGGATCTCAGCCCGGATCGTCATCATGTCGTCGTCCAGGGTCTCCTCGATCTTCAGACTGCCGTCGAATCCGGGCAGGACTCGCCGCGGCCAGTCGAGGTCACCCCAGAACGAGTTCACGAAATCGGCCATCTCACGAGGCCAGCGGTAGCCGCTGGGCCTGGTCGTCGCGACAGAGGTCTTGTTCTCCGGGGTTGTC
>DASTGF010000062.1:0-3620 GCA_035719255.1 Microlunatus sp. | reverse complement strand
GGATCCGGATTCGCCGACCAGCCCCATCACCTCCCCTCGGCCGAGCTGGAGGGTTAATCCTTCGACGGCGCGGAACGCCGGTGTCCGACCACGGTTGGGGTATTCAATCGCGACATCGGTCAGCTCCACAATCGCCTCGACGCCTTCGGCCATGCCGGCCCGGTGGACCACCGGTTCCGGCGCCGCCCGGTCCGCCGCGTACGCGTGGACCCCGACCTCGTCCGGAGCTCCGACGGCCGGCGCCATCTCGGCCATCGTCTCCAGCTCGTCCGGGTTCGTCACCGAGCCGAGGTGCGGCACGGCGTTGAGCAGCTGGACGGTATACGCCTCGATCGGACGGTTGAAGATTTCATCGGCTGTGCCGGACTCGACGATTCGACCGTCCTTCATCACCAGCACGCGGTCGGCCATGTCGGCCACCACGCCCATGTCGTGGGTGATCAGGACGATGGCCGCGTCGATGCGATGCTTCAGGTCGCGCATCAGTTTGAGGATCTCGGCCTGCACGGTGACGTCGAGGGCGGTCGTCGGCTCGTCGGCGATCAGCAGCTCCGGGTCACAGGCCAGCGCCTGCGCGATCATCGCCCGCTGCCGCTGTCCACCCGAGAGCTGATGCGGGTAGGAATCGACCCGGCGCTCCGGGTCGGGGATCTCCACCATGGTCAGCAGTTCGATAGCACGCTGACGGGCCTGCTTGGGTGACATCGCGTTGTGGCTGCGGAGCATCTCGCCTATCTGGAAACCCACGGTGTAGACCGGGTTCAAGGCCGTCATCGGCTCCTGGAAGATCACCGACGCATCCCGCCCCCGGATCGACCGTAGTTCTCGGGCGTCCGCGCCAACCAACTGCAGGCCGCCTAGCTCGATCGACCCGCGGACGTGGCTGTTCTTCGGCAGAAGTCCGAGCAGGGCCATCGCCGTCGTGGACTTGCCCGACCCCGATTCACCGACCAGGGCGAGTACCTCGCCTCGCCGGAGATCGAAACTCGCCCCGATGACGGCCGGATACCAGGTGCCGTCGACCCAGAAATCGATGTCCAGGTCGCGGACCGTCACGACCGGCGCGGCAGTCTCGGTGCTCGATGTGGTGGGAAAGACTGTCATGGATGTACCCCGTTCGCCGTCGGCGCCGATGCGCCTTTCGGTGGTCCGTTGGTCCCGCGTGCCACGATGCATGCATGTCCCGTCGGTACCGGTCCCGATTCGGCCGTGCGCTGGCCGTCTTCATCTGGGCGCTGACCGGCCTGGCCCTGGTGGCGATGCTGACCCAGGGCGGCGTCGAGGGCCTGGTGCGCGACGCCGCCTGGGCCCTGTTGCCGGCGCTGCTCGTGTGGGCGATGTTCTGGCGGCCGTGCGTGATCGTCGACGACGGTGGGGTGGAGCTTGTGAATGTGTTCCGCACGATCCGGCTGCCCTGGCCGTCGATCATCGAGGTGGACACACGCTGGGCCTTGACCCTGCACACGGCCTATGGCCGGTACGCAGCATGGGCGGCCCCTGCATCCGGCTGGCAGCGGGGGCGACGACTGACCGAGCAGGACGCACGCGCAGTCCCGGCCGAAACGACCGTCGGCGGCAGCAGCATCCGGGCAAGCGACTCCCCGTACAGCCCATCCGGCGAAGCGGCGATGCATGTTCGGCGGCACTGGCAGGCACTCCAGGACGCCGGCCATCTCGACGAGCCTCGGCTGGAATTCGAACGACCCCCCATCCGCTGGCACGTCGTGTCCATCGCGGCATCGGCCGTGCTGATCGCGTGGGCGGCGGCCGGCGTGGTGCTCTGACCGCGCACGGGATCGGGTCATCACGGCGTGGACTTCGGCTTCTCGTCGGCCTCCACCATGACGGCACCCTGCACGGTCGGGGCGGCGGGAGTTGTCGCTGCGGCCTTCAGGTCCTTCTGCTTCGGGATGCGCTTCTGCCGGGGATCGAAGGCGTCGCGCAGGCCGTCGCCGATGAATTGGATGCACAGCACGATGGCGATGATGAACACCCCCGGCCAAACAAAGAGCCATGGGCGGGTGGTGAACGCGCCCTGGTACTGGCTGATCAGCGAGCCCAGCGAGATGTTCGGCGGCTGGATGCCGAAGCCCAGGAATCCAAGCGCAACCTCTGTCAGGATGCCGGTGCCCATCAGCAGGGTGACGTTGACGACCACGACTCCCACCGAGTTGGGCAGGATGTGTTTGAAGATGATCCTGGACGAGGAGGCCCCGGCCACACGTGCCGCGTCGACGAACTCGCGCTCCCGCAGTGCCAGGAATTCCGCCCGGACGAGGCGGGCCAGCCCCATCCAAAGGAACAGTCCCATCACCATCGCGACGGCGAGCACGCCGGTGGCGCCCAGCGAGTAGCCAGCCACTGCAGTGATCAGGATCAGCGGGATGATGATGATCGTGTCAGTGAGGCGCATCAGCACCGAGTCCCACCAGCCCCCGAAGTACCCGGCGACGGCACCGACGACGACACCGATGGTGGTGCTGAGGAGTCCGAGCACGACGATGACCACCATCGTGTTCTGGATACCGAGCATGGTGGCGGCGAACATGTCTCGACCAGTCTCGTCCTGCCCAAAGGGGTGGCTGCCAATACTGAACCCCGTGCCGCCAAACAATGGGATCTCGAGCGTCGGCTCACCTCGTGGGTTCAGCGGTGGCGGCCGATCGTAGGGCGACCACTGCCACCAGCCGGGGATCGGCCCGACTCCGATGCTGGTGACCGACAGCAGCAGGATGAAGATCAGCATGAACATCGAGATCATCGCGCCCTTGTGCCGGAAGAACCGGCGGCGCACGATCTGCGCTTGCGAGAGGCCGACCGTCTCCTTCTGTTCGAGCGTGATCTCCTCGGGCTCGGCGGTGACGCCGGGCTCGTGCTGCAGATCCGGGATGCCCGGCGTCGTCATTGTCCCACCCTGATTCTCGGGTCGAGGGCCGCGTAGAGCAGATCGGCGATGATGTTGAAGATCACCGCGACGATGGCCACAATCAGGAAGAAGGCCATCACGGGGTTCGGATCGCTGTTGACCAGCCCGCGCTGGAAGAGCGTGCCCATGGCATCCCACTGGAACACCCGCTCGGTGATCACTGCACCGCCGAGCAACTGCCCGATATCGAAGGCAACGATCGTGGCCAGCGGGATCAACGCATTACGGAAGGCGTGCCGCATGATCACGGTCCGCTCGGTCAGGCCCTTGGCGCGAGCGGTGCGGATGTAGTCCTGATTGAGCACCTCAAGCATGCTGGACCGCGAATATCGAGTGTAGCTCGCCAGCGAGATCAGGATCAGTGCCAGTGTCGGCAGCAGCAGGTGGGTGAATACGTCCACGGTCTGGATCCAGAAGTCGCCCTCCAGGCCCGACTGGGCATCACCGATCGTCTTGATCGGCCGGCCGCGAATCGTCGCGTTGGCGGTATAAGCCGACCAGGCCTGCATCGTTCGATCGAAGAAGACGACGACGGAGATCAGGAACGCCGTGATCGCCCCGGACCGCATGGACTGCGCGCGGTCGGGCCCGCCCCACACGAATCCGACGCCGAGGCCGATGGCGATAGCCACCGCGGCCAGCACCAGCAGGCGCGGGAACGACATGTTCTCATAGAAGAAGTACTGCAACGGAT
>DASTGF010000061.1:0-4164 GCA_035719255.1 Microlunatus sp. | reverse complement strand
TACTGGATGGGCCACGGCGTCCGGATCTTCCGGGTGGACAACCCGCACACCAAGCCGGTCAACTTCTGGGCCTGGCTGATCGGCGAGGTGCGCAAGACCGATCCCGACGTGTTGTTCCTCGCCGAGGCGTTCACCAAGCCGGCGATGATGCACATGCTCGGCAAGGTGGGATTCCAGCAGAGCTACACCTACTTCACGTGGCGCAACGAGAAGTGGGAGATCGAGCAGTACATGCGCGAGCTGACCCGGGAGACCGACAGCTTCTTCCGGCCGAACTTCTGGGTGAACACCCCCGACATCCTGCCGAGCTTCCTGCAATGGGGCGGTCCGGCGGCCTTCACGATCCGCGCCGTGCTGGCGGCCACCTTGTCGCCGTTGTGGGGCATGTACGCCGGTTACGAGCTGTTCGAGAACGCCGTGCTGGCGCCCGGGCGCGAGGAGTATCTCGACTCGGAGAAGTACCAGTACCGGCCACGCGACTGGGCCGCGGCTGAGGAGTCCGGGGTGAACCTCAATCTGCTGATCGGCCGGCTCAACCAGATCCGCCGCGAGCATCCGGCCCTGCAGCAGCTGCGTGATCTGACCTTCCACCACGCCCCCCATTCGCAGGCGCTGGTCTTCTCCAAGCGGGCGCCCGACCCCGAGGGTGGACCGGATGACGTGGTGATCACCATCGCCAGCTTGGACCCGCACAACGTCGTGGAGTCGGAGGTCTTCCTCGACATGGAGGCGCTGGGTCTCAACGCGCGCGACGTCTACCTGGTGCACGACGAGCTGACCGGGCAGACCTGGCGCTGGGGTCAGCATGCCTTCGTCCGGCTCACCCACGACGACCCCTGCCACGTCTTGACGCTGGTGCGCTACGGCGCGCCCAACCCGAACCGTCGGGGCCGCTGACGTGCCATCTGACCAGCACGCCCCACCCGCACCGCACGCCCACGAAACACACACCGGTCCGCCGGAACTGGCGTCCGCGCCGCGCACCGCTCTCCGCAGCGACGAGCCACCCGGCCGCGGTCCGCACGAGGACCTCTCGGGTCAGTTGCTCAACGCGATCTCCCGCGCCCGCTGGTTCGCCGGCAAGGGACGCCGAGCCGAGCTCACCGGCCACACCCGGTTGGGATGGCTGACCGAGCTCGACCGCTGGCCCGCGGTGCGGTTGGAGGTGGTGGAGATCAGCTATCGGCCCGACGAGGATCCCGAGCTCGAGCTGGACGAGGCTGCGGAGACTCCGTACGAGCTCTACCAGCTGGCCGTATCCTACCGTCCGGCGCCGGCACCGGAGCTGGCGCACGCCGAGCTCGGCCGGACCGTCGATCCCGATCTCGGCCGGGTCGTCGCCTACGACGCCGCCCAGGACCCCGACGCCTGCCGGCTCCTGCTCGAGGAGCTGGTGGCCGGCCGGCGGGTCCGTGAGCCGGAGAGCGAGGTCCGCTTTCGCCCCAGCGGAATCGAGGGCTTGTCGGCGCAGGTCGAGCCCCAGCCCTTTCGTGGCCAGCAGTCGAACACGTCGATCATGTTCGGCGAGGTGGCGATGCTCAAGCTGTTCCGCCGGTTGGAGCTGGGCACGAATCTCGACATCGAGACCCATGACGCGCTGAACCGGGCCGGGGTCGAGGGCGTGGCCAAGCTCTACGGCTGGATCGACGCCAGCTGGCGGCACCGCGGCGCCGACGTCCACGCCGATCTCGCCATGCTGGTGGAGAAGTTGACCGGAGCCGAGGACGGCTGGGGCTTGGCCCTGGACGCGTTGCGGGATGGTCGGCCCTTCATCGACGATGCCGCCCGGCTCGGCCGGGCACTCGCCGAGATCCACACCGCGCTGCGGGGATCCTTCCCGACCGCGCGCGGGTCCGGGGCCGCCACCGCCACGGTGATGGCGGACCGGTTCGCGGTCGCCCGGGCGATCGCGCCGGCGCTGAACGCGTACGCCGGTGGCGTGCTCGCCACGTTGGACGCGCTGGCAGCGGTCGAGCTCGACCTTCAGCGGGTGCACGGTGACTTCCATCTCGGGCAGACCCTGCGAACGCCGTCGGGCTGGAAGATCATCGACTTCGAGGGTGAGCCGGCCAAGACGCTGGCCGAACGGCTGGCCCCCGACAGCGTCTGGCGGGACATCGCCGGGATGCTGAGGTCGTTCGACTACGCCGGGGCCAGCGTGCCGGGACCCGGCGCGGCCAGCTGGGTGGCAGACTGCCGCTCGGCCTTCCTCGACGCGTACGCCGGGGGCGAGCTGGATGCCGCAGACGCTGCGGTGCTCAGGGCGTACGAAGTCGACAAGGCCGTCTACGAAGTGGTGTACGAAGTGCGCAATCGACCCGACTGGGTCCACATCCCCCTGGGCGCCGTCGCGGCGCTCTCCGGCCACGTGCCCGGACAGCAACCCGGGTCCGGCACGGAGCCGGGCACCGATCAGTCCCACCCCACCGGTGTGAAGGAGTAGAACGATCATGGCATTCGATCCGAGCGGCGGCCTGACCGGCTGGGACCTGACCGGTTTCCACGAGGGGCACGACACCGAGATCTGGAAGCGGCTGGGGGCTCAGGAGATCACGATCGAGGACTCCGAGCGCGGGCCGTTGTTCGGCACCCGGTTCTCGGTGTGGGCCCCGAACGCCAAGGCGGTCCGGCTGGTCGGCGACTTCAACTGGTGGAACGGCGAAGGCCACTATCTGCATCTGGTCCCCGGTTCGGGGGTGTGGTCGCTGTTCGTCGAGGGCGTCAGCACCGGCAACCTCTACAAGTTCGAGGTCGAGGGCGCCGACGGCGTGTGGCGGACCAAGGCCGACCCGATGGCTCGGTTCGCAGAGGCCGCCCCGAGCACCGCGTCGATCGTCTACGAGAGCCAGTACACCTGGAACGACGATCAGTGGATGTGGTTCCGCGGCCAGAAGAAGCAGTACGAGGAGCCGGTCAGCATCTACGAGGTGCACATCGGCTCGTGGCGCAAGGGACTGACCTACCTCGATCTGGCCGAGCAGTTGGTGGAGTACGTGTCCTGGCAGGGCTATACCCACGTGGAGTTCATGCCGGTCGCCCAGCACCCGTTCGAGGGCTCGTGGGGCTATCACGTCACCGGCTACTTCGCGCCGATGAGCAAGTTCGGCTCCCCCGACGAGTTCCGCTACCTGGTCGACCGGCTGCACCAGGCCGGCATCGGTGTGATCGTCGACTGGGTGCCCGGACACTTCGCCACCGACCCATGGGCCCTGGAGCGGTTTGACGGCACCGCCTTGTACGAGCACGACGACCCGCGCAAGGGCTGGCACCCCGACTGGGGCTCGTACATCTTCAACTTCGGCCGTAACGAGGTGAAGAGCTTCCTGATCAGCAACGCCTACTACTGGCTCACGGAGTTCCACATCGACGGTCTGCGGGTGGACGGTGTGGCCTCGATGCTCTATCTCGACTACTCCCGCGAGGCCGGGCAGTGGATCCCGAACCAGTTCGGCGGCAACGAGAACCTCGAGGCCGTGGAATTGCTGCAGCAGACCAATGCACACTCCTACCGCCGTGAGCCCGGGATCATGATGATCGCGGAGGAGTCCACCTCCTGGCCGGGCGTGACCCGCGGCACCGAGCACGGCGGCCTCGGCTTCGGCTTCAAGTGGAACATGGGGTGGATGAACGACTCGCTGCGCTACATGGGCCGCGAGCCCATCTACCGTCAGTACCACCATCACGAGATGACGTTCGCGATGGCGTACGCGTACTCGGAGAACTTCATCCTCCCGATCAGTCACGACGAGGTGGTGCACGGCAAGGGGTCGATGTTCGAGCGCGCGCCGCAGGATGAGTGGCGCAAGTTCGCCACCCTACGGGCCTTCTACGCGTTCATGTGGTCCTTCCCCGGCAAGAAGCTGTTGTTCATGGGCACCGAGTTCGCACAGCGGCGCGAGTTCTCCGAATCGCGCAGCATCGACTGGGACCAGAGCTCGCACTGGGGACACCAGGGCGTGCAGCGGTTGATCAAGGACATGAACGGCATCTACAAGGATCATCCGGCCTTGTTCAAGCTGGACAGCGATCCGGCCGGCTTCTCCTGGATCGACGCCGACGACGCCGGCGGCAACATCTTCTCCTTCATCCGCTACGACGGGCAGGGCCAGATGATCGCCTGCCTGATCAACTTCTCCTCGGAGCCGCGGAACGACTACCGGATCG
>DASTGF010000060.1:0-2978 GCA_035719255.1 Microlunatus sp. | reverse complement strand
ACGGTGTGGTCGGCCCCCATGGCCTGTGCGATGTGGAGCGCGGATGCGCTGACGTCCGCCGCGGTCACCGACCTGGCGCCCGCGTACCGGGCGGCGGCCACGACCAGCGCGCCGACGGGACCGGCGCCGTTGACGAGCACGTCGTGTCCACGGACGTCGCCGGCCCGGTGTACCGCGTGCAGCGCCACCCCGAGCGGCTCCGCGAGCGCGCCACGGCGGGTGTCCACCGACATCGGAAGCGGCCGGAGCTGGTCGGCCCGGACCACGACCTGCTGCGCAAAGCCTCCGTCGGTGTGCGGCCGGAAGGCGGCCGAGCCGAGGTAGCGAACCTGGTGGTAGAGGTTGGTACGGCCCTGGAGGCGTTGGGGCAGCACCCCGTCGCCGAGCGCTGTCGCCGGGTGCACGGTGACCGGCGCACCGATCTCCAGACCGGTCACGTCCGGTCCCCAACCGCCGATCCGACCGGCGATCTCGTGGCCGAGGATCATCGGTTCGCGCAGCACCGCCGTACCGGAGGAGCCGTATCGCCAGTAGGAGAGATCGGATCCGCAGATCCCACCCCACTCGACGTCGATCACGACCTCGCCCGGACCCGGCTGCGGGAAGGGACGTTCCTCGACCCGCAGATCGTCCGGGCCGTGCACGACGACGGCCCTCATGCCGCACCGCTGCGTACGCGAACGAACCGGGCCCGCGCGAACCGGCGCGGGGTCACCCGCGAGCTCAACCTGCCCAGTGGTGTGACCACCTCGACCAACCCCTCTGCCGCGGAACAGGTTCGCTCCGGACGCCCTCGGTGCCTTGGAGCACGGTAACCGCCCACCCCGTACGTGATGGCGACCGCCGGACGAGCCGGGCGCCCGGCGGGAAACTTCGGCGATCGCGGTTTCTCTGCCGGCCGGGGCGACCAGGTCGCCTGCCGAGCCGAGTTGATCGAACCCTTGCCAGTGCTCGGCGACTGTCCCTACACACTCCGCTTCAGCCGCATGTCGCGTAGCCGTGAGATCCTGCGATGATCTTGGTGCGATGTCCGCCGGGAAGCAAGACCGGGATCATCAGCGTGCCGTACCAGTGGGGTTGCGGCCGGCCTGATCTCGGCGGCGCGATCACGCCGGTCGTGATCGCCACCAGCATGATCACACGGGCGCGATCACCCACGTGGTTGATCATCAACGAGCGTGATCACCAACGGGCTGGACAGTCCCGGCGGGTGATCACGATCAGGCCGAAGCCCGCGCGACGATGTTGATCAAGTCCGAACTCGGGAACGGAGGCGCCGGTTCGTCGGCCAGCCCGGCGAGGACCGCCGCGACGACATACCGGGCGAGTCGCTGCGCATCGACGACCACCGTGGACAGCGGGGGGTCGTAGAGGGCGGAGATCGGGAGGTCGTCGACCCCGATCACCGCAAGATCATCGGGCGCGCGCAGACCGCGGACCCGCAGACCGGCCAGTACGGCCAGGGCGGTCTCGTCGTTGTACGCGCACACCGCGGTGACCGGGTCCGGCCCGGAGATCCAGTGGTCGACGGCGGCTTCGCCGCTGTCGCGGTCCAGCCCCACGGTGACCACGTCCGGCGCGTCCAACCCCAGCTCGGCACACGCCGTCCGGACCCCGGTCAGGCGAGGCTCGGCGAAGCTGAACACTCGGCGATCGTCGGGATAGGCGTACCCGATCCGGCGATGCCCGCGGGCCGCGAGATGCTCGGCCTGCAGGCGACCGGTGCGCTGCTCCGAGACCACGAGCCCCTGGGTCTCCGAGGCGCCCGACGAATCCATCAGCGCCACGGTTGCGCGGACACCGGCTGCCCGCAGTGATGCCTCGTCGGCCTCCGACAGGGGCCCCCAGAGCAGGACGACGGCGGGTGAGATGGCGCGCCAGACCTCGGCGATGGGCCTGCGGTTCCCGGCTCGTGGATGGGCCACCAGGATCAGGCCTTGCTCGGCGAGAGCCAGTGCGATGGCCTCGAGCACGGAGCCGAGCATCCGGCCGATGGGCCAGTCCGGCAGCAGCCAGAGCACGATCTCGGAGCGTCCACTGCGCAGACTGCGGGCATTCGCCGACGGTGTGTAGCCGAGCCGGGCCACCGCTTCCCACACGCGTTGCCGGGTTGCCTCGGGGATGCGCTGGTTGGGGGTGTCGTTCAGGACGTAGCTGACCGTCGCCCGAGACACCCCGGCCTCCCGGGCGACGTCGACGCTGGTCAGTCGGCGCGGTCGGCTCATGGCTGAAGTCTCCCGTGCCGCGACGGTTCCCGGGGCTGAGGCGACGTCCGTTCCGCGATTGCCGCGGTGTGAGCAAGCGCACTCCCGGTTCGGATTGCCATGCTCCCCAGTCTGGCGTTACTGTGATGACACGTGCAACCTACACGTGTAAGTGGTAGGTCCTCATCGTCCCCATCCACCGCAAGGCGTCAACGGAGGTCGCCCCGTGTCACCCCAATCCCGATCCGCTTCGTCCCTGACGGACGACGCCTCACTCGTCGCCGCGGGCGTCGTCAGCTCCGGGGTCCCCGGGCACGAGCGCCCCCTTCCCCCGGCCTCGAACCTCGAGATCGCACCGCCGACCAAACCGGTCGGCCCCAAGTTCGCCTTCTTCTTCGCGGCTGCCCAGCTGGGGCTGTTCATCGCCCTGCTCGGCCCGGTCACGATCAGCATGGCGATCAAGGTGATCTCCTTGGTCGGCGAGGCGAACGCCACCACCGCTCAGGGTCTCGTGCTGGGGATCGGTGCCTTCGCCGCGCTGATCGCCAACCCGGTCTTCGGCCGGCTCTCGGATCGCACCACCTCGCGCTGGGGGCGGCGCCGGCCGTGGATGGTCGGCGGCAGCATCGGCCTGGCCCTGTTCCTGTTCGTCATCGCGATCGCGAACAGCGTGCCGGTGCTGATCATCGGCTGGTTCGGCGCGCAGCTGGCCGCCAACGCCGCATTCGCCGCCTACCTCGCAACCATCGCCGATCGGGTGCCGCCGAGCCAGAC
>DASTGF010000059.1:0-2564 GCA_035719255.1 Microlunatus sp. | reverse complement strand
GAGGTCCGGTCGCGATCCAGCGCTACCGAAACCTCTGACGGTGAGGCGCATCAGGAAACCCACGTGGTAGCCCCAACATCACCACCACCACGTCACGGTCCGCTCGCGGCGAAGAGACTGTGAGGATCGCCAGCGCAGCCTGAAGGTGCTGGGCTGTGGTTGGTGACCGCGGGTGTGACCCCCGAAGAGACTGGCCTGGTGCCTTGTTGCGACCTGTCCGCTCGTGGTCACCGGCCCCGGCCCGGTTGGAGGTGTCGACGGCGCTCGAAAACTGGACAGTTCCGGCGTTCGAAGAGTGAACGGTTTGGTCAGTCTATGGATCCTTGCTCGGCTTTGATGCTGGGCAGGGTGTCGATGCCTCGGTCGCGGAGCCGGTAGGAGGCGCCTTTGAGGGTGATGACGTCGGCGTGGTGGACGATGCGGTCGATCATCGCGGCGGCGACGACCTGGTCGCCGAAGACGCCGGCCCAGGAGCTGAACGGCAGGTTGGAGGTCAGGACCAGGGAGGCGTGTTCGTAGCGGGAGGAGACGAGCTGGAAGAACAGGTTCGCTGCGTCTTGTTCGAAGGGCAGGTAGCCGACCTCGTCGACGATGATCAGCCCGTAGCGGCGTAGCCGGGTCAGTTCGGCGGGTAGGCGGCCGCGGTCGTGGGCTTCGCCGAGGCGGGCGACCCACTCGGTCGCGGTGGCGAACAGCACTCGGTGGCCTTGGCGGGCGGCGGTGACCCCGAGTGCGGTGGCCAGGTGGGTCTTGCCGGTGCCGGGCGGGCCGAGCAGGACGATGTTGCGGTGCTCGGTCAGCCACGCGCCGGAGGCCAGCGCCTGGACGGGGGTGCGGGCGGTGGGCTGCTGGTCGAAGTCGAAGTCCTCGAGGGTCTTGACCGCGGGGAAGGCGGCGGCCCGGATCCGCAGCTGGGCACCGGAGGCGTTCCGGGCGGCGACCTCGCGTTCGAGGATCGCGGCCAGGTAGTCCTCGTGGGTCCACCCGGCGTCGCGGGCGTGCTCGGCCAAGCGGGCCGCGGCCTGGCTGATCCGTGGCGCCTTGAGCGCGGCGGCCAGGTGGGTGACGTGCTTGAGGGCCTCGGCGGCGGCGGGCTGGGTCTTGGGACTCATCGTGGCCTCATCGCCTCGGCGTCGATCCCGAACGCGGTGTCGTACTCGGCCAGGTCCCGCACCAAGGACTCGGCCGGGGCAGGGCCGGCGGGGTGCTGGTAGGCCCGGCGTAGGGCCGCAGCCGTGCTCACGTGCGCGGGGTCGGTGACGGTCATCCCGCGCGCCCAACGCCGGTCGTGGGTGGCGACCAGCCGGTCGCCGTGCCGGACGCGGACGGTGTCCAGGTCGGCGGAGACCTCGACCCGGGCCCCGATCGCGGACGGGTCCACGGAGTAGTCGTTGGTGTCGACGCGCACGTAGTAGTCCCGGCCGAGGCGGATGTGGTTGCGCCAGCCCAAGTGCAGCACCGCCGGCGGCAGCGGCAGCATCGCCGCCTTGTCGGCCTCGAGCGCCTCGACCGGGCGGGCCTTGGTCGTGCGCACCACCCGCGTGTTCGCGATGGTCAGCCAGTCGGTGAACTGGTCGTTGAAGTCCGCCGGGGAGTCGAAGTGCCGCCCTGGCATGAACGAGGTCTCGTACCAGCCGTTGCGTCGCTCGACCACTCCCTTGGACTCCGGGTCCCGCGGCGCCAGCAGCACCACCTTGGTGGCCAGCGTCCCGGCGAACACCGCGGCCGGCTCGGTCAGCTTCCGCCGGCCGATCCCGGACTCGTTGTCCCAGATCAGTCGGCGAGGAACCCTACCCAGCTGGGTCAACAGCTCCCACGAGGCGAGCAGCAGATCCTCGGTCTTTCGCGTCGGGATCATCCGGGCGAGCATGAACCGGGAGTACGCACACGTCATCACCAGCACCGGCAGCAGCGCCCGCGACCCGTCCTCGAGCAGGATCTTGCGCGGCGGGAACCACAGATCGCACTGGGCAGCGTCGCCGGCCGCCCAGGACAACCGGTCCGCCGGGTCGATCCGGCGATGCTCGGCCCGCACCCGGTTCACGTTGTCCCGGAACCACCGGATCGAGCCGGTCCACCCGACCCGCTCCGCCAGCACCGTCGCCGGCATCTCCGGTGTCTCCTCCAGCAGCTGACGCACCCGCGCCTCGAACGGCGTGAACGACGTCGGCCCCGGACGTCGCTGATACCTCGGCGGACCATCCGACGCGACGGCCTTGACCACCGTCGTCCTCGAGATCCCCAACCGCCTGGCGATCACCGCCTTCGGCACCTGCTCGGCCGCCAGCATCCTGATCAACGCCCAGTCCTCCAAAGTGATCACACTCCAATCGTCGAGAGAGTGTTCACTTTCCGAGCGCCGTCACCGTCCAGTCTTCAACCGCCGCCGACAGGAGGCGCTGGCCTGATCAGGAGCTTGACCACCTGGCGTTAGCGTCGCCGGATGTGTCTCATCACAGTCCTGCCGAACCTCCGTGCGGACCGGAACCACGTCCCGTCCGGAGAAGGAGAGAACGCATGGACAGTCTGACCGATCTGCGTGAGGTGGTCGATGTCGTCATCGG
>DASTGF010000058.1:0-18987 GCA_035719255.1 Microlunatus sp. | reverse complement strand
CACGTCGCGGGAGGGGCCGATCAGGAGCGGCCACCCTCGATGGCGTGGCGCACCTTGTCCAGGACGTGGGTGCTCTCGACGACACGGATGGTGCCGCTCTTGGAGCGCATCACGATGGACTGGGTGCGGGCACCCCCGGCGGTGTATCGCACGCCACGCAGCAGATAGCCATCGGTGATGCCGGTGGCCACGAAGAAGGTGTTGTCGCCCTTGACCAGGTCGTCGGTGTGCAGCACCCGACCGAGCTCGTGGCCGGCGTCGAGCGCCTTGCGCCGCTCGGCCTCGTCCTTCGGAGCGAGCCGGGCCTGGATCGCGCCGCCCATCGCCTTCATCGCGCAGGCGGTGATGATCCCTTCCGGGGTGCCGCCGGAGCCGAGCAGCAGGTCGATGCCCGAGCCCTCTCGGGCGGCCGCGATCGAGCCTGCGACGTCGCCGTCGGAGATCAGCCGGGTCCGAGCGCCGGTCGCACGGACGCGGTTGATCAACTCCACGTGGCGGGGGCGGTCCAGGATGCAGACCGTCACATCGGAGGGCGTGCCCCCGAGGGCCTTGGCCAACGCCGAGATGTTGTGCTCGACCGGCGCTTGGAGGTCCACCGAGCCAGCGGCGGCCGGGCCGGTGACCAGCTTGTCCATATAGAACACCGCATGAGGGTCGTACATGCTCCCCCGGTCGGAGGCGGCCATCACCGCGATAGCGTTCGGGATGCCCTTGGCCAGCAGCGTGGTGCCGTCCACCGGATCGACGGCGATGTCGTAGGCCGGTCCCGTGCCGTCGCCGACCTGCTCGCCGTTGAACAGCATGGGCGCCTCGTCCTTCTCGCCCTCGCCGATCACCACCACACCCTTCATGGCCACATGGGCGATGCTGAAGCGCATCGCGTCCACCGCCGCCTGGTCGCCACCCTCCTTGTCGCCGCGACCGACCCAGCGGCCTGCGGCCATCGCCGCGGCCTCGGTCACCCGCATCAACTCCAGCCCGAGATTGCGGTCCGGCAGCTGATAACGAACAGTGGACTCGCTCATGGCGGTGACTCCTCCGAGCTAACTGGTATTTGTCCGGACATAATAGGCGCAGAAGCTGGCGGCATCGTGACCGGTCGGCAGACGGCGGACCTACAGCCAGGAAACGTGGGGGGCGACCAGCGCGTAGCCGACGAAGGCGACGACGTCGAGCAGGGTATGGGCGACGACCAGCGGGCCGACCCGTTTCCACCGCAGGTAGATCAGGCCGAACACCACCCCCATGATCATGTTGCCGGCGAAGCCGCCGAACCCCTGATACAGGTGGTACGACCCGCGGATGACGGCGGAGAAGGCGAGGATGGCGATCGTCGGCCAGTTCAGCTGGCGGAGCCGGGTGAAGAGGAAGCCGATCATGACCACCTCCTCCAGGATGGCATTCTGCGCGGCGGAGGCGACCAGCACCGGGATCGTCCACCAGTTGTCGGCGAGCGCAGACGCCTGCACCTGGGTGTTCAGGCCGAGGGCCCGCGCACCCAGATAGAGGCCGAGTCCAGGGATGCCGATGCAGGCCGCGATGACGACGCCGAACCAGGCGTCGAAGCCCGGCCGGCGCAGGTCGAAGCCGATGGCCCGCCCGGCCGGCCGGTTGGTCCGGTCGAGCAGATAGAACACCAGCAACACCGGGACGAGCGCGAAGGCGATGTTGGCGAGTTGGTAGGTGAGATCGAGCCACGGCCGGTCGGGGGTCACCGAGGCATTCAGCGACGAGCTCTGCTGGCTCAGCGGCTGGGGGCGGGTCAGCCGCTCGATGATCCGCAGCAGGGCGTACACCCCGGACTGGCCGAGAGAGATGGCCAGCACGATGAACACCTCATAGCCCAACCGGGGCGGGGAATCGGTGAGTCCGCCGGCCAGCGGCCGAGTCGGAGATGCCCCCGTGGTGAGCTCGTCGTCGGCTGCCGTCACAGCATCCATCCTCGCCGACGCGAGCGTCGGGTGTCGCCGATCGGTCCAGCTGCCCGGCCCACACGCGCAGCCAGCGTGCCGCTCGAGGAATGAGCCGGAACACCAGGATGTCATGTGGCAAGCGCCGCAACCCCTGCGATCCGGCTCACCCGGCCCGTTGCGCGGGTCCACCGATCGGTGAGGATTCGGACGACACGCCGAGGGGCTCTAGGCTGGCGCCATGCGTGTTGGTGTATTCGGTGCCACCGGACAGGTCGGCGGTGTGATGCGACAGCTGGTCGCGGAGCGCCTGGCCGAGGTGTCCGACGTCCGCTTCTTCGCCTCGGCCCGCTCGGCCGGCAAGACCCTGCCGTTCCGCGACGAGACCATCACCGTCGAGGACACCGACACCGCCGACTTCACCGGCCTCGACGTGGCGCTGTTCTCGAATGGCAAGACCGCCTCGCTCGCCACGGCACCGCGGGTGGCGGCCGCCGGAGCGGTCGTGATCGACAACTCCAGTGCCTGGCGGATGGATCCCGAGGTGCCGCTGGTCGTCGCGGAGGTCAACCCCGAGGACGCGATCGACCCGCCGAAGGGGATCATCGCCAACCCCAACTGCACGACCATGGCCGCCATGCCCGTGCTGAAGCCGCTGCACCAGGCCGCACGCCTGGTGCGGCTGCAGGTCGCGACGTACCAAGCGGTCTCGGGATCGGGCGGGGCCGGCGTTGCCGAGCTCGACGGTCAGATCCGCGCCGTGGCCGACCGCGCCGCCGGCCTGGCGTTCGACGGCCGTGCGGTGGAGTTCCCCGCCCCGCAGAAATACGTCACGACGATCGCCTACAACGTGGTCCCGCTGGCCGGTTCGCTGGTCGACGACGGCAGCGACGAGACCGACGAGGAGCAGAAACTCCGCAACGAGTCGCGCAAGATCCTGCACATCCCCGATCTGCTGGTCGCCGGCACCTGCGTCCGGGTCCCGGTGTTCACCGGTCACTCGCTGGCCGTGCACGCCGAGTTCGCCGACGACATCTCGCCCGACCAGGCCCGCGAGCTGCTCGCCGCCGCGCCGGGCGTCAGCCTGGTGGACGTACCGAACCCGCTGGACGCGGCCGGGCGGGATCCGAGCTACGTCGGCCGGATCCGGGCCGACCAGTCCGCCCCGCGCGGCAAGGGTCTGGTGATGTTCATCTCCAACGACAACCTCCGCAAGGGCGCGGCTTTGAATGCGGTGCAGATCGCCGAGCTCGTCGCCGCACGCCTGACGGCGGGGTCCCACGTCTGAACGGGCGGGCCCGGGCGTGACGCGACAAGGGTCCTCGGGCCCGCACTGGAAGCTGGCCATCCTCGGTGCCGGTGTGATGGGCGAGACGGTGCTGTCCGGGCTGTTGCGGGCCGGCTGGGATCCCGCGCAGATCTCGGTCACCGACCGGCGACCGGAGCGCCAGCTCGAACTCCAGCAGCGCTACGGCGTCGTGGTGCTCGACAACGGACCCGCGGCCGCGGCGGCCGACACGGTGATCCTCGTGGTCAAGCCGCAGGACATGAACGATCTGCTGGCCGAGATCGCGGACTCGGTCGGCCCGGACACCCTCGTGGTGTCGCTCGCCGCTGGAGTGGACACGGCCTCGATCGAGACCCAGCTGCCGGCCGGTACGCCGGTGGTCCGGGTGATGCCGAACACCCCGGCCCAGGTGGACGAGGGGATGGCCGCGATCTCCCCGGGCTCCCACGCCGACGCCCACCATCTCGACCGGGTGACCGATATCCTCGCCGCCACCGGTCGGGTGGTCACGCTGCCGGAGCGCTATCAGGATGCCGTGACGGCCATCTCCGGCTCGGGCCCGGCGTACCTGTTCTTCGTCGTCGAGGCCATGATCGAGGCCGGAGTCCATCTCGGTCTGCCGCGCGATACCTCGACCCAGCTGGTCGTCCAGACGATGCTCGGCTCGGCCAAGCTGCTCCGCGAGACCGGTGAGCACCCGACGGTGCTGCGCGAGCGGGTCACCTCGCCGGGTGGCACGACCGCCGCTGCGGTGCGCCAGCTCGAGGAGCACCGCGTGCGGGCAGCGTTCATGATCGCCATGGAGGCCGCTCGCGACCGCAGCCGCGCACTGGCCGAGGCCGCCCGGCTGGACCGCGAGCAGCGCCGGGCCCGGGAGGACGACGCCTCGTGAGGAGTCGACTCGTCTTCTCCGAGGAGCTGATGTCGTACGACTTCGGTCGTGACCACCCGATGGGCCCGGGGCGGGTTCGCAACACGATCTCGCTGTCTCGCCGGTTGGGTGTGCTGGATCGTCTCGAGCTCGTCGAACCGCCGGCGGTGGACCTCGATCTGCTGCGGACGGTGCACCGGCAGGACTACATCGACGCGGTCGTCCGCGAGGTCGACGACGAGCGCTACGGACTGGGCAGCTCGGACAACCCGCTGTTCCACGGTATGCACGAGGTTTCGGCGCGGGTGGTGATGGCCACCGTCGAGGCGGCGCGTTCGGTATGGACCGGTGAGGTCAAGCGGGCGAACAACATCTCCGGCGGGCTGCACCACGCGATGCCGGACCGGACCAGCGGCTTCTGCATCTACAACGACCTCGCCGTGGCGATCCAGTGGCTGCTCGACAACGGCTGCGAACGGGTCGCGTACGTCGATGTGGACGTCCACCACGGCGACGGCGTGCAGGCCATCTTCTGGGACGACCCGCGGGTGCTGACGGTCAGCCTGCACGAGACACCGGCGTATCTCTTTCCCGGTACCGGCTTCCCTCACGAGATCGGCGGACCGGGCGCCGAGGGCTCGGCGGTCAACGTCGCGCTGCCGCCGGGTACGGGAGACGCGGGTTGGTTGCGAGCGTTCCACGCCATCGTGCCGGAGGTGCTGCGCGCGCACCGTCCGCAGGTTCTCGTCACCCAGCACGGCTGCGACTCCCACACCCACGACCCGCTGGCCGACCTGGAGCTCAGCCTGGACGGGCAGCGCTGCTCGTATCTGGCGCTCGCGCAGCTGGCCGAGGAGATCACCGACGGCCGCTGGATCTCCACCGGCGGCGGAGGGTATGCCCTGCTCGATGTCGTCCCCCGGGCCTGGACGCATCTGCTCGGCATCGTGAGTGGGGAACCGATCGATCCCGAGACCACGATCCCGGAGGACTGGCGCGCTGAGATCGGGCCCGGTGCCCCCACGACGATGAGCGATGGTGCCAAGGTCAGCTGGGAGCAGTTCGACCACAACATGCACCCCAGCAGCCGCGTCGACCAGGCCATTGTCGCCACGCGCCGTGCGGTGTTCCCGGAACTGGGCCTGGATCCGGGTCTCTACTGACACGCGCTGTGCCGACAGGTGTGCAAAAGCCCGAAGTCAAGGATCTACATCGGCGTGTCGTGAATTGATCGGGGTAACTACTATCTCGTATGTCTCATTTGCCACTACTCTCACCTGCGTAGCGTCACGACGGTGGAGGGAAGCCACCGGGTGGCGCCGAGAAGGGGTGTGATCGGATGGCGAAGCAGCCCACGAACGGGGGGGTCACGCCGATCGGCGGATCCGGTGTGAAGTTCTGGACGGTCGCCGAGGTCGCGGACACGTTGCGTGTCTCGCGCATGTCGGTCTATCGGCTCATCCACAGCGGTGAGCTCGAGGCCGTGCAGTTCGGGCGGAGTTTCCGCGTGTCGCAGGAGGCGCTGGACGCGTACCTGAAGAAGGCGTTCTACCAGACCGGCTGATCCAACCGGCTCGTCGAGGAGGGCCGGTCGGCCCGTTCCGGCGCGCCTGCTCGGGCGGACATAATGCCAACCATGAGCCACCACCCGCTCGATCCCACCAGTCACACCATCGAGATGGAACAGATCGAGGAACTGAACGCTCGGTTGGTGGAGAAGCAGACGCCGACGATTACCTCTGGCGACCTCGGGCTGACCGGCGCGCATCTTCCCGGCGGCGGCGCGAGCCTCTCCGGGCACGAGGCGGTCCTGCACGTGACCTGGAGAGGGACGCCCGACTTTCCCGACATCTACGCCGAATTCGGCGCGAAGGGTGCCGGCGAAGCGTCCTCGCACCTGCTGCTGCACACGGCACAGCTCCGCGAGCTCAGCCGGCTGCTGCACTGCAGCCACCACTGGGGGCTGTGACCTCGCCCGGACGGCTCTGACGCCAGGACCGCTCCGACGCCAGGGGTGATCGCAAGGTCTGGGCCCCCTCGACCTGCTCGGGGTCCATCGGGGATGGCCCCTCGACGGTCCTGGGCTGGATCGGTCCTCGGTGGATCGTCCTCGGGCTGGATCGGTTCTCAGGCCGATCGGTTCTCAGGCCGATCGGGCCTCAGGGCCGTTCGAACACCACGGTGAAGGCGCGCGCTCCGGGCCACAGCGCGTGCTCGGGCAGGACATCCACGCCGCAGGCGCGTGAGCCGACGCCGTGCACCGCGTCGTCCAGATAGAGGTGCAGCAGACCGGTGCCGGGCAGCTCGTAGGGGTGCCGGGCGGCGTCCAGTTCCTGTGGCGTGTGACGGGTGAGGGTGAACCCCGGGCGATGACCGCCCGCTGCCGCCCGGGTCCGGATCACCAGCGCCGGCCCGGAGGCGTTCTCCAGCACCAGGTGCCGCAGCTCCGCGCGGTGACCGGTCTCCTGCGGGCGCGAATAGCGCACACACAGCTCGTCGACGTCCGCGGTGAATCGACCGACCCGAGCGGCTGCCCGGGTGTCCGGGTACGACTCCAGCGGCCCGGTGCCGAACCAGGTGGCCCGGGTGAGATCGCCGGGGAGCACCAGATGCGCACCGACCCGTGGCCAGGTGCAGTCCCAACCGGGCGAGGGGGCGATGTCCACCCGGAGGGCCACTGCGTCCTCGCCGACGGCGCGCCATCGGTAGTCGACCTCGACGAACAGCGAGCTGTTCGCGGCCCCGACCCGGGTCCGGATCGTCGCGGTCCCGCCGCCCGCGGAGACCGACAGAACGCGCGTGACCAGGCGGTTCAAGCCCCGCTCGCGCCAGCGGGCTTCCGACGACGGCCCGGGCGCGCCCTCGCCCAGGGTGTCCTCGGGGGTGCCCAGCTCGAAGCTGCCGCGCATCTCGCTGCGGTCGTTGTCGGTCGGGCCGCGCCACAGCTCGAGAGAGGGGCCACCGACCACGAGACCGGCCAGCTCGGTCAGCTGACCGGTGCCGGGGTCGAGCACGGCGGGACCCAGCCGGAGCGGCCCGTCGGGGAGATTGCCGTGGTCGCCGGCGCTCGATCCGAGCCACGGCGTCGACCGCGCGGCCGTGGTCAGGGTGTGCTGGGCCCAGGCCACCACGTGCCCGGCCGGAGCCCAGGCGGTGTCCGCGGCGAGCTCCGCCCGGATCGTGAGCCAGCGCTCGCTGCCATCCTCGGCGGATTCCGCCGCCAGCACCTCCGGCAGCTCGATCTCGACCCGGTCGCCGGCGGCCACCGCAGGGACCTCGAGGGTCGCCTCGGACGCCACCTCGCCGTCGGACTCCACCACCGCGACGAAGCGGAGGTCACTCGTCGTCGCGCTGTGCCGGCGGTTGTGGATGCTGACGCGGCCGGCCGGCGAGCCGTTCGCGGACACCGAGATCACGACCGGCGCGTTGGTCGCGGCGAACTCGGCCAGGCCCGGCGTCGGTGTGCCGTCGGGCAGCACCATCCCGTCCATCACGAAGTTGCCGTCGTGGACGACCTCACCGAAGTCACCGCCGTAGCCGTAGTACGGCGTGCCGTCTTCGGTGTGGGTGAGCAGGCCGTGATCCCGCCACTCCCAGACGAACCCGCCCTGGAACCGGGGATACTGCTCGACGAGCTCGTCGTACCGGGCCAGGCCGCCGGGACCGTTACCCATGGCGTGCGCGTACTCGCACATGATGAACGGCTTGCGCCGGATCCGGGGGCCGTCGCCGGGACCGGTGTCGGGAATGAACCCGGACGTGCCGGCGATGGAGACGCAGTCGTGGAAGTTCGGGTACATCCGTGAGTAGACGTCGGTATAGGCGCCGCGATAGTCCCCCTCGTAGTGCACCGGACGTCCGGGATCGCGCTGATGCACCCAGTCGGCGTTCGCGGCGAGGTTGCGGCCGGTGCCGGCTTCGTTGCCCAGCGACCAGATGATCACGCTGGCGTGGTTCTTGTCCCGCTCGACGGTCCGCCGGATCCGGTCGAGATAGACCTCGGCAAAACGCGGGTCGTCGCTGGGGTTGCCGACCCAGTTCTGGAACACGAATCCGTGGGTCTCGATGTCACACTCGTCGATCACCCAGAACCCGAGCTCGTCGAACAGTGCCAGCACCTCCGGATGCGGCGGGTAGTGACTGGTGCGCACCGCATTCACCCCGTGCCGCTTCATCAGCAGCAGATCGCGGCGGGCGTACTCGGGGTCGTGCACCCGGCCGAGCTCGGCGTGGGTCTCGTGCCGGTTCATCCCGCGGAAGGTGACGGGTGCGCCGTTGACCAGCAGCAGCCCGCCGGCGATCTCGACGGTCCGGAAGCCGATCCGGAGGCTGACCCGCTCGCCGCGGCTGGTGACCGTCGCGTCGTACAGCCGTGGCGACTCGGCCGTCCACGGCTCGACCTCCCCGACCTCGAGAACGGGTGCGGCGCCCGGTCCGTCCAGGGTCGCGGAGAAGCCGAGTTCTTCGACCGCCACGGTGACCGGCCAGGCGCCGCCGGCGGCGGTGACCTCGGCCCGGATCGTGCCCCGCCCGCCGGCGAAGCCGCACTCCAGCCAGACGTCGTCGATGGCGCCGGCCGGTCGGGCGAGCAGGGTGACGTCGCGGAAGATGCCCGGTAACCACCACTGGTCCTGGTCCTCGATGTAGCTCATCGACGACCACTGGTGGACCCGGACGGCCAACACGTTGATCCCCGGCCGCAGCGCATCGGTGACGTCGAACTCGCAGACCAGCCGGCTGCCCTTGCCGACCCCGATCTCGCTGCCGTTCAGCCAGACCTTGTAGACCGACTCCACGCCGTCGAACCGGAGGAGCACGCGTTCGGCATCCCAGCCGGGGTGCTGGAAGGTGCGCCGGTGGTCGGCGGTGGGGTTCTCGTCGGGGACGTATGGGACGTCGATCGGGAACGGATACTGCACGTTGGTGTAGCTCGGCGAGCCGTAAGCGCCCGCGCCGGCGTCGTGGAAGGCCGGCAGGACCCAGTGCGAGGGCACGGCCATCCGCGCCCAGTCACTGTCGTCGAGGGCCGGATCGGCGAGATCGTCGGTGAGCCGGTGATGGGTCGCGTGCAGCCGGAAGCGCCAGTCACCGTTGAGGCTCAGGCTGGGTGCGTCCGTCGCCACCCAGGCTCGGGCGGGAGTGCGGCTGCCGCCGCCGGGTGAGAGGTCCTCGACGTAGCTGGCCACGCCGACACGCTACCTGTTGAGAAACCGGTAGCTCGTGGGGCTACTGCCGTATCCGCGGCGGAACACCCGGCTGAAGTAGTTGGGATCCGGCCACCCGACCCGGGCACCGATCTCGGCCACCGGGAGATCGGTCTGGATCAGCAGCGCCGCGGCCAGCTCACCCCGGGTCCTCGCCAGCCAGGCCAGGGGCGAGATGCCGAGCTGGGCGCGGAACTCACGATGCAGGTGCGACACCGAGGTGCCGGTCAGCCGGGCCAGCTCGGCCATCGTCCAGGGTTCGGCGGGCCGGTCGCCCATGGCGGCCAGCATCGTCCGGACCGCCGGCGTGACCACGGCCGACCCGGCGCCGGGGGACAGCGGGATCTCGGCCAGCAGTCCAAGGATCTGGTATGCGAGCCCGAGCGCCGAGATCGAGGCCGGGCTACCCCGCCGACCCCGCCGCCGCTCGAGTCGGATGATCGCGTCGCGGACCCCGGCCAGCTGTGCGTGGTCCAGCCGGCCGACCGCCACCCCGCCGTCGAGCAGGAAGCGGCCCAGATCGGGCAGGTCGAGCAGCCAGCGGAGCTCTCGCTGGACCAGCTCGGGTCCGAGGAAGAGATTGGCGATCTCGGCCCCGGCGGCGCCGGCGTACCCGTGCCACTGGCCGGGCCGTACGACGGCGACCGATCCGGCAGGCAGGCGTCGGTCGGCGCCCGGTTCGGATGAGAACGCGCCGGACGAGGGCGAGCCGGACCGGAGGGAGCCGGACTGGGGGGAGCCGGACTGGGGGGAGCCGGACCGGAGCGAGCCGGACCCGAGCGAGTCGGACCCGAGCGAGTCGGAATAGAGCGGGTCACCCGCCAGGACGACGGCGAGCTCGATGAAGTCGTGGGTATGCGGGGCAACGTCGTCCTGCAGCAGGTAGCGCCCGCCGGCCAGCGGGAACGCCTCTGCGCCGAACACGTCGGCCCGACGCAGCCGGTGCACCGGTCGCTCCTTCCCCGAGCAGGATCGTGCTAGCTGTCTGATAGCCGAGAGCCTAGTCATGGCGTCAACGACCGGGAGAGGCTGAGAGCACTGTCTCAATCCTCCCTGGACGAAAGGCCCCGTGGAATGCAGTCTCGAATTCTCGACGTCACCGACCGGCTGACCCTCTCCGACGAGCAGATCGAGGGCTATCGCCGCGACGGGTTCATCCGCCTGTCGGGGGTGCTGACTCCTGAGGAGGTCGAGCGCTACCGCCAAGCCGCTGCGGACGCGTACGAACGCCTCTCCTCGCTCGATCCCGACAACGAGATGTTCCGGCAGATCGTCCAGGTCTGGCGGTCCGACCCCGTGCTGCGGGAGTTGACCCTGCATCCCGGGCTGGCGACGTACGCCTCCCAGCTCGCCGGGATGCCGGTGCGGCTGTGGCACGACCAGTTGCTGATCAAGAAGCCGCACAACCACACGCCGACGGAGTTCCACCAGGACTCGCCGTACTGGCCGCACACCGGTGGGCGGCATCAGCTGTCGGCCTGGATCGCCTTGGTCGACGTGCCGGTCGAGCGAGGCTGCATGACCTTCATCCCGGGCAGCCACCGCCGCCATGACCTGCGGGCCATCGATCTGACCGACGCGCACGATCTCTTCGACGCGGCTCCCGACCTGGCCTACGAGCAGCGGGTCACCGTGCCGCTGCGCGCCGGCGACTGCACGTTCCACAACGGCTATCTGGCACACACTGCGAACGCCAACGACACCGACGAGTTCCGCTACGCGATGGTGAACATCTACGTCGACGCCGAGACCCGCTACAACGGCGCTGCGCACGTGTGCACCGACGGTCGCGGGCTGGTGGTCGGCGAGCGGCTGCCCGATGCGGACTTCCCGCCCCTGCCCTGAGTGCGCGGTCCCGTCACGGGGACCGGGCACAACCGATCTGGCCGCCTGAGACGCCGGCCGCTGGGGGCTGACCCCGCGCTCGGATTCCCGCGGTGTCGCTCGGGCGGGTAGGATCTTGTGTTTGTCCGGGTGTTCGCCCGGCGTCGCACACGTTGATCCCGCGGGCCAGGCGTTCCGGGATGTCGAGAGGGCAAGATCTGTGGGTTCGGTCATCAAGAAGCGTCGGAAGCGGATGGCGAAGAAGAAGCACCGCAAGCTGCTGAAGCGCACGCGCATCCAGCGCCGCCGCGCCGGCAAGTAGCGGCCGCGTACGTCCTCGGCCAGCCGAACTCAGTCCGACTCGTCGGTCCAGCGGGAGGGGCCCATGCCACGCGTCGTCCTCGTCACGGGAGTGTCGCGTGACTTGGGCGCCCGATTCGCGCGGACCCTCGCCGCCGGGGGGGCGTACGACGTCATCGGCGTCGACGTCTTGCCGCCCCGGCACGATCTGGGGGCGGTCTCGTTCGTCCGGGCCGACATCCGCAACCCGATCATTGCCAAGGTGATCGCGTCGCGCTCCGTCGACACGGTCGTCCACATGGCGATGGTGGTGACCGCCGGCAGCGCGGGTGGACGGTCGGCGATGAAGGAGATCAACGTCATCGGCACCATGCAGCTGCTCGCTGCGTGCCAGAAGTCGGAGACGTTCGAGAAGCTCGTCGTGCAGAGTTCGGTCTCGGTCTACGGTGCGTCGCCGCGCGATCCGGCGAAGTTCTCCGAGGAGATGTCGCCGCGGGTGTCCCCGCGGACCGGGTTCGGCAAGGACTCGATCGAGATCGAGGCGTATGTCCGAGGGCTGGCTCGGCGCCGCCCGGACGTGGCGGTGAGCACCCTGCGCCTGGCCAACCTGATGGGGGCGGGCGTCGACAGCCATGTGACGCGTTACCTCTCGCTGCCGGTCGTGCCCCGCGTGATGGGATTCGACGCGCGGCTCCAGTTCCTGCACCCCACGGACGCGGTCGGTGCGCTGCTGTGGGCGACCCGCGAGGAGATCCCGGGGACCTACAACGTGGCGGCATCCGACATCGTCACCTTGACCCAGGCCATCAGAATGATGGGCCGGCCCAGCCTGGGTGTGCCGCAGTTTGCGGCGCCGACCGTGGCCGGCATGATCCGCCAGGCCCGCCTCGGCGACTTCTCCTCCGACCAGGTGGACGCCCTGACCTACGGGCGGGCGATGGACACCACACGCTTCGCCGGGGCGACGGCCGCGATCGACGGGATCGGGTTCCGCACGGCGTACAGCAGCCGCGAGGCGCTGCAGGAATTCGTGAACGTGTCGCGCCCCGGTCTGTTGGCGCCGGAGCGGGTGTCGTCGGCGCTGGACGCGATCGAGCGGGCGTTGAGCGTGCGCGCGCGGGTGGGGTCCGATCGTGGCTGACGCCGAGATCATCCAGCTCGGCAGCCGCGGTGAGGCGGGCCGGGGAAGCCGAACCGCGCCGTCCCGGGCCGCTCGTGGGCTGGCGGGTGGCCGGACGCCGGCGACCCCGCGCCAGCGAACGGTCGGGGACACACCGCCGATCGATCCGGCGTCGCCCGACTCGGCCGGTGGCGCACCGACCGGAGGCGAGAGGGCGGAGCGAAAGCCCGCCGCCCGGCGACCCCGCAGGGTTGCTCCGCGCGTGAGCGCACCCGACCCGGTGGAGACTGCGGTTAGCGACGTCCTCGGCGGCCCGGATCCGCTCGAGTCGGAGCTGCTGGGCCAGTCCGATGAGTCGGGCGAGTCCGATGTGTCGGGCGGGGCCGATGAGCCGCGCGGGGTCGGTCAGCGGGGCGGGAACAGCCAGCAGGAAAGCGCTGCCGATCCCCGTACTGGGCCGGAGCAGGTGCCCGGCCCGGACGAGCGCGATCCCGCGGCGGACGGTGACCCGTCGGACGTCTGGGTGGCCGAGACTGCGCCGGGATCCTCGGGGCACGCCGACGGGGGTCGGTGGCGGTCCGGCGAGGTCCCGCCGCCGCTGGATCTCGGCGCGGTGCTGACCGAGATCGGCGACGTCCTGCGCAAGCTGGTCAGCAATCTCGGGGACGTACCGGTGGAACGGGTTCGGCAGTTCGCCGCCGATCCGGTGAAGGGTCTGTTCGCCCTCGCCCAGGGTCTGGGTGTCGACTGGCAGGTGACGCTGGACGACGCAGTGTCGTTTGCTCGGTCCCGGATGACCGGGACGTACGCAGTGGACGAGTTCGGGTTCGACCCCGAGTTCACCGAGAAGATCTTCCTGCCGTTGATGCGCCCGCTGGTGCACAGCTGGTTCCGGGTCGAGGTGCGCGGCATCGAGAACGTCCCGCTGAACGGCTCGGCGCTGCTGGTCTCCAACCACGCGGGCACGCTGCCGCTCGACGGCCTGGTGCTGCACACCGTGGTGTACGACGAGATCCTCCGGCACGTCCGGATGCTCGGCGCGGACCTGGTGTTCAAGACGCCCTACTCGCACGGCTTCGCCCGCCGGATCGGCACCACCCTGGCCTGCGCGGAGGACGCTGAACGCCTGCTGCACTCCGATCAACTCGTCGCGGTCTACCCCGAGGGTTTCAAGGGGCTGGGAAAGCCCTTCGCCGACCGGTACAAGTTGCAGCGCTTCGGTCGGGGCGGCTTCGTATCGGCCGCCGTCCGCGCTCAGGTGCCGATCGTGCCGGTCTCGGTGGTCGGCTCGGAGGAGATCTACCCACTGCTGTCCGGCGCACCGACCATCGCCCGGGCGATGGGGGTGCCGTACTTCCCGATCACACCGCTGTTCCCGTGGTTGGGGGTGCTCGGCATGATCCCGCTGCCGAGCAAGTGGATCATCTCCTTCGGCGAGGCGATCGCCACCGATGAACTGCCCTCCGGTGCCGCCGACGACCCCATGATCGTCTTCAACGTGACCGATCAGGTCCGTGAGACGATCCAGCACTCCCTCTACGAGCTGCTGATGCAGCGCCGCAGCGCGTTCTTCTGATCCCGAACGCCGAGGTGGCTCAGGCATCGGGACGACGACTCCGGCACCGTCTGCAGCAGGTGCCTCGATTGCCGTCCCGGTGCCTCGGCGAGGTCCGCGAGGTGCGCGACCGGTAGTCCGTGGCGAGCAGCTCAGAGGGGGAGCCACCAGGGCGTGCTCAGCATCACCAGCGGCGCGGCGATCAACCCGGCCGCCAGAACGTACACGGCCGCCGACAGGCGTGCGGAATAGCCGGCGCCGGGCAGGGCGAGTCGCTCCACCCGCAACCGGACCCCAGTCTGGCCCGCACCGAGGGCGGCGGCGGGCACCGGGGAGTCGGCCAGGGTGACCAGTGCTCGGGCCAGCGGCAGCCGCCCGGCTCGGCGCCGCGCGGCGTCGTCGGCGAGCATCTCGACGAGCAGCCCGCACTCCCGCTCCGGAAGCCCGCTGCGGACCACGACCGGGAAGGCCCGGTGCAACGCGGTGAACGTGTCGAGCACCACGTCGTGGCGGGCGCGGACGTGCGCTACCTCGTGCGCGACGACCGCGGTGAGCTCCTGCTCGTCCAGCACGGCCAGGGTTCCGGAGCTGAGCACGACCCGCGACGAGCGCAGTCCCGGCAGGCAGTACGCGACCGGCAGCCGTTCGGCCAGGACGCGGACCTTCGTGGCCAGGGGCGCGTCGGCCACCTCGCCCAGCAGATCGACCGCCGCCCGATGACGGCGGCGCCGGACCGCGGTCGCCCGAGCCACCCGGATCAGCGACCACGCCAGCCGAACCGCGACGCTCGCGGTGAAGAGCACCAACAGACCGGACAGCAGCAGCGACCACGGCGGTGCACCGCGTTGCGCGACGCCCCACGGTCCGAACGCCCAGACACCCACCAGGACGCCCGCGCTGAGTACCGACGCCAACGCGGCCAGTGAGCCCGCCTGCCACAACACCACGGCGGCCCTCGGCACCCGGTAGAGAAAGCGCCAGCGCGCCACCCACAGCGGTCCCGGTCCGACCAGCATCAGGGCGATCGCGCCGAGCCCCGCGGCGACCGGCAGCGCCAGCGCCGCGCCGAGGGGGTTCACCGACGCGTGGCCGCAGACACCGATCCGTCGGCCTCCTCCAGCTTCGCCAGGGCGGCGCGCATGGCCTCGGCATCGGCACGGCTGACCCGGCCCACGAAGGCCACGAGGGCCGCGGTGCGCTCCGCCGGATCGTCGGTGAGCGCGGTGTGCATCACCTCGGCCACGAGCTCCTCGCGCGACTGCGCCGCGGCGTAGCGGTAGGCGCGCCCGTCGCGCTCCCGGACCACCAGTCCCTTCTTGGCCAACCGGTCCAGAACGGTCATCACCGTCGTGTACGCCAGGTCACGGTCTCGGGCCAGGGAGGCGTGGACCTCGCGGACGGACTGCATGCCGTCCGTGCGCCACAGCTGCTCCATGACGCTGCGCTCCAACTCGCCCAGGGTGTGCACGCCGTCACGATACCCCGTCTACTACCCAGAACGTACTACGTTGTTGAGTACGACGATGCGTAGTAGTGTCGGCTCCGTCGTCGCCCGGCGACCGCACAGGGGGAGCCCATGGACCTGCTCACGCTGTCGCGATGGCAGTTCGCCATCACGACGGTCTACCACTTCTTCTTCGTCCCGATGACGATCGGCCTGTCCGGCCTGGTCGCGGTGCTGCAGACCGCCTGGGTCAAGACCGGCGCGGAGCGCTACCTCAAACTGACGAAGTTCTTCGGGAAGCTCTTCTTGATCAACTTCGCGCTCGGTGTGGTCACCGGCATCGTCCAGGAGTTCCAGTTCGGGATGAACTGGAGTGCGTACTCCCGGTTCGTCGGCGACATCTTCGGTGCGCCCCTGGCACTCGAGGGGCTGTTGGCGTTCTTCCTGGAGTCCACCTTCCTGGGCATCTGGATCTTCGGCTGGGGCCGGCTCAGCAAGGGGCTGCACCTGGCGATGATCTGGCTCGCAGCCAGCGGCACCGTGCTGAGCGCGTACTTCATCCTGGCCGCCAACTCGTTCATGCAGAACCCGGTGGGCTTCACCGTCAACGAGGCTCGCGGCCGGGCGGAGCTCACCGACTTCGCCGCCGTGCTCACCAATCCCGTGGTGTTGATCACGTTCCCGCACCAGATCTTCGGCTGCTACATGGTGGGCGGAGCATTCATCGCCGGTGTCGCCGGCTGGCACCTGTGGAAGATCAACCGGGCGTCGGCCGCCGCGGAGCGGACCGGTGGACAGATGGGGGCGGGCGTCGCGGTGGCCACCACCGGCGACCGGGCGGCGTTCCGCACCGCGATCAAGCTGGGTGCGATCACGCTGTTGATCTCCGGTCTCGGTGTGATCGTCACCGGAGACATCCAGGGCAAGGTGATGACCGACGTCCAGCCGATGAAGATGGCCGCCGCCGAAGCGCTGTACGACAGCGAGGCGCCGGCCTCGTTCTCGGTGATCACCATCGGAACCCCCGACGGCCAGCACGAACTGTGGTCGATCAAGGTCCCGTATCTCCTCTCCTTCCTGGCCGAGGGCAACACGACGGCCGAGGTGAAGGGCATCCGTGAGCTGCAGAAGACGTACGAGCAGACCTACGGGCCGGGGACCTACAGCCCCAACATTCCCCTGACCTACTGGTCGTTCCGCTGGATGATCGGACTCGGCATGGCGGCGATGCTCGCCGGGGCGTGGTTGTTGTTCGCGATCCGCAAAGGCCGTTCGCCCAGTGGTCGGTTCTGGCCGGTGCTCTTCGTGGCGCTGCCGCTGCTGCCGTTGTTCGCCAACAGCTTCGGCTGGATCTTCACCGAGACCGGACGCCAGCCGTGGGTCGTCTTCGGGCTGCTCACCACCGCGGCCGGAGTGTCGCCCAACAACAGCACCGGCGAGGTGCTGACGTCCATGATCACCTTCACGGCGCTGTACGGCGCACTGGCGGTGGTCGAGGTGCGGCTGATGCTCAGATACATCCGCGAGGGTCTGCCCGACGTCTCCGAGCCCGAGCTGCCCGAGGACGCCGAGGCCGACCGACCGATGAGCTTCGCCTACTGAGAAAGGAGAATCCGCCGTGGAACTGACCACCGTCTGGTTCGTGATCATTGCCTTTCTCTGGATCGGCTACTTCGTCTTGGAGGGCTTCGACTTCGGCGTCGGCATGCTGATGCCGATCCTCGGCCACAACGACCGCGAGCGTCGGGTCGTGCTGAACACCATCGGTCCGCACTTCGACGCCAACGAGGTCTGGGTGCTGGTAGCCGGTGGCGCGACGTTCGCCGCCTTCCCCGAGTGGTACGCAACCTTGTTCAGCGGCTTCTATCTGCCGCTGTTGCTCATCCTGGTGGCCTTGATCGTGCGGCTGGTCGCGATCGACTACCGCAGCAAGCGGCCCGAGCGGGCCTGGCGCCGGCGCTGGGACGTCTGCATCGTCGCCGGCTCGGCCGTCCCGGCGCTGCTGTGGGGAATCGCCTTCGGAAACATCCTGCGTGGCGTGCCGATCGGCGCGGACATGGAGTACGTGGGCGGCTTCTTCAACCTGCTGAACCCCTTCGCGCTGCTCACCGGGCTGGTCACCCTGACGGTGTTCCTCACCCACGGCTCGATCTTCGTGGCCTTGAAGAGCGACGGTGTGATCCGGGACCGGGCGCAGGCGTTCGCGGGCCGGATCGGCCTGGTCGCCGCCGCACTGGCCGTGGTGCTGCTGCTGTGGCTCAACCTGGCCCACGGTGACCTGATCTCCGCGGTGCTCAGCGTGATCGCTGCGGTGGCCCTCGTCGGTGCGCTGCTGGCCAACCGGGCTCGGCGCGAGGGCTGGGCGTTCATCGGCACCGCCGCCGCGATCGCCTTCACCTTCGCCGGCGCGTTCGTGGCGCTCTATCCCGACGTCATGCCGAGTTCGCTGAACCCGGCCTGGAGTCTGACCATCCACAACGCCTCTTCGACGCCGTACACCCTGACGATCATGACCTGGGCTGCGGTGATCATGACTCCGGTCGTCCTGGCCTACCAGGCGTGGACGTACTGGGTCTTCCGCAAGCGGATCGACGTGTCCTCCATCCACGACGACGTGGCCCCACCGGAGAAGGTGGAGAGCGCGGCCACGTGACCTCCGACGCTCCCGACCCACGGCGGCTCACCGGCACCGCGGCGCCCCCCGCGGTTACCGTCGCCGACGCGGCGCCCAGCCCGGCGGGTGCCGGTCGGGTGCCTGCTCGAGGACCGGTGGATCCGCGCCTGCTGCGGCGTGCCCGGGCGACCCGCGGCTATCTGATCGCGGGAGTGACCATCGGCACGATCACCGCGCTGCTGATCGTCGCCCAAGCCTGGCTGTTGGCCACGGGCATCGCCGGCACGTTCGCAGGTCGCGACCTGACATCGATCCGTCAGGTGATCGTCCCGTTGGTCGTCGTGCTGGCCGCCCGGGCCGTTCTTCGCTGGCTCGACGCTGTGGTCGCCGCCCGCTCGGCCGCCGCCGTGAAGTCCCAGCTGCGAACCGAGATCCTCGCCGCGCGACTCCGGCGCCCCCAGTCCGAGCTCAAACCCGGGGCGTTGGTCTCGGTGCTGACCCAGGGCCTCGACGCGCTGGACGGGTATTTCTCACGTTATCTGCCGCAGCTCGTGCTGGCCGTGACCGTACCGGTCGTGGTCGGGGTCGCGATCTGGACCGCCGATTGGGTGTCGGTGGTGATCGTTGCGCTGACCGTGCCGTTGATCCCGATCTTCATGGTGCTCGTCGGCCAGCTGACCCAGAGCCGGGTCCGGCGCCGGGCCCGGGTGCAGGCGCGGCTCGCCGACCACTTCGCAGACCTGGTGGCCGGCCTGCCCACGCTCCAGGTGTTCGGGCGCGCCCGGGCGCAGGCCGAGGGTTTACGCCGCAGCGGCGAGGCTCACCGCCGGGAGACCATGGCGACGTTGCGGGTGTCG
>DASTGF010000057.1:0-4898 GCA_035719255.1 Microlunatus sp. | reverse complement strand
AGCGCCTTCACCCCGGCCTGGTCGAACAGCGCCGCGGTGTACTGGTCGTAACTGGTGAGCATCGCCCACCGCTCGCCGCGCCGCTTGGCGGCGATCAGATCGAGGGTTCGGACCCGCTTCGGGGTGGACGGCTCAGCCATGGTTCGGCCGCCCCGCGAACATGGATCGCAACATCTGACAACCGCCTCACTTCTGACCGCCCCGGCCGCGGGGATGATCGGCCGGGCACGGTCGGCCCAACTGCACACCGGCCGGTGCCCGGAACGGAAACTGTCCGTCTGTCAACCTAACGCATCAGCCCGGGGCGATAGTCCGCTGTCCGGCTGTGCCCCCAGCGCGTCAACGCTCGGAGCGGTCAACCCGTCCCACCTGTGCCCTGGGCCCGTCCCATCCTGTGCCCTGAGCCCGTCGAAGGGCGAACGCCAGCCGCGCCCTCACAACTCCGACAGCACCAGGGCGCTGCGGGTCCGGCTCACCCCGGGGTGGTTCCGGATGAGGCCGAGCACCTTCTCGAAGTGCGCCGTGTCCTCGGCGCGTACGACGAGGATGCCGTCGGCCTCACCCGTCACCGTGTACGCCCGGACGACCTCGGGAATGCTGGTCACCAGCTCTCGCATTCGATCCGGCGGTACGCGACCCTCGCAATAGAGCTCGACGAAGGCCTCGATCGTCCAGCCCAGGGCGGCCGGTTCGACGTCGATCGTGAAGCGCCGGATCGCGCCCTCGGCCCGCAGCCGGTCCACGCGACGCTTTACCGCGGCGGTCGACAGCCCGACCGTGGTACCGATGGACGCGTAGCTTTCGCGTGAGTTCTGTTGAAGATGCGCAACGATCTGATAGTCAATGTCGTCAAGACGCAATGATCGCTCCATGATTTCGGATGTTTCGCTTCGTTGTTTGCGTATCTCGGATCATACCTTTGAGTCATGACGAGTGTCGGGGTGGCGCCCGCGAACGCCGCCGCGCGGCGAGCCACGCCGCGCAGCTACCTGATGTGCCCGCCGACCTACTTCGCCGTGACGTACGAGATCAATGCCTGGATGGACGCATCCGTGCCGGTGGACCGGGACCGCGCCGTGGCCCAGTGGGAGCAGCTCGTCGCGGCGTACCGCTCGGCCGGGCACCGCGTCGAGCTGCTGACCCCGGTGCCCGGTCTTCCGGACCAGGTCTTCACGGCGAACGGAGCGACGATGATCGACGGGCGGGTGCTGATCGCTCGTTTCGCGCACCCGGAGCGGGCCGCCGAGGCCGGGGTGCACGCGGCCTGGCACCTGGCGCACCACGATGCGTCGCTGGTCGTCATCGGCAGCCGGGTCAATGAGGGCGAGGGGGACTTCGCCGTGCTGTCCGATGTCGTCCTGGCCGGTCACGGCTTTCGGACGTCCCCGGCCGCTCACCGCGAGCTGGCGGCCCTGACCGGACGCCGGGTGGTGAGCCTCGAGCTCGTCGACCCGCGCTTCTATCACCTCGATGTCGCGCTGGCCGTGCTCGACGATCGAGCCGGGCACATCGCGTGGTATCCGCCCGCATTCACCCGGGCCGCCCGCCGGACCGTGGAGCGGCTGTTCCCCGATGCCGTCGTCGCCACCACCGCGGACGCGTACGCGTTCGGGCTGAATGCGGTCAGCGACGGTCAGCACGTGTTCCTCCCGATCGGGGCCGACCACCTCGCCGACGCCCTGACGGCCGCCGGCTACACGGTGGTCCCGATCGACCTCGGGGAGCTGCGCAAGGGCGGCGGCAGTGTGAAGTGCTGTACCCAGGAACTGCGCGGTCCAGCACATCGGCTGGTCTCCGAGGACCACGAGCCTCACGATGACCGCACCTCGCCCGCCGATGGTGCCGACAACATTCCGAATCCCACCCTGACCACACCGGAGGTGTGAACAATGACGCTCATGACCGACCTGGACGCGCTCGCCGCAGAGGGCGGACCCGATCACCTGGCGCACAACTACCACCCGCTCGAGGTGGTGGTGGCACGCGGTGAGGGTGCGGTGCTGACCGACGTCGACGGTACGCAGTACCTGGACTTCCTGGCGGCGTACTCCGCGGCCAACTTCGGTCACGGCCACCCCGATCTCCTGGCGGCGGCGCAGGCCCAGCTGCAGCGGGTGACACTCACCTCCCGGGCTTTCCTGCACGATCAGCTGGAGCCGTTCGCCGCCGAACTGTGCGCCCTGATCGGCAAGGAGATGATGCTGCCGATGAACACCGGTGCCGAGGCCGTGGAGTCCGGCATCAAGGTCGCCCGCAAGTGGGGCTATGAGGTGAAGGGCGTGCCGGACGGGCGGGCCAAGATCATCGTCGCCGCGGGGAACTTCCACGGCCGGACCACGACCATCATCAGCTTCTCCGACGACCCGGAGGCTCATGACCACTACGGGCCGTACACCCCCGGATTCGTGCGGGTGCCCTTCGGCGACCTGACCGCCCTGGAGGCCGCCATCGACGACGACGTGGTCGCCGTCCTGATCGAGCCGATCCAGGGTGAGGCGGGGGTCCGGATCCCGCCGCCGGGCTATCTCGCCGGGGTTCGCCGGGTAACCGCCGAGCGCGGCGTGCTGCTCATCGCCGACGAGATCCAATCCGGGCTCGGCCGGACCGGCACCACCCTGGCCTGCGAGCACGAGGGTGTCGAGGCGGACGTCTACCTGCTGGGCAAGGCGCTCGGCGGCGGCATCGTGCCGGTGTCGGCCGTGGTCGCCGACCGCGACATCCTCGGGGTGCTGCGGCCGGGGCAGCACGGCAGCACCTTCGGCGGGAACCCGCTGGCCTGCGCGGTGGGCCGGGCCGTGGTGCGGCTGCTGGCGACGGGTGAGTACCAGCAGCGTGCGCGTGAGCTGGGGGAGCGGCTGGCCGGCCGCCTGGAGGGGATGGTCGGTCACGGCGTGGTCGGTTTCCGCAGCCGTGGCCTGTGGGCCGGGGTGGACATCGACCCGGCCCTGGGGACCGGCCGGGAGGTCTGCGAGGCGCTGGCGGCGCGGCGGGTGCTCGCCAAGGACACGCACGGGTCCACGGTCCGGCTGGCACCACCGATCGTCATCACCGAGGAGCAGCTCGATCAGGGGCTGGACCAGCTGGCGGCGGTCGTCGGGGCCCTCCACGGGGGCCGTACGTCCTGAGTTCGGCCAACGTCCTGCGCCGTGATTGAGGCCGTGATATCTTGCGCGCCACCGCTGTATGCCGTTTCCGACGCCATCGTACGGCTATTCCTTCGGAGCCCGACACTAACTCCGATGTGGACATCTTGACCCGAGTTCCCTTTCTTTGGAGATAATTTTCCGGCACCACTCGCCGCTGGCGATATGGCCTCTGACCAGGCCTCTTGCTCAACGGTCGGTCTCGGGTCGAGCACAAATGTGTTTCTCCCCGCGTTCTCGATGACGGCATCTTTCTCCCCGGGGGTGACGAAAACTCGAACGGGAGAGGAATTTCTCGAATTCGGCTCGGGCGGCGCGGGAACTGTGCAGAATGAGCCGAAGGGTGGCCTGGGAAGGGGCCGCTCGTCGATGGGGAATTGGTGTCGCGCGCTTGCCCTTCGAGGGCGTGGTGCTGTGCGGCACACGTGGTACGGGGACGAGGTGGCGTCGTGGGGGCGCAACGAGGCGAGGTGTTCGTCCATGCCCAGGGACTGTGCGAGAGCCAGTCGGTCGGGGCGGGGACGCGGGTCTGGGCGTTCGCTCATGTGATGCCCGGCGCTCGGGTCGGGCGGAACTGCAACATCTGCGACGGCGCGTACGTCGAGGGCGGTGCCGTCCTCGGCGACGGGGTCACCGTGAAGAACCAGGTGATGATCTTTGAGGGCGTCACCATCGGTGACGACGTCTTCCTCGGGCCCGGTGCCACGTTCACCAACGACTTGAACCCCCGCGCGCACGTCAAGCGCTCCGGAGACGCGCTGCTGCCCACCGTCGTCGAGCGCGGCGCCACGCTGGGTGCGCGCGCCGTCGTCGTGTGCGGGGTGACCATCGGCGAGTACGCGTTCGTCGGGGCAGGTGCGGTGGTGGCCAAGGACGTCCCGGCGCACGGCTTCGTGGTCGGAAACCCGGCTCGCCAGATCGGCTGGGCCTGCTGGTGTGGGCTTCGATTGCCGGATTCGCTGCGGTGCTCGTGCGGACGTGCGTTCGCCCATGAGGGCGACCGCCTGCGTGAGCTGGCGGCCTGAGGATCGGTAGCGCTCCGTGTACGTGACCCTCCGCGGCACCCCTGCCCACCCCCCGCCGCGCCCCGACACCGTCGAAGGGCCACTTGCTCTGTGCCCCGAGCTCGTCGAAGGGGCGCCCTCCACGTGTCCTGAGCCCTTCGACGAGCTCAGGACCAGCTCCGTCGAGGGGGATCCACCCAGCCTGACCTCCACCGACGGCCACCCCACCGCCTCGAACGCCAAGGCCCGCGCGATCGCCCCGACCGTGATCGCCCTCGGGGTGGTCAGCCTGCTCACCGACATCTCCTCGGAGTCGGTGTCGGCGGTCCTGCCGCTCTATCTCACCGCGGTGCTCGGAATGTCGCCCCTGGCGTACGGGTTCATCGACGGTCTCTATCAGGGAGTGTCCGCCCTGGTCCGGATGCTCGGAGGTTGGTGGGCCGACTCCTCCGGACGGCCGAAGTGGGTCGCGTTCGTCGGCTACGCCGGATCGGCGGCCTCCCGGATCGCGCTGCTGGTCACCACGTCCTTCGTGGGGATCACGGGGGCCGTCACCGCCGATCGGCTCGGCAAGGGCCTGCGGACCGGACCTCGCGACGCCCTGATCGCGGCGTCCGCGCCGCCCGCGCAGTTGGGGCGGAACTTCGGCGTCCACCGTGCACTCGACACCACCGGTGCCCTAGCCGGCCCGCTGCTGGCCTTTGCGGTGCTGGCGTTGATTCCCGTCGGACTCGGCGGATACCACTCCGTG
>DASTGF010000056.1:0-7721 GCA_035719255.1 Microlunatus sp. | reverse complement strand
CGTACCGAGGAGGTCTGGTGGACAAGGTCGTCGCATCGGCTGCGGAGGCGATCGCCGACGTCGTACCGGGGGCGAGGGTGGCGGTCGGGGGATTCGGCCTCTGCGGCATCCCGTCGGTGCTGATCGAGGCGCTGCTGCACGCGGGGATCGGTCAGCTCGAGGTCGTCTCGAACAACTGCGGCGTCGTCGGCTGGGGTCTCGGCCGGCTGCTGGACGCGAAGCTGATCCGGCGGATGATCGCGTCCTACGTGGGCGAGAACAAGGAGTTCGAACGGCAGTACCTGTCTGGCGAGCTGGAGGTCGAGCTGACCCCCCAGGGCACCCTCGCCGAGCGGATGCGCGCCGGCGGGTCCGGGGTGCCGGCCTTCTACACCGCGACCGGTGTCGGGACCCAGGTCGCCGACGGCGGCCTGCCGTGGCGGTACGGTTCCGACGGTTCGATCGCGGTCGCCTCGCCCGCCAAGGAGGTCCGGGAGTTCCCGACCCCCGAGGGGCCTCGGCGATTCGTGCTCGAGCGGGCCATCGTGGCCGACGTCGGACTGGTCCGCGCTTTCAAGGGCGACCGGCACGGCAACCTGGTCTACCGCCGTTCGGCCCGCAACTTCAATCCGCTGGCCGCGATGTGTGGCCGGACCACCATCGCCGAGGTCGAGCACCTGGTCGAGCCGGGTGAGCTGGATCCGGACGAGATCCACACTCCGGGCGTGTTCGTCCAGCGGGTGGTGGCCCTGACGCCTGAGCAGGCGGCGGACAAACGGATCGAACGGCGAACGGTCCGGGTCCGGTCGGACGCCGGGTCCGGCGCCATGCCGGACGCCGAAACGGGGGACGTCGCGTGAGCGGCTGGAGCCGGGAGCAGATGGCGGCCCGGGCTGCGGCGGAGCTGACCGACGGCTCGTACGTCAATCTCGGCATCGGCCTGCCCACCCTCGTACCGAACTTCGTCGCCGACGGCGTCGAGCTCGTGCTGCAGTCGGAGAACGGCATCCTGGGCGTCGGTCCGTACCCGACCGAGGACGAGGTCGACCCGGATCTGATCAACGCCGGCAAGGAGACCGTCACCCTTCGCCGCGGGGCGTCGTTCTTCGATTCCGCCACGTCCTTCGGGATGATCCGGGGCGGGAAGATCGACGCGGCGATCCTGGGCGCCATGCAGGTCTCCGCCGACGGGGACATCGCGAACTGGATGATCCCGGGCAAGATGGTCAAGGGCATGGGCGGGGCGATGGATCTCGTCCACGGCGCCCGGCGGGTGATCGTGCTGATGGAGCACACGGCCAGGGACGGGTCGTACAAGATCGTCGAGCGGTGCTCCCTGCCGCTGACCGGGCAGGGCGTCGTGCACCGCATCATCACCAACCTGGCCGTGATCGACGTCGTGCGTCCGGCGGACCGCGGTCCGGGGGAACCTCCGCTGCGGTTGGTCGAACTCGCACCCGGAGTGGATGCGGCCGACGTGGCAGCGTCGACCGAGCCGGCCCTGGCGGGAGTCTGAGCCGCCGACTCAGCAGAAGGGGCGAGTCAGCACGAGGGGCCCGCTCAGGAGCTGGGGGACACCCGGCCGGCGACTGTCCTGCCCAACTCGGCGGCCCACGTCCGCGCGCGAGCCTCCTCGCCGTCGAGCAACTGGTCATGATGAACCAGGAAGCTCTCCGGATCGGTCACGACGTCGAATCCGTGCCGCCGCAGGCGTGACGCGATCCCCTTGGAGGCGCGTCCGGTCATCAGCGCTGCCCCGTCGATCCGGGTGTCGAAGGCTGCGGCGGAACCGCTGGCGACCGGCAGCGCGTCAAACCACTCCCGCAGGCCGAAATCGGGGGATCCGGCCGACGACCCGCTGGCGCCGCGCTCGACCGCGGTCTCGCGACTGTGCTCGCTGCTCATTGCGTGGGCGTGGGTCGGGCCGCCGACCACGAGCAGATCGACGCCGGCCACCGGTTCGTCGCGGGTCTCCGCGACGGGCAGCACCCGGACCGTGCCGTACTCGGACAACCCTGCACCGATCGCCTCCGCGATCTGCTGGGTGCAGCCGAAGAACGACTCGTACACCACCAGTGAACGCATTTCGCGCCTCCTCGGTCGATGACCTCCCGGACGATGACGGTTCCAGCCTGATCGCAGCGGGCGAGAAGCCGACAGGGCCGACCGTCCTTCCCGCAGGTGCCGATCGGCCGCGGGTGGGCTCGGGCGCGGTCCAATTCCCCGCGAGTTCCCCGCGAGTTCCCCGCGAGTTCCCCGCGAGTTCCCCGCGAGTGGGCGCGAACGACAGGTTTCACCGGCGTGTCGCCGTCGTACGCGCACACTTGCGGTCACGGGGTGACGGGCGGGAAGGGATGGAGTCCGGCGGTCAGCCGCGGGTGGCCTCGATCTCGAAGACCGTCCACGACAGGGGCGGCAGCTGGGCGCTGAGCCGACCGTCGACGACGGTGAACGCGTCGAACGCAGCCGGGACCACGGCGTCATGCCGCTCCCGATTGGTCAGGTGGCGATCCTGACCGTCGCCGGCATGCAGGGTGGTGGCCGCGACCACCGACGTGCCACCCACGCCGCGGAGATCGGCGTCCAGTGTCGACGTCTCGGTCAGACTGCGGTTGGCCACGAAGAGCGCCGCCCGGCCGGTCGCGGCGTCGTACGTCGCGCTCGCGTCGACCACCGGGACGTCGGTATAGCTGCGCGAGTCGTAGCGGTCACCGGTGGCGACGAGCTGGAGGATCTGTCCGGCGGCGAGCCGGCGCATCTGCTCGAACGGGTACGCGATCGTCTGCTTCCAGGCGTCGCCGCCCTCCTCGGAGCGGAGCAGCCCGATCACGTTCACCAGCTGGGCCTGGCACGCGACGGTCACCCGGTCTCCGTGCCGCAGCAGCGAGTTGAGGAACGTGCCCACCACGACCGCGTCGGTGACGGTGTACTCGTCCTCGATCAGGCGCGGGTGTTCGGTCCAGTCCAGGTCCTTGGGCTGAGGGCCGTCGCCGCGGAAGCGGTTGATGTACCAGACGTTCCACTCGTCGAAGGAGAGGTTGATCCGCTTGCGGTGCCGGCCCTTGGCCCGGACCGCGTCGGCGGTCGCGACGACATCGTCGATGAAGTGGTCCATGTTGACCGCCGAGGCGAGGAAGGTGAGCGGGTCGTCGTCCAGCTCCTCGTAATACGCGTGCAGCGAGATGTAATCCACCGCGTCGTAACAGTGCCCGAGCACCTCGGTCTCCCAGGCGCCGAACGTCGGCATCGAGGAGCTGGAGGACCCGCACGCCACCAACTCGATGTCGCCGTCGATCAGCCGCATGGCCTTGCCCGTCTCGTTGGCTAGCCGGCCATACTCCGCGGCGGTCTTGTGGCCGACCTGCCAGGGCCCGTCCATCTCGTTGCCGAGGCACCAGAGTCTGACCCCGAATGGATCGGCCGCACCGTTGGCGATCCGCCGATCCGACCAGTACGTCCCCCCGGGATGGTTGGTGTACTCCAGGAGATCACAGGCCTCCTGCAGACCGCGGGTGCCGAGGTTGACGGCCATCATCGGCTCGGTTCCCGCCTTGCCGGCCCAGTCCATGAACTCGTGCAGGCCGAACTGGTTGGTCTCCAGGGAGTGCCAGGCGAGGTCGAGCCGGCGCGGACGATCCTGCCGGGGCCCGACCCCGTCCTCCCAGCGGTAGTTCGAGACGAAGTTGCCACCCGGGTAGCGCACCACCGTCGGGCCCACCTCACGGACGAGTTCCAGGACGTCGGTCCGCAGGCCCGTCTCGTCGGCCCGTGGGTGACCGGGCTCGTAGATGCCGGTGTAGACGCAGCGGCCCATGTGCTCGACGAACGAGCCGAAGAGGCGGCGCGGCACGGGTGCGAGAGCAAAGGCCGAGTCGAGGACGAGGGAGGCTGCGGGCACAGGAGTCCTTTCAGAGGTCCGTATTACAACGTTGAATCGATGCTACAACGTTGTAACCGCGGGTGACCATGCCCAGGACCCAAACCGGCCTCACGATGTCGGGAGGCGCGCGGCACGCCGCTCAGCGGCGACGTACGCTCAACCGCTCGACCACCCGGTGCGGCACCGTGATGGTGCGGGTCTGCGCGTGCGGATCGGCGATCCGGTCGACCAGCAGTCCGAGTGCGGTCTCGGCGAACTGACGCTTGTCGAAGCTCACCGTGGTCAGCGGCGGGGTCAGGTAGGCAGCCTCCGCGATGTCGTCGTAGCCCACCAGGGAGACGTCGTCGGGCACGCGGAGACCGGCGGCCCACAACGCGTTCAGCGCACCCAGAGCCATCGAGTCGGTCAGGCAGAAGATGGCCTCAGGCGGTTCGTGCGACTCCAGCCAGTGCGCGAGGGCCAGCGCACCACCGCGCGGATTCCATTCCGCCTCGATGATTAGATCCGGATCCGTGACGGCCCCAGCGCCCACCAGGGCCTGGTCGTAGCCGAGCACGCGCAGCCGCGACGACTCCGAGTCCAGTCGTCCCAACAGGGCGATTCGGCGATGCCCCTCGCGGAGCAGGACGTCGACGATTTCCCGCGACGCGGCCACGTTGTCGATCCAGACGTGGTCGGCGATCGGCTGGTCGACCTCACCGATCAGCACCACCGGAGGAAGTTGGACGTCGGGCTGGACTGCGCTGGTCTCGAGCCGCGTGGGATTGAGGATCAACCCATCGACCAGTTGAGCCCTGGCCCGCGAGAGCAGCCGGCGTTCTCCTTCGGCCCCACCGTGGGTCTCCTCGATCTGTACCGACAGCCCCCGAGCCGTCGCGGCCTGGACGACGAAGTGCGCCATTTCCGAGGAGTACGCGGTGTCCAGGTTCGGCAACGCGAGCGCGATCACGCCGCTTCGGCCATTGCGGAGACCCCGTGCGGAGAAGTTGGGCACGTAGTCGAGCTCCGCGATCGCCTGTTCGACCCGCAGCCGGGTCGCCGGACTCACCGGGACGGTGCCGTTGACCACGTTCGAGACGGTCTTCGGCGACACCCGGGCCCGGTTGGCGACGTCGCGCACGGTTGCACGCACGGCCCCATCATGCCTAATCGGTGGCCGTCGTGGAGGTGCCCGACCATCCGCGTCGGCACATGAAGCCCCGTCGCGTGCTGAGGCACCGGCGCGTGCTGGGGCCCCGGCGCGTGCTGAGGCTCAGTCGGTGCGCTGGACGGCGCCGAAGGCTCGCGCCGCGGCTGCCACCCCGGCGTCGCGGGCCGCGGCGGTCTCGCTGTCGGTGAGGGTCCGATCGGCGGCCCGGAACCGCAGCGCGAACGCCAACGACTTCTTCCCCGTGCCGACCTGCGGGCCGGTGTAGGTGTCGAACAGCCGGACCGACTCGCACAGCTCGCCGGCCCCGGCCCGCAGCTCGTCGGCCACCGCCGCGGCGGCGACATCGTCGTCGACGATCAGGGCCACGTCCTCCTTGGCCACCGGGAACGAGGAGATCGGGGCCACGTCGCCGCGGTCCGGCGCCGCCGCGACGAGGGCGTCGAGGTCGAACTCTGCCGCACAGGTGCGCACCGGGAGCCCGTAGGCCTCGCAGACGCTCGGGTGCAGCTCTCCGGCATATCCGATCACGTCCTCCGACCCCGGAAGCCGGAACTCGGCACACCGTCCGGGATGCCACGGCGTCTGCTGCGCAGACTCCCGGACCAGCCGCACACCCAGCGCGTCGGCCGCGACCTCGACGAACCCGGTGGCATGGGTCCAGGACGCACGCTCACCGCTCCCCGACCACCCAGGCGCCTGCCAGTATCCCGTCAGCACGGCGGCGGCGTGGCGCGGCTGCGCCGGGAGCGCATCGTTCATCGCATCCAGCACGTGCTGCGGCGGCCGGCCCTCGGCCGACGGGCGCGGGGCGGCCACCACCGGGCGGCGGCCACGGAAGACGGCACCGGCCTCGAACAGGGCCAGGTCGTCGTTGCCGCGGCTGGTGTTCCGCGCCACCGCGGCGAACAGGCCGGGCAGCAGGGTGGTCCGCAGGTAGGGGTTGGTCTCGGCCAGCGGGTTGAGGATGCGAACCAGTTGGCGTCGCGGGTCGTCGGCCGCGAGTCCGAGCTTGTCCAGATCGGCGTCGGCGCTGAACGGGAAGGACAAGATCTCGACGAAGCCGGATCCGGCCAGAGCGGAAGTGACCGCCCGCCGTGAACGCTGATCGCGGGTCAGTCCGCGACCCACGGGTGCACGCGGCACCACGGCCGCGATCGTCTCCAACCCGACCAGTCGGCCGACCTCCTCGACGTAGTCGTACGGGTCGCGGAGATCGGGTCGCCAACTGGGCGCACGCGCGGTCAGTGCACCGTCGGACAACGTCACTTCGGCACCCACCGCGCGGATCAGGTCCGCCGCCCGTTCGGCGCTCACCGGCGTGCCCAGGATGCGCTCGGGCAGGTCCGCGGGGAGCGTCGTCACCGTGCGCGCGGGTACGGCGCCGACCACGGTCTCGTCCGCCACCACGCTGCCACCGGCGAGCTCGACGAGCAGCGCAGCGACCCGGTGGGCGGCCGCGTACGCGGCGCCCGGGTCGACACCGCGCTCGAAACGCCGGGACGCCTCCGACGACAGCTTGTGACGCCGCGAGGTGCGCGCGATGGTCATCGCATCGAAGTGGGCAGCCTCGATCACCACATCTGTAGTGGCAGCCGAGATCTCGGTCGAGGCGCCGCCCATCACCCCGGCCAGGCCGATCGGGCCGGAGTCGTCGGTGATCAGCAGATCGCCCGGATCGAGCGCGCGGACCACGTCGTCGAGGGTGGTGAGCTTCTCCCCCACCCCGGCCTGCCGGACGACGATCGGGCCGGCGAGCGCGCGCGCGTCGTAGGCGTGGATCGGCTGACCGGTCTCCAGCATTACGTAGTTGGTGATGTCCACCGCCAGCGAGATCGAGCGCATCCCGGCCAGCTGGACGCGACGCGACAGCCAGCGGGGGCTCGGTCGTCCCGGGTCGATCCCCGTCACGCTGATCGCGGTGAACAGCGGGCAGGCCGGCGACTCCACCCGGACCGGGTAGCCGCCCGAGGAGGCAGCCGGCACCGTACGGTCCACCGGATCTGTGAACGCGGCACCGGTCGCCTGGGCGGCCTCCCGCGCCAGGCCCCGGATCGACAGGCAGTAGCCGCGGTCCGGGGTGACGGCGATGTCCAGCACGTCGTCCCGCAACCGCAGTGTCGTCGCGGCGTCCGCGCCCGGGACCAGGCCGTCACCGCAGAGCACCATGATCCCGCTGTGGTCGTCGCCCAGACCGAGCTCCTTGGCCGAGCAGATCATGCCGTCGGAGACGTGGCCGTAGGTCTTGCGCGCGGAGATGGCGAACGGACCGGGCAGCACCGCACCGGGCAGGGCCACGACGACGATGTCGTCGACGGCGAAGTTGTGCGCGCCGCAGACGATGCCCCGCGCTCCGTCGGATCCGTTGTGTTCCGGGCCAACGTCCACCCGGCACCAGCGGATCTTCTTGCCGTTGGAGTGCTCCTCGACCTCGTACGCGAGCACGCGGCCGAGCACCAACGGCCCGGTCACGTCGGCGCCGGCGTGCTCGACGGTCTCCACCTCGAGCCCGGCAGTGATCAACTTCTCGGCGAGCTCGCGGCCGGTCAGCTCCTCGGGCAGCGCGACCCACTCGCGCAGCCAGCCCAGCGGGGCCCTCATCGCAGCTCTCCGTTCGTGATCGCGATCATCGGGCCAGTCCCACCAGCGAGCGGCTGAAGCGGACGTCGCCCTCGATCATGTCGCGCATGTCCTCGGCGTTGTTGCGGAACATCA
>DASTGF010000055.1:0-9270 GCA_035719255.1 Microlunatus sp. | reverse complement strand
GAGCGCGCGTGGATCACACGCGATCACGAGAAGCGCCGGATTGACCACGACGCGGTTTCCGTCGGTCTGATAAACCACTTCCATTTTTGCGACCTCCGCGCTAACCGTATCACCGGGGCTGGATCGCTGAGCTGGGAGTGATCGGGTCAGAAGGGGCGTCAAACGGGGGGTTGGACCCGCAACGGCCACCCCGGTGGACTCGCCGGGCGAGTCCGATTGGTGTAGCTGCGGCCCGCTCCAAGGACACCTTCTTCGCGGCCCGCTACCGAGGCGTCGCCGCGCGCCGCGGTCACGAACGCGCGATCGTAGCTGTCGCTCGCGCCATCCTCACCGCCGTGTGGAAGATCCTCACCACCGGCCAGCCGTTCCAAGATCTCGGTGGCGACTACTACGCCAACGACGGCCGGCGCCATGATCACCAAAGCCCTCAACCAACTCCGAACCGCAGGCATCAACGTTACCTTCACCGACCCCACTACGGCCGTGGTCCACCTAACTTTTCACATCAGGCCCCCTACGTGCCGCCCCAGACGGGAAGATCACCCTGCCCAAGGCGGCAGGCCGCCGGGCGCTACATGCAGCCCGACATCGGCTCCCTGGGAGGCGGTCCGACCGCCCGGATGCGACGCGGCCCACCAAGGCACTTGCCGGTCAGCCTCCGGTCTCCGTCGGCGGCACGATCCGGCCGCCGTTGTTGGAGAACCCAATCGCCCAGAGCGACGGCGCGGCGACGCCGGCGGGGGCCGACATCTGCACCCGGTACTGGATGTAGCGGGAGCTGCCGACAACCCGACCGTCAGCCGGCACCGACTGCCACCCGGACCAGGTCGAGTCCGGCGCTGCCGTACTGCCGAACCGGACCGCGAGCGTTGCGGTCACCCCGCTGGGCTTGGTCGCGTCCCAGTAGGCGCGGTCCCAGTCGACCATCCGCTGGGCGTCCATCAGCCCCGACACGAAGGTACCCGACCTGGCCTGGCTGGTGGCTCCGGACAGCGTCACGCTGCCCAGGCTGTCGGCGCCTACCGCGGCGTTCCCGGTCGCGGTCCCGCGCCGGAAGGCCGGCGCACTCTGCTCGCTGACACCCCATGCCGGGGTGATGAACTGCTTGGTTCCAGACGTCCCCGTGTTCCCGGCGGCATCGGTGGAGATGCCGTTGACGTAGTAGGTCTTGCTCGGGTCCAGACCGCGCAGGACCAGGGCGTGATCCGTGGACAGATCGGTCGCGGCCGCCGCCGGATGCATGGCGGTCGTGGACAGGCCGAGTTGGACGACCCCGGTCGACGGCTCGTTGGTGGTCCAACGCACCGTCGCGATCCCGCCGGGGATCGGGGTCACCCGTGCGGCGGTCACCTTGGGCGGGGTCGTATCCGCAGCCGGAGTGGTGAAGGAGGCAGGTGCCTGACCGGTGCTCGGTGACGTGACCGTTCGGCCCTTTAAATCGGTCGACGTCACGCGGTAGTAGTACGTCGTGCCCGCCTTGAGCGCGCGGGCCGTGACCGCGTGCTTGCGGGTGGCCTCGCCCACCGTGACCTTGGTGGTCAAGGCGGTCGGCGAGGTGCCCACCGCAACCTGCGAGGTGGAGACCGCATTGGTGGTCCAGGACGCGGTGGCCATCGGGCTGGCGGTCGCGGCACCGGTGTTCACGCTCATCGCAGTGACCGCCATGGTGGCCGGTGGCGCGGCGTAGGTAGCGGAGTAGCTGCCGGCGGCCGCGTCGAACGAGGCGTACTCGATTCCCTTGATCGTGCTGGTGGTGTAGCTGACCGGGCTGGCCCCCTTCGTGATCCCGGTGAGCAGGGTGCCGTTCGGACCGGCCGTGGGCAGCATGCCGGTCAGACCGTCCGCGCCGGTACCCGGGTTGACCGTAAAGCTCAGCGTGTTGTTGCTCCACGAGAGGTTGGAGTAGGAGGAGGCGTTGCGCCCGTCGAGCCAAGTCAGCATCTGCTTGCCGCTGACGATGGGCACGTTGTGCGCCTGTGCAGAGGAGATCAGCGCGTCGCTCTCGGGCTCGGTCGACTGGTCGGTGTGGAAGTTGGCCGTGAACGCACCGTAGAAGCCGAGCGATCCCGACTGACACCCGGGCTGCTGGGCGGCTGGGCAGGTGGAATTGTCCAGCAGGCTGTCGATCGTGGCCGGGTACGTCTGGGCCGACTCGTCGGTCATCTGGCTCGCCGCCTGGTACACGTCGATCATCGTGCCGTCGATGTCGGCGAACCGCATGGGCATGCCCGAACCGGTCATGAAACCGGGTCGGTCCTGGACCCACGAGCCTGGGTAGTAGTAGTAGTTGGTGTCCAGCCGCATCCCGTTGGCCAGCTCCGTCTTCGGCTGGGAGGACCAGTCACTGAAGGCGATGCAGTGGGTTCGGTTGCTGACCGGTGGGGTGTTTCTCAGGCTCGGGTAGTTCGCCTTCCACACCGACAGGTCGTTGGAGTAATCGGCGGCCAGGGACGACGGAGTGAAGTTCTGGCAGTTGGTGGTTTCGTGCACGCCCACCTCGAACCCCTGATTGGTGTAGCTCGCGGCGGCGCTGTCGGTGAGCCCCGGTGTGTCGGGGTAGACATAGGAGCTGTACCGGTAGCACGTCCAGTTGCTCACGCTGCACCCGGACGGGCTGTTAGCGAGCATCTGGTCGAACCGTCCCGGCGTGCCGGCGTTGCCGTGGTCGTCGCCGGTGCCGACCAGCACCGCTTTGAGGCTGCGCGGGAAGTACCAGAACCGCGGCAGCGGCATGGTGTTCCGGTTCATCACCTGGATCAGGTTGGCGAGCAGTCGCTGCTGCTCGTCGGCCTGCGGGATCGCGACCTTGTTCAGGTCGACCCAGTCGACGGAGCCGCCCGCGAAGAACATGTCGTCGGAGCGGATCGGGGACAGGCCGTCGCGCTCCTGACCGGCCCAGGCCTGGTTTCCCTGCCGCATGGCGACGATCGAGCGCGGCAGGTCGTAGGTGAAGGCCGCGGCTTCTCCGCCGCTGCTGCCGACGCTGTTCAGGGTGACCGCCGGATTCGAGGTCGCCGTGGACGCGTCCGTGTACAGCGTGGCGATCGACTGAGCTCCCGACAGGGTGTAACGGTCGGCGTTGCCGTGGAACTGGATCGTGTCCGAGACGATTCCGGCGCCCGGCGCGGTCGCGGTGTCCACCTTCAGGTAGCCGTCGCTGACCGATCCGGTCGCGGGGGTGATCCCCAACAGGCTGGACAGGGCCGCGGCCGGGTGCATGGCGATCAGATTGCCGCCGCCGTTCACCCAAGTGGTCAGCGTCGCGGCCTGGGAGTCGCTGATGCCCACGTCCCCGACGACGACGACGCGGTACGCGCTGAGGGTCGACGCCGAGAGATCGCTAACGTCGACGGTCGCGAACTCGTTCAGCCCCTCCGTACGCAGGATCTCCGCCAGATACTTCGAGTACGGGTTGGACGAACTGGTGATCACTGCGATCGGGCCCCCGGGCCCCTGGTCGGGCGGTGGCGACGGCTTCGCGCCGGTGGTGAACGTCCAGGACACCGCGGACATGGTGTTGCCGGACGGGTCCTTGGCACCGCTCACCGAGACCGTGTAGGCGCTCGAGTAGGCCAGCGGGCTGCTTGGAGTCAGGGTGGCGACCCGGTTGGCGTAGCTGAAGGTCGTCGAAACCACAGTGTTGGACGCGTCCTTGAGCACCATGTTGATCGTGCCCGACTGCACCGGCTCGGAGAAGGTGGCGCTCACGGTGCTGTTGGCCGCGACGCCAGTCATACCGTCCGCCGGCACCTGGTCCGTGAGGGCGGGCGGGATGGTGTCGTCGGCGGTGGTGCTGAACACGACATCCACCCAGTAGTTTGTCGCGTTGTAGCTGCTGCTGGGGAAGCCGCTCGCCCCGTACCTGTAGACGCCGTTGCCGCCCCCCGCCCCGTTACTCACGGCCGTCAACGGACCGTTGGTGGTCCCGGCTGAGCCGAAGTAGTTGCTGTTGTTCGCGTAGTGTCCGGCGGGTGCGAAGTACGAGGCGACGTAGGTGGTGTTGGCGTTGACCTGGACCGGCGCCGGTAAGGTGACGCTCTGCCATCCGCTCGCGGTCTCGCCGGTGAAGGTCGCCGATGCGAGGCTGGTTCCGGTGCTGCTCCACAATGTGCCGACGTGGGTTCCGGTGTTGCCGCTGCCCTTATAGAACCGGATGCCGGTGATGAAGCCGTCCTGGCTCGAGGTGAATTTGACCCCGAGCTCCACCGCGGAGGAGTCGGCCGTCGAGGAGGTCTGGGGCGTCGTGCTGGCGCTCCAGATGCTGCACGGACAGGTGCTGGCGTTGGCCGCGGTTGTGAAGGTCCACGAGACCGGCGCCATCTGGTTTCCGGCCAGGTCCTGGGCCCCGCTAAGGCTCACCGTATAGGTCGTGGAGGCCGCAAGTGCTGCCGTGGGTGTCAGCGTCTCGGTCCGCGTTCCCGAGGTGTACGTCGTGGACGAGTCGACCGCGTTTCCGCCGGCCGCCAGGGTCATCACGACCGTCGACGGGTCGACGGCTTCGCTGAAGGAGGCGGTCACCGCGGAGGAGGTCGCCACCCCGGTTGCGCCCGTGGCCGGAGATTGATCGGTGACGGTCGGGGGTGTGGTGTCGGTCCCGCTGGTGTCGAAGATCGGGTCGACCCAGTAGTTGGTCGACTGGTAGTTGCTGGTCGGAAAGCCCCCACCGGTCCCGTACCGGTAGACCCCGTTCCCGCCGTCGGTGCCATCCTGCAGAGCCGTCAGCGGGGAGTTCACGACCCCGGCGCTCGCGAAGTACCCAGCGTCAGCGGCGTAATGCCCGTTCGGCGCGTAGTAGGAGGCGATGTATGTCGTGTTGGCGGTGATCGCCACCGGGGAGGCGAACATTGCCTGCTGCCAGCCGGAGGAGGTCTCGCCGGTGAAGGTCACGGTCGCCAGTTGGTTCCCGGCCGTGTTCCACAGGGAGCCCGTGTGGGTCCCGGTGTTGCCGGAGCCTTTGTAGAACCGGATGCCGGTGATGTAGCCGTTGCTGTCCGAACGGAACTTCACCCCGAGCTCCACAGCCGAGCTGTCAGGGTCGGACGGGGTCGTCGGCGCCTGGCTCGAGGTGAAGATCGAGCACGGACAGGTCGCCGCGGCGGCGGGCGCGGCGGGAAGACTGGCCAGGAATCCGGCCAGCAGTGCCGTGATCAACGCGAATGCGACCAGTTGGGGGCGCGGCCCAGGTGCAGTGTGCTGGCTCATATTTGTCTCCGGGGGACACCTGGATCAGGGAGTGGTAAGGGACGACGTCCATCCAGCTCGAGTTGGCTTGAGCCGCCGGCTACCCAAACGAGACCTCAATCAGCCTGACTGCCGATAGACGCGTCGTGGATCGAAGTCAAGCAGCCCCTGCTGGATGTCGTGGCTCGCTCAAGAAAGTTACACAGCTGCAACCAGTCGGGTGAGAAAATCCCCGTAGGCTGCCGGGACTCCAATGTCTCCCGCGAGACCCCCAGGGTAGGGCCACTCCAATGCCGGCCACCGTCGGTGGACTAAGTGCCTGGGATCGGTGTACCACAATCGGCGCGGGGACTCCGACATCAGAACCGTGCAGTTGGTCATCGAACGCGGAGAACTGTGCCTGTACGGGTGGGCAGACCAGCTCAAGCTCTACGACCAAATGTTCCCCAGAGAATGCCGGCGCCCCTGATGGTGGTAGCAGACCTTAAATTGCGCAGGGCGCCCGCATATCCATTCCCGCATGGGTCCCGAGCTGGACCGGGTAGAGCTGGCGCGGCAGCCCGATCGCGTCCGACCGGACCACGCCGAGCGCCTTGTCACACAACGGAATGATCCGGCCGTTGACCGGCCCGCTGACGCCGCCGGGCAACCAGGGCGGCCCTTGCCAACAGGCCAGGATCGTGCGAGCTGGCCGCCGCCTCCGCGCAGCGCGCCACCGCGGTATGCAAGCGCCGCGCCGATACTCAGCCGTCGCCGCTTCGAGCAGCAACGGGAGCGGATCGGCGGCGTCACACCGGCAGGGTCAGACTCGTCGAGTGCATTCCCGGGTATCGACCGGCCGATCGGGCGACATTGTCTGGTCACCTTCGCCGCCGGCGCATCAAGATCCCCGACCTGATGGGCTGCTGGGCGACGGCATCCACCCGCAGGTGCTGCTGGGCAGCGTGCTGTCCGGCGTCGGCGCCTACATCGCGGTCCGGTTCCTCGAGCGGCATTTCACCGAATACACGCTTCGCCCGTTCGGCTACTACTGCCTCGCAGCAGGCCTGTTCGCGCTGCTCTGGATCAACCTGAGATGAGGGCCGGGGCCTTAATCCAATCGCAGCCACATTGCCATCCGCTGACTCGGACGGGGACTTGCGTGTGTCGGTCGACCCGTTTGGCGGCTGGTCTGGTCAGACTCGGGGTGGCAGTGTGCGCTGCATGGCGTGCACTACTTCATGCAGTCAGACGTGTTCATGCAGTCAGACGTGGCGGCTGCTCGGGTGATTGTGAGGTTCCGGGCGCTCGGGTACGACGTTGCGGTCACGTCGGCGGCGCGCGGACACGTGGCGTACCGGCCGAGACAGTGTTCGAGCCTGCGGCGATGACGGGGCCGCCGGAGGCTGCGACGCCGGGCCGAGGGGCGTCGCACGGGGGCCGGGACACCGGTCGGCAGCGGGTGTACCGCTTCTTGACGTTGATCGTCCAGGTGGTGCTGTTGGCTGGCGTGGTCTGGTTCGTAGTGCTGCGCGACTGGAGGAATGCGCTGCTCACCGTGTTGGTGATCGTGCTGACGATGCTGCCGTGGTTTGCCCGGCGTCTGCTCAGGGTCGACGTGCCGCCAGCGTTTCAGCTGGTGGTCGCCGTGTTCGTGTTCGGTGCGAACTTCCTCGGCACGGCGTTGGGCTTCTACGGCCGGTTCTTGTGGTGGGATACCGCGCTGCACACGATCAGCGGCTTCATGCTCGGCATCGTCGGCTTCATCGTGGCTTTCCTGGTCGACGGTACCGATCGCCGGCCCGAGGGGATACGGATCTCGCCGCTGGTTGCGCTGTTCGGGTTCATGTTCGCGGTCACGCTGGGGGTGTTCTGGGAGATCTATGAGTTCGTCGGCGACAATCTGATCCCCGGGCTGGACATGCAGGTCGTCGAGACCGGGCCCACCGACACCATGGTCGACCTGATCGCCGGCACTGTTGGCGCCGCAGTTGTGGCGGTAGTCGGCAATGTCTCCGGTCGGACCGGGCGGCACAGTTTCATCGTGGATGTGGTGTGCGCGTTCATCCGACGTAACCCGAAGCTGTTCCTGCGGCGCCCGGAGTGAGCGGGGCAGCGTGGCCGTTAGCGAACTCGCGCAGTCGACGGTCATGACCGTAGAAGCCGCGCGGAATGGGTTCTACCGCTGTTGATCCCGCGTCCTCGTTTGCACGATGTGCCACCCCGGTCCTTGATCAGGGATGCTGACGTGTCGACCGGTGATGCCGTTTTGCTGCGGCCGGGTCGTCGCTCGTCGAGGGAAGCCCCACGCATCCTCCGCTGACCTGGCCGACTTTTTTTCGGTCGATGGGTGGAGCTACGCGTCCTGTTCCATCGACGCGAACTTGATGATTGTCGGCGAGACACCGATCGGCGGCACTCGCGAACGGTCAGATGCTCTGAAGGGGCGGTCCGCGCCGTACCTGTCCGGGGTGAGAGACAGCCGGTGCGATCAACGCTATGGCCTTGCGCATTGCCTCCTCCTGTGACGCGGGCGGCTGGCCCGACACAGCCATGGCACACCCGCGCCCGATTGAAGGAACGGGGCGAAGGCCCTGGCGATCGGTGACTCCTGTCTGGCTGGCCCACCCTTGAGGACCTCGGGATCCGTCATCGCATCCTCCCAAACGCCTACGCTTCCGTGCTGGTGGAAGTGGTGGTTGTCCACAATGAACAGGCCGACGGCTTGCGAGAGTTGCGCTGGCGGCCATCAACGTCCGACTGCCGGATCCTCGAGGAGGGCCTGCGAGTGCTTCCTCGGTTCGACCGCGTCCGCCGCGTGGTGGCCACGTGCCGCGCGTCCGAGATGATCGTCGCCTGACCGTGCCGGATGCCTGACCAGCATGGAATTCGGCAGCGGGGACTCCCGCACATGAGCCGCGGTTCCCCGCGGAAGGTGATCCATGTCGACCGGCGCTGAGTCGCCGTCAACGTCTTCACCTCCTACTGCGCCGTGCTTGCTCAGCGGCGCCCGCCGGTTCGACGGTCAGGGTCGAGTCACCGCCGCTGTGGTGTCGGGTGGCGCTGCTGCCTGGACCGGGTTGCGGTTGGTGTCGAAGCTGGCTCCGTAGATCACCTGGTGATACGTCGTGGCGGCGGTGGGCGGTCTGCTGGAGACGGCCCAGACCGCATACAGCCGCCCCTTGGTGATGGCGGTGCCGATGTAGTCGCCGGGGAAGATGCCTCCGGCGACGGCGGCGTAGGCGTAGTTGGTCTGCGGTCCGACTGGGGTCGGTGGCAGGAACTGCCGGCCGGCGTCGCGGGATGTGGCCACGAACTGGCGCCCGAAGCGGCCCGTGCTGGTAGTGGCGTTGGTCAGCCCGTACGCGACCGAGACGGTCCCGTTGTAGGCCGAGACGTCGGAGCTGACTCCGAGGAGGGATTTGTCGCGACGGTTGACGATGACCGGGCTCGACCACCGCTTCCCGTCGGTCGAGGAGGACAACTTGACCTTGGTCGGGTCGACGGAGTTCCAACTCGCATACAGCCGGCCGGTCACCGGGTCGGCCGCCGCGGACGGCAGGCAGCAGCGGAAGTCGGGCGGGCCGTCGCCGAGGTCACGGGTGATCATGCCGCCGCGCGACCAGGTCTGTCCGCCGTCTCGGGAGATCACCGTGACGAGGGCCGGGTAGGCCGAGGCCGCTGATGCGCTGGGTTTTGTGGTCCGCGGCGGCGGAGCAGTCTTGCGGTGCGCGGCCCGAGCCTCGGCCGCCTCGGGGCCTTCCGCTGAGCCGTTCGGCCCGTAGTCGATGTAGGAGTCGACGATCGTCCCGTTGGGTTTGAGCATGGGCTGGGAGTTCTGGGTGTTTGCGTGCGGGGGACTGACGTTGACCACGTCTCACGATCGTTTCCGGCCACACGTTTGCCACGACCTCGGGCAGACCCTTGAGCCCATCGCAGACGAGGAAGAACACATCCCGCCCCCCGCGGTTGCGCAAGTCGGTGAGCACGCTCATCCAGAACTTCGTGCCCTGGGCCGGTGGGTCGACTCACTGCGAAGTCGGGGTTCTGCACCAGGTTGGGGCGAGGTCGGGGGGTCGCCGAGCCCGTCGCTGACAATCTGGTCGAAGT
>DASTGF010000054.1:0-2924 GCA_035719255.1 Microlunatus sp. | reverse complement strand
GCGCCTGCGGGCGGCGAGGATGGCGCGCCCGGCGCGGGTGCGCATGCGCAGCCGGAAGCCGTGCACCTTGTGGCGGCGGCGGTTGTTCGGCTGGTACGTACGCTTGCTCACTGGAATCTCTCCGATGGTGGTCAGGGGCAGCACCCGGCTGGTCGGCCAGATTCGCCCGATGGCGTCGGACGGCGCTGGCCGAGACCGGCTCTGAGTCGAGTGGTTTCGGCCGGCACCGCCCACCCACGCCGGTCGGTGCTCGAGAACAAACCGGGCGTGGACATGCGGCACCCGTCGACACCGGGTGACCGATGAACGGTACGCGGGGCGTCTCGACGGGGTCAAATCACGCCCTGTCACCCGCGGCGGCCCGACCACCGGTCGCCACGCCCGGGTCGGCGCAGGGTGTGGATATCGGCGCCCCACCTTACCCGCCTCCCGGCCGTCTCGCAGCGCTTCCAGAACCTGTGGATAGCGCCTTGCCGCACCCGACGGAGCGGGGTTATGTTCGGGGCTCGTCGAGTTTCCCCGCGTTCGAGTCGGGCCTTCCCCAGCACGTTCCCCCGGCCCCCGCTTGATGTCGTCCGAAGACGCTCTGACCTGCGGTGATCCGGGCTCGGTCGGTGGGCGGTGGACGCCTCGGCGGGCTGTTTCCACAAGGATTCAGCGACGTTCACAAGGTGTGGACAAACCTGTGGAACCCAGGCGGGCACCCGGCCGGCAGGACCGAGGCCCGCAGCACCGGCGCGACCTGACGAGAGAGCGGGACCTACCTGTGGACAACGACGTGGACCTGGCAGCCGCCTGGCAGCGGGTGATCGACGAGCTCCAGCCCAACCAGCAGGCCTGGGTCCGCGCCAGCGAGCCGGTCACGCTGCACGGCACCACCGCGATCATCGCGGTCGGCGACGAGTTCACCCGCACCCAGCTCGAGGGTCGGTTGCGGGGCCAGCTCGAGGACGCGCTCACCGAGACCTTCGGCCACGAAATCCGGCTGGCGGTCACGGTCAACCCCTCGCTCGCCGAGAGTCGGCCGGAGCCGTTGCACCGCGCTCCCACCGTCCCCGACCAGATCGATGAGTCGATGGGTCACCATGTCGACTTGTCGACAGATCTCCACGCCTCGACCGCCCCGCCCCCGCACGAACCCGCGCGCCCGGCGTCCGGTGAGACCCGGTTGAACCCCAAGTACGCCTTCGAGACCTTCGTGATCGGCTCGTCCAACCGGTTCCCGCACGCGGCCGCGGTCGCGGTCGCAGAGGCGCCGGGCAAGGCCTACAACCCGCTGCTGGTCTATGGCGACTCCGGCCTGGGCAAGACCCATCTGCTCCACGCCATCGGTCACTACGTGCGCTCGCTCTACAACGGTGCGCGGGTGCGCTACGTGTCGAGCGAGGAGTTCACCAACGAGTTCATCAACGCGATCCGCGACGACCGCCAGGACCGCTTCAAGCGTCGCTACCGCGACGTCGACGTGCTGCTCATCGACGACATCCAGTTCCTGGAGGGCAAGACCCAGACCCAGGAGGAGTTCTTCCACACCTTCAACACGCTGCACAACGCCAACAAGCAGATCGTGATCACCTCCGACCGCGCCCCCAAGCGGCTCGAGGCGCTCGAGGACCGGCTGCGCAACCGGTTCGAGTGGGGCCTGATCACCGACGTCCAGCCGCCCGACCTCGAGACCCGCATCGCGATCCTGCGCAAGAAGGCCGCCATGGACCGGCTCTCCGCGCCGGCCGACGTGCTGGAGTTCATCGCCAGCAAGATCCAGACCAACATCCGCGAGCTCGAGGGCGCGCTGATCCGGGTCACCGCCTTCGCCAACCTCAACCGCCAGGAGGTCGACATGACCCTGGCCGAGATCGTGCTCAAGGACCTGATCCCCGAGGGCGGCGAGCCGGAGATCACCGCCGCCCTGATCATCGCCCAGACCGCGGCGTACTTCGGGCTGTCCATCGACGAGCTGACCGGACCGAGCCGCGGACGTCACCTGGTGATGGCACGACAGATCGCGATGTACCTGTGCCGCGAGCTCACCGACCTGTCGCTGCCCAAGATCGGCGCCCAGTTCGGCAACCGCGACCACACGACGGTGATGTACGCCGACCGCAAGATCAACCAGCTGCTCGCCGAACGACGCGCCGTGTTCAACCAGGTCTCCGAGCTGACCAACCGGATCAAGATGCAGGCCCGCCAGGGCTGAGCCGGCCATCGGTGAACTACACGCCTGCAAGATGTGTAGTTCGATGTGGGCACACCCGGTGCGTCGTCCACACCCCCTGTGCATCCACCCGCGCCGAGCACCCGACACCGCGCCGCGAACCACAGGACCGTGTCATTCGTCGGGGCGCCGTCCACACCCCCTGTGGACGCTTTTCGGCCGCCTGACCTGCCCGGACGGCGCTCGTCCACAGTTTCCACGCCTGCTACTACTCCCACGGACCTACATCTGGATCCGGATCACTCGCAACCCCCGCCCGACCCCGGTCCTGGGGACAATTCGGGTGCACCTCCCGCGTGGGGGACCCGCGTGGCAGGATGCACACTCCAGAATCGACACCGGACGGCCGACGGCCGTCACCCTCAGCTCTTTGCGAAGGACCCTCTGTGAAGTTCCGCGTCGACCGCGACGTTCTCGCGGATGCCGTCGCCTGGGCGGCGCGCAGCCTGCCCGTCCGACCGAGCGTCCCGGTGCTCTCCGGTCTCCTGATCGAGGCCAGCGACGACGGTCTGGTGCTCTCGACCTTCGACTACGAGACGTCGGCCCGCGCCACCTTGACCGCCGAGGTGTCCGACGAGGGCAAGGCCCTGGTCAGCGGTCGCCTGCTGTCCGACATCTGCCGGAGCCTGCCCGCCAAGCCGGTCGAGATGGTCCTGGAGGGGTCCCGGGTGAGCCTGACCTGCGGCTCGGCGCGGTTCAGCCTGCAGAC
>DASTGF010000053.1:0-3949 GCA_035719255.1 Microlunatus sp. | reverse complement strand
GGTGACTCTTACTGTGGTGCATTCGATTTACTGTGGTGTATCGACTCGCTCTCGCGGCATGCGACCCCTGCCTGGCCCGTGCGCGACGCACTGGCTCGACCGGGTCTGATGAGCACCGTAAGACGACACCCGGCCGCGCCTGATGCAAGCGGTGATCATGGTTTTGAGGGTCAATTGCTCCTGGGAAGGGTCGTCGGGATTGACCCCGGCTGCTTCCCCGGCACGGTCTTGGCCACCTGATGGGTGGTGGTCGGCCAGAACCAGGCGATTCCGGCGACGGTCAGCAGGAGCACGGTCTCGACCACGCTGCCGAGGATGTAATAGGCCCAGGTTTCGCCGACGGCCGACGCGACCACCGACGCCGCGTACAGAGTGCTGACGACGATGTTGACGGGCCTGTTGAACCTTGTCGGTGCGATGAGGGAGAAGCTGATCATCATGCTTGGAATGAGGATGTAGAGGGTGGTGAGGGTCAGGAAGCTTTGGTTGATCTCGAATCCAGCTCCCGGGACCGTGCCGGCCAAGGCGCCGTTGAGGATGTCGCTACGCCAGAACCCGAAGATGTCGACGTAGGCGAAGACGAACACCATGGAGGCCCACAGGCCGCTCAGCATGATCTTCACGTTGACCTTGGTGTCGTCACGCGTCTGATTTCGGTTGATCATCGATGTACTCCTTCGTCTGTCACTTCTTCTGGCGGAACTGGTCACGAGCGGAGGTCTCCGACGGGGAGCGATACTGGTGGTCCCGGGGCTATCGGGCGACCGGTACCGCTTGACCTGATGATGCCCGCTTGCCGTCGACGCTGGGCAGGTTGAAACCTTTGGCGAGCAACCAGACGGCCAGGACCATCTCCTGCACGGCGATCGGGATGTTGAGCACGACGTTGACGGTGGTGAAGCCGAAGTCCTGGGCATATCCGGAGTAGATGCTGGCGACCAGGCCGAGCGTGGCTCCAGCCAGCCCCCAGCCCGAGAGCCATCGGGGGACGAGCCGAGCTTGGTAGAGCACGAAGTAGTACATCAGGGCTCCGGTGAGGAAGGGCAGCGTCCCGAGGAACGCCATCGCCCAATGGCGCATCGCCAGCAGCACGTCCCCGGCGGGCTGGAACGCGGCTGCGTCGGCACCTGTCGCCTGCGACTCTTGGCTGACCGTCAGGAGGGCCAGCAGGCTCAGCGTCCCGATGAGGACGAATACTCCCTCGGCCACTCTCCCGGCCACCGATCCCAGAGCCAGTGCGCGGTTGTGCCGTCGGATGACCGGATACAGCCCGATGGCGACGCCCGCAGCGGTGGCCGCCCACGCAAACTCCAGAAGCGCGGTCCAGATCACACGGCTGTCGCTGGCCGCCAGCTGGTTCAGGTAATCGGGACCATCGAGCATCGAGCCCAGGGGGACGGCGCTGAGGATGCTGGTGGCGGTGCACGCGATGAGCAGAAGGCCCACCGCGATGGCGTTGCCGCGGTAACGGTTCATGTCTTAGCCTTTCTCGCTTCTGACCCGTTTCGCCGGGATGTGGCGGCGGATGCCGATGATGATCAGATAGCCGGTGATCCAGACCTCGCCGACGATCGAGGGGACGGTCAGCAGCTGGCTGACAAGGTCGGCGCTCGGGAACAGGTAGGTGACGAAGGCGCTCAGCATGTACCCAACACCCCCGGTGATGAGCGTCCAGCCCAGGACTGGTGGCAGCCAGCGGGAGCGGAGCACCAGCCGGCCCATCGGGAGCAGCCACAGGCCGAAGAACAAGGCCGCGACGCCCCACAGGTTGCCGCTGACGACGTACAACAACTGCACCGTCCACGCCTGGCCGCCGGCGATGGTCGAAGAGGCACCTGTGGCCACATCCACGGCCGTCGCGAGAAGGGCCGCGCTGGTCAAGATCGCAACCGCGTTGGCGAGGCCGAACGCGGTCAGCAAGCCGGCAGCCAGCCGGTCAACGCTGCTGAACAGGCGGTACAGCCAAATCGCGGTGAGCGCCTGGGTCAACACAATGCTCAGCTCCAGGGCGACACCGATACGTGCCATCAACTCGTTGGTGATCAGGTTGGTCAGGGTCGCTTGGCCGTCGCCGGCGACGAACAACTGGCCGCGGACGACCAGCGAGCCGAGGATGCCGGCGATGAAGAAGGAGAGGTAGAACAGACCCGCCGCCCGCGCGGTCCGCACGAGATGGATCTCGGTCACGGCCGGCCCAACACCGACCCGACTGGTTGTCACGGTCATCAATAGCTCCTAACAGTGAGGGCCTCCGGCGCTCGCACCCTGCCTGGGCGGCGCGAGAGAAGAGCAAGGCACGATGCAGTCGGCTCTGGCTCGACAACCCCGGCGATGGAGCGCGAGCCGTGCGGCAAAGCTGCCGGAAACGCGCCAAGGTTGGAGCGCCAGCGCAGGATGGTCAGGACGCCGCCGGTGACGGCCGCCGAACGGCCAACTGCGGCATCCCATCGACCACAAGCCCCAACCCCTGCGGCCAACGCAAATGGAGTGGGCACCCAGACCAGCCCAGACAGCGCAGCGCCGATTCGGCCCACCCTGCAACGGTCGCTGCAGACACGTCTGCTGACAGCTACTGCTCGTGTCCATGGCGCGCACCTCCTCCACCGGAGGCGACTAGCGCGGTCGGACGCGATGACAGCGCCCGTCCTAAATCCCACACTAGAAACCCCTGGTCCGCTGGAGGAGAGCCAGAAGTCCCCTACCCCCAGGTCCGACGGTCGAGAGCCCCTAACCTCGGGTACTACCAAACCCGACCCCGACGAGTAGATCATTTGCGTGCGGCGATCGCGGAGCGTCGCCACCCGGGGCGAGAAGGTCGACCGGGCTCACATCGTCAGGGCTGTGCTGGGCGGCCCATCACAGTCACCTGAGGCCATGGGGACCGCTCGTGTGCGTCCCACCGAGAGCACCTACAGAACAACAGGTTACTCTTTAGTGTTGTGGCGACCCGGTGGCATGGAGTGTTCACCGATGCGCTCAAGGATGCCGAGGTGATCGGCGCGGCCGCTGCCGTGCGTGCCTTCCTGGGCCGTGAGCCGACCCGCGCCGAGATTACCGCTGCCCGACGTGCAGCCGGTAGCTACGCCAGATCGGGACAAGCGACCACCTTCTACGTCTCCTCCGGCCGAGCCCGGGTCTTGATGCTCGCACGACCCGACGCCGATGTTGAACGCCAAGGCCTCCGCGACGTCGCCGCCTGGCGGAAGCACCAGCCCAGGCGCGGCGCACCACGCAGTGATCAGCGTGTCCTGGCTACCCTCACAACTCACGTGGTGGCGGCCGGCCGGGCAGCACGCTTGATCGACATCGCGAAGGTGAGCCCGGCCAACGCGGCTGGCTTCGCCGACGATCTTGACGATGCCATGAAGGAACTGGCCCGGCTACGCGCACGGCTCAGGCGGCGTGCCCAGCACGGACGTGAGGCCGGGGCCGAGTAGTCCAGCTCCAGCGCGAGACGTGTGACGACCCCGGACCCAGCCCAAGCTGGCAAATCTCTCGAATGCTCATGCTATTGGTCCGACCCGTCATTCTCGCCGAGGGCGTTGACCATGCCGCAAAGTGCGGCTGATGCGTGGTCGAGTGGGATGCGCTCCTGTTCGACGCGCCGGTATCCCCGCCAGGCGGGGTCGGTGAGTCGTTCGTACAGGGCACGCTCGGCGTCGTTCAAGGTGGGCAGTGGTTTGCGCGGAGCGATCTTGATCGGGTTCCCTTTGGCGTCGAGGTTTGTTCCGAACTCGGCGTAGGTGTCGTAGGTGGGGATGTCCATCAGGATGCTGATCACGTCGAGCCCTGCCTCCCGGTGCTGGTGGAGGATGGTCAGCCCGGCGGCGTCGAGATCACCCCAGTAGACGACGATCGGACACTCATGGAGCCAGCCGACGGCTGCGGGGGTGCTGCCGCCGGTGCCGGCACCCTCGACGGCGATGCCGCCGGGTAGGGGTGGTAACCC
>DASTGF010000052.1:0-12098 GCA_035719255.1 Microlunatus sp. | reverse complement strand
GGACCCACCCGCTAGGTACACCACGTAGTAGTCGGGATCGTCGTCATCGTTCGTGTCGATCGCAAAGTCGACCTCACGCGCACCGACGGCCAGGGTGTTCCAGTTGGCCCAGGTGGAGAAGCCGAACCAGCCGTACCCGTCCGTGTCCGCAGTGCCGGGCAGCGAACCCAGACCGGTGTACTGCAGATCGACACCCGCGGCGGTGCTGTTCAACACGCAGTCGCTCATCTGACGCGCCGCACAGGTCGGCAGTCTGCGGCTGGTCGCTCCGAGCGCCATCACCGATGCGGCCGAGCTGTAGGCACGGGAGCCCGAGCCCTGGTCGATACCCCTGCCGGAGAACTCGAACACCTTGCTGCCGCGGGAGGTGGTGGCCACGACGGAGGTGGCCGACACCGGCTTGGCGGCGCCGTAGACCGGCACCCGGAGCGCCGTCTTGCCCGTCGGCTTCACCAGCAGGTGGCCGGATGCATCCGATACGAACTGCCGCGGACCCTCACCGACGAGGTCATCAACCGTCGTGGTGGACATCGTCGGATCGATGGTCCGCCGCAGCGACCGCGGCTTGACGGTCATGGTGATCTTCACCGTGGCCTTGCTGCGCGCCTTCAGCCGGAGCGACGTCGGGCTCACCGAGTAGCTGACCCCCGGCTGCTTGACCACCGGCGAGTAGCTGAGCTTGACCGTCCGCGGGCTGTTCGCCTTGTTCTGGACGGTGACCTGCTGGGTTTTGGTGACCTTCTTCGCGGTGATGGGCGCCTCGACGACACCGAAGCTCGCGCTCACCACACCCGGCTTGGTCTTGCTGTAGGCCAGCACGACGGTGCCGACCGCGTACCGCGCGTCCGTCCGTCCGGCACCGACCCGGTTGGGTGCGTACCGATGCCCGCTCTTGTTCGGTCCGGAGTAGACGTCTGCGGTGGCGGTGTTCATCACGGCCGCCTTGATCTGCTCCACCGTCCAGGTCGGGTGCTGCTTCTTGACCAGAGCGGCGATGCCGGCGATGTGCGGCGCCGCCATCGACGTGCCCGACAGGTTCGCCCGGCCGTTGCCCGTGCCGACCGCGACGCTGATGATCGTCGTGCCGGGTGCGGCGACGTCGGGCTTGACCACGCCCGGAGCGCCGTGGGTGCCGCGCGAGCTGCTGTCGTTGAGTGTGTCGACAGCGCCCTTGTTGATCACAGGGGGCGAGGTCAGTGCGAGCGACCCGTCGAACTGCACCTTCAGCGAGCCGGCGGCGGCCGCGGGGCGCAGCTTGGTGGTCGCGGAGCCCGTCAGCTGGAACACCGGAATGGTGGCGCTGCCCGTGATGCCGGCCGGGAACTCGTCCAGCGTGCTCGTGAAGATCGCGCCGATGCCACCGGCATCGGCTACAGCCTGGCTCCGGGCGGCGGAGCCACACCTGCGCGTCTCGTCGTTGTCGTCCCACTCCAGCCACGCCACCTTACCCTTCACCCGGGCCGCGTCCTCCTCGGAAAGTTGGTAGACCCGCGGATTATCCCCGGTGTAGTTGCAGCCGTCCTTGTTGGTCGGATCGCTAAGTTGCACGACCGTGCCGGACACCGGCTCCGACGTGGACCACGGGTAGGCGACCGACATCTGGCCAGGCTCTTTGCCGGCAACGTTCTCGGGTTCGAGCACGCGCAGTTGGTCCAGCAGGTTGTAGTCGTCGACGCTGTTGGCCACCGTCAGCGCGCGCGGCGCGTTGCCCGGTGCGCCACCGATGTCGGTGATGTCGCCGGCGTTGCCGGACGAGAAGACCGGCAGCACCCCGTGCTTGGCGATGTTGTCGACGACCGCGGTCTCCGGGTCGTCGGCCGCGCCGAAGTCGGAGCCGAGCGACAGGTTGACGATGTCCAGGTGATCGGAGAAGTTTCCGTCGCCGTTCGGGTCCAGCGCCCAGTCCAGGGCCGGCAGCACCATGTCCGTCGAACCGGCGCAGCCGAAGACGCGCAGCGCGTACAGGGAGGCCTGCGGGGCCATGCCCGGGCCGATGGACATCGACCGCAGCGAGGAGCTGGTCAGCGAGCGGTAGTTGCCGGTGAAGGTCTTGCCGCCGGCGGTGACGCCGTAACCGGCGGCGGTGCCGGCGACGTGCGAGCCGTGTCCCTCGCAGTCCAACGGATTCGGATCCGGGTGGGGAACCGGCTGGTAGGTGTCCTCGTCGCTCGGGTCGGCGTTGTAGTTGTCACCGACGAAGTCCCAACCGCCCGCGACCTTGGCGGTCGGGGTCCAGGGAGCCCCCGAGTCGGCGGTGTCGTGGGCGACATCGTAGGCGGCCTTGGTGCCGGGACCGCCGAAGTCGGCGTGGGTGTAGTCGATGCCGGTGTCGATCACGCCGATCTTCACGCCCTTGCCGGTGATGCCGGTCTGCTGCCAGGTGGCGAGCGCCTTGACCAGCTCGCCCGACGCGGCGTTGTCGAACGTCTTCGGAACGATCGGGGTGATCTTGACGACGTCCGGGCGCCGCGCCAGCTCCGACAGCGCCGAAACCGTGGTGTTGAGACCGACCCCCGGCACCGAGTTGCTGGTGGTGAACAGCTGACGGGCCTGCGAGTCGGCCTTCTTGGCCTGCTCCGACACCGTCTTCGCAGTCGTCCGCACCTGGCTCCGTCGCGACTTGGCGTTATCGGTGACGGTCTTGGCGCTCCGGCCAAGACCGCGGGCGGTGGCCGCGACGTCGGCAGCCCCCTGACCGCTGAACTGGACGAAGGCGCTGATCCGTTTGTTCTGGGCCTGCGCCAAGCGTGGTGACAGCTTTGCGTCCGGTGTGAGCTTGACCGGTGTGAGCTTCACCGGCGTCAGCTTCGGAGCGGTGGGCGCGGCCTGCGCACTCCCGCCGCCGAAGGCGCTGATCGCCACCAATCCGACGGCGGCCACCGCGGCGGCCCCCCGTCGTCCTCGTAACCAACCCCGCATGTGATTCGGTCCCTTTCACCACAGTGGCCTCGTCCGAGGCATCGAGGCAGCACGCTACGTTGCCGCGTTGCGCAAGGGAAGGGTGGGACGGATACCGGGTCGAGGGATTATCCCGGGTCTCGATCCAGAGGCCGCAAAAAAAGGGTTCGGGAATCGTTTCAGGTGCGGCGGGCCAGGGGCCCGCACCGCCACCAGCGCCACCCATAGCCGCCGACCGGTTTCCGGCCGAAACGACTCACTAGAGTGGCCCGGTGACCGAGGGCCTGTCGATGCTGGAGATCAGCTACGACGAGGCCCTGCCGATCGTCGCCTGGCGCGACGAGATCGCCGAGACGATCCGCGACCACCCGGTGGTGATTGTCGCCGGAGAAACCGGGTCGGGTAAGACGACCCAGCTGCCGAAGATCTGCCTGGAGCTCGGCCGGCGCTCGATCGGGCACACGCAGCCGCGCCGGATCGCGGCCCGCACCGTCGCCGAGAGGGTGGCCGAGGAGCTCAGGACCGAGATCGGCGACCTGGTGGGCTATCAGGTCCGCTTCACCCGTCGAGCCGGCCGGGACACCCGGCTCAAGATCATGACCGACGGCGTGCTGCTGGCGGAGATCTCCCACGACCGCGAGCTGCGCCGCTACGACACGATCATCATCGACGAGGCGCACGAGCGCAGTCTCAACATCGACTTCCTGCTCGGTTATCTCAGGCAGCTGCTGACCCGCCGCCGCGACCTCAAGGTGATCGTCACGTCGGCGACCATCGACACCGAGCGGTTCGCCGCGCACTTCGCCGATGCCGAGGGCCGGCAGGCGCCGATCATCGAGGTGTCGGGCCGGACGTACCCGGTGGAGATCAGGTACCGACCCCTGCTCGAGGATGGCGAGGCCGACCAGATCAAGGGCATCACGCAGGCGATCACCGAGTTGTCCGCTCTGGGCCCCGGCGACATCCTCGTCTTCCTCTCCGGCGAGCGCGAGATCCGCGACACCGCCGAGGCGATCAACGGCCTGCAGCTGCGGTTCACCGAGGTGCTTCCGCTGTACGCCAGGCTGTCCGCCGCGGAGCAGCACCGGGTGTTCCAGTCCCACGCGGGGCGGCGCATCGTGCTGGCCACCAACGTCGCGGAGACGTCGCTGACGGTCCCGGGTATCCGGTACGTGATCGACGCCGGCACCGCCCGCATCTCCCGCTACTCGGCGCGGACCAAGGTGCAGCGGCTGCCGATCGAGCCGATTTCCCAGGCATCGGCGAACCAGCGATCGGGGCGCTGCGGCCGGGTGGCTCCCGGCGTGGCGATCCGGTTGTACGACGAAGACGACTTCCTGAGCAGACCGGAGTTCACCGAACCGGAGATCCTGCGGACCAATCTCGCCTCGGTCATCCTCCAGATGACCGCCGCCGGCCTCGGCGAGATCGCCTCGTTCCCGTTCGTCGAGGCACCCGACAAGAGCCAGATCAACGACGGAATCCGGCTGCTGGAGGAACTGGGTGCACTCAAGGGCGGAGATCGGGACCGGCCGCGGCTGAGCGGTGTCGGCCGCCGGCTGGCTGCCATCCCGGTGGACCCGCGGATGGGGCGGATGCTACTCGCCGCCGAGCGCCAGGGTTGCCTGCGCGAGATGCTCGTCGTCGTCTCCGGACTGTCGATCCAGGACCCGCGAGAGCGCCCGGCCGAGCAGCGGGACAAGGCCGACCAGCTGCACCGGCGCTTCTGGTCACCGCTGGGCGAGGACGGTTCGGCCGCTGAGGATGGCTCAGCCCCCGCGGAGCGCTCGGAGCCGGCCGATGGCGACTTCATGGCCCTGCTGCGGCTGTGGACGTACGTCCGTGACGCCCAGCACCGGCTGTCCGGGAACGCCTTCCGCCGGCTGTGTCGCGACGAGTTCCTGCATTTCCTGCGGATCCGCGAGTGGCAGGACCTGCACGCCCAGCTGCGCGAGATCACCAAGGACCTGGGCCTGAACCGCAACCACGAGCCGGCGGCGCCGGACCGGATTCACACCGCGGCACTCGCCGGCCTGCTGTCCCATGTGGGCCTGGCCGATCTGCGCGAGGACAAACCGACGCCGGGCGCGCCACGGCGCCGGCGCACTCCGATGCGGGAGTACCTCGGCGCCCGCGGCACTCGCTTCGCCATCAATCCCGGATCGAGTCTGGCCAAGACCCAGCCGCCGCTGGTGATGGCGGCGGAGATCGTCGAGACCACGCGGCTGTGGGCGCGGACGGTCGGGCAGATCTCCGCCGAGCAGGTCGAGGAGGTCGGCGCACACCTGCTGAAGCGGACCTACTCCGAACCGCACTGGTCCTCGCGCGCCGGGTCGGTGCTGGCCTACGAGCAGGTCACGCTCTACGGGATCCCGATCGTGGCCGGCCGCCGGGTGGGGTATGCGAAGATCAACCCCGCCGAGGCGCGGGACATCTTCATCCGCTCCGCCCTGGTGGAGGGACGCTGGCGCACCCGTCACCCCTTCTTCGCCCGCAACGCCGACGTCCGGGCCGAGGCCGAGCAGCTGGAGGAGAAGGCCCGCCGCCGCGACCTCACCGTGGACGACGAGGTGATCTTCGACTTCTACGCGTCCCGGATCCCTGCCGAGGTCACCGGCGCCGTGCAGTTCGACAGCTGGTGGAAGACGGCCCGACAGGCCGCGCCGGACCTGCTCGACCTGCGCCTGGACGACCTCGTCGTCGGCGCGCTCAGCGGTGAGGACGCGTTCCCGTCCACCTGGACCGTCGACGGGCACGAGCTGGCCGTCCGGTACGCGTTCGATCCCGGCTCCGAGGCCGACGGCGTCACGGTCGAGATCCCGCTGGCGCTGCTGAACCAGCTCGACCCGGCACCGTTCAGCTGGCAGGTCCCGGGCCTTCGTCGCGAGCTGGCCACCGAGCTGGTCAAGACGCTGCCGAAACAGGTTCGCCGCCAGCTCGTCCCGGCGGCGGACTTCGCCGGCCGAGCCCTGGACCGGTTGGCCGCCGAGGACCACCGCCGTGGTGAGTCCCTCACCGCCGCCCTCGGGCGAGCCATCCGGGCCGAGACGGGGCTGCAGGCCGACGAGTGGCGCCCCGGCGACGTACCACGACATCTGCAGGTGCGCTTCGTGATCACCGCGGCCGACGGCAGCACGACCGCCCAGGGTCGCGACCTCGCCGCGCTGAAGGAACAGCTCGCCGGCCAGATCCGGGAGAGCCTAACCGCCGCCGGCGCGGAGCTGGCCCGCACGGGCGAGACGAGCTGGACGTTCGGCACCGTGCCGGACCAGATCGAGCTGGCCCGCTCCGGCCGCCGGCTGGTCGGCTACCCGGCCCTCGTCGACGAGGGCGACACGGTCGGGCTCCGGGTGCAGGAGACCCCGGCCCGGCAGCGCCGGAGCCACGCCGCCGGGATCCGGCGGCTGGTCCTGCTCAACACGCCCGACCCCACCCGCTGGGTGATCGGGCACCTGAGCAACTCCGACAAGCTGGCCCTCGGGCACGGCCCGTACGCGGGAGTGCCGGCCCTGCTCGCCGACGCGCGACTGGCATCCGTCGGGGAGCTCGTCCGGCGGGCCGGCGGCGACGACGTTCGCGATCCCCGACGGTTCGCCGCCCTGTGTGACACCGTCCGGGTCGACAACGCCGACCTGATGCGCTCGATGACCCGCCTCGCCGCCGAGATCCTGCTTCTGCACCAGCAGCTGCTCGCTGAGCTGCCCACCGCATCCCGGGTCGACCCTGCGGCGGCCGACGACGTGGCCGAGCAGGTCGGCAACCTGGTCTTCTCCGGCTTCCTGGCCGCCACCCCGTACGAGCACCTGGTCGATCTGCCCCGGTATCTGACCGCCGCACGGCAGCGGCTGGACGGGCTACGGATCAGCCCGGCGCGCGACCGGATCGGCTTCGAGATCGTCGCGCGCTGCGAGGACGCCTATGCGGAGCTGTGCCAGCTGGCACCGCCCGGGCGACTCCCCGAGCCGGTGGAGGAGGTCGGCTGGCTGCTGGAGGAGCTGCGGGTCAGTCTTTTCGCGCAGAATCTGCGAACCAAGGTCTCGGTATCGGAGAAGCGGGTACGAACGGCGATCGACGCCGCGCGTCCGTCCATGCGTGACAGCTAGTGGGTCCGACAGCTAGCGGATCCGGGGCGCGGGTCGGCGGCGACGGTAGATTGGCCGCATGGTCCAGGATCCGCGTGGCCTCTACTCGCTCGACGACGAGGTGGCCGCGAAGCTGTCCGGTCAACGACCGGTCCTGGTCTACCAGTTCGACGGCTTCATCGACGCCGGTCAGGCCGGTCGGCTGTTCACCGGGTACGTGATCGAGCAGCTCGAGCACGAGGTGCTGGCCGAGTTCGATCATGACCAGCTGCACGACTACCGATCGCGGCGCCCGGTGATGATCTACGACACCAATCAGTGGAAGTCCTACGCCGAATTGCAGCTGCGGCTCTATCGGGTCGTCGACGGTCGCGGTGAGGTCTTCTTGCTGCTCACCGGGCCCGAGCCGGATGTGCAGTGGGAGCGGATGGCGGCCGCGGTGATCGGTCTGGTGGAGCACTTCGACGTGCGGTTGGCCGTGAACGTGCACGGGATCCCGATGGCGGTCCCGCACACCCGCCCGATCACCATGACCGCGCACAGTACCGACCCCGCGCTGGTGACCGGATACCGCAACTGGATCGACCGGGTCGAGGTGCCGGGCAGCTTCGCAGGTTTGGTGGAGTACCGGCTGGGCCAGCGGGATCGCTCCGCGCTCGGCTTCGTCGCGCACGTGCCGCACTATCTGGCCCAGGCTGCGTTTCCGGAAGCGACGCTGCGACTGGCCAGCGCGGTCAACCAGGCCACCGGACTGGCCCTGCCGCTGGAGCCGCTCGAGAAGGCGTCGGAGGAGACGATGAGCGAGATCGCGGCGGAGATGGCCGGCTCCAGCGAGGTGCAGGAACTGGTACGCACCCTGGAGCAGCAGTACGACGCGGTCGCCGGGGCCGGCGATGGCCAGATGCCCAGCGCCGACGAGATCGCCGCCGAGTTCGAGCGGTTTCTTGCCGAGCGGGAGAAGGACGAGTAGCCGGCCGGATCGGGCTAGCCGGAGGGCCCGAACCGTTCGACCCTGATCGATCCCGGCGGCAGCCCGAGCTCGACCAGCAGGTCGCTGGCGGCCTCGGCGAACCCGGCGGAGCCGCAGACGAAGAACGTCGCCGCAGGATCGACGTACGGTGCCACCTCGGCGGCGGTCAGCCGTCCGGCCGGTCGCCCGGCGAGTGTGCGCTCGCGAGACAGCGCGACGGTGACGCGGGCCGCGGAGAGCTCGTCGGCGTAGGGCAGCTCCGCCAGGGTGCGCGACGAGACGGCCAGGTGGAGCAGGTGCTCGGTGCCGAGGTGCCGCGCGTGGCGGAGCATGGCGACCAGCGGCACCACGCCCGTGCCGCCGGCGACCCCGACGGCCGGGGTCCGACCGTCCCAGACGAACCAGCCGCCGATCGGACCGCGCAGCTCGAGCTCGTCGCCGACCTCGACGGCGTCGGCCAGGTACGGCGACACCTCGCCGTCGGCGATCTCTTCGACGTAGAACTCCAGGTACGGCTCGTGCGGGGCGGAGGCCAACGAATACGAGCGGGCCGCGGTGTAGCCGTCCTCGGCCCGCAGCCGGATCACGTAGTGCTGACCCGGCACATGCTCCATCCGGTCGGGAACCTCCAGCCGGAGCACGACCGCACGGGGGTTGGGGTGCTCGACCGCCACGACCCGGCCGCTGCACCAGCGGCCGGCGGGATGGAGTGCCGTCACGGCTCAGTCCCCCCAGTAGCGCTGTTCGCGCCAGGGGTCGCCGAGATCGTGGTAGCCGTTGCGCTCCCAGAATCCCGGCCGATCGGCATCGAGCAGGGTGAGTCGGGTGACCCACTTCGCCGACTTCCAGAAATAGAGGTGGGGCACGAGGAGCCGCACCGGTCCGCCGTGGTCGCGCGGCAGCGGCCGTCCCTCGTACGTCCACGCCAGCCACGCCTGACCACCGCGGAGATGATCCAGCGGCAGGTTCGTGGTGTAGCCGGTGGTCGAGGTCGCGAGCACGTGGCTGGCCGTCGGGGTGGGACCGACGGCGTCGAGCAGCACGTCGACGCTGATCCCGGCCCAATGCGTGTCGAACTTGGACCACGTGGTGACGCAGTGGATCGGGCCGATGTACTCCGACGACGGCAAGCCATGCAGCTCGGCCCAGGACCAGGTGGTCGGCGTCTCCACCAGACCGTCGACGGTCATCGTCCAGCGCTCCGCGTCGATGCGGGGGGTCACCTCGGCGGTGAGCACCGGGAAGTCGGCGCCGACGTCGTACTGCCCGGGCGGGAGATCCGTACGCTGCCGGCCGCGGCGTCCGACGAAGGGTCTCAAGGCCATCGATCCTCCTGGGCGGTCATCCTGGGTGGGCGACAGCCTACGAGGGCCGGCGGCCCGAAGGCAGCCCGCTAGGCTCGGCCGCGTGCCGCAGTCCGTCGACCAGCTCATCGACCTGCTCGACCTGGAGGAGATCGAGACCGGTCTCTTCCGTGCCCGTCAACCCGACACCGCCCTCCAGCGTGTGTTCGGTGGTCAGGTCCTGGCTCAGGCGCTGACCGCCGCGACACGGACCGCACCGGAGGGACGGATGGTGCACTCGCTCCACGGCTACTTCCTGCGGCCGGGCCGGACCGATGTCCCGATCGTGTACGACGTCGAATCGGTCCGCGATGGTGGCTCGTTCTCGTCCCGGCGGGTGGTCGCGCGGCAGGCCGGCTCGGTGATCTTCTACCTGTCGTCGTCGTTCAAGGAGTCCGAGGCGGGCTTCGAACACCGCGACACGGTCCCCGAGGACGTGCCGCAGCCGGACGACTGCCCGACGCTCGGCGCGGTGCTGTCGGAGGTGTCGGGGCGGCCGATCGCACTCTGGGAGCGCGAGTGGGGCGTGCTCGACGTGCGCTACATCGGTGACTCCCGGCCCGGCGGTTCGCTCGCCGACGATCAGCACCCGGCGCTGGCCCGGGTCTGGGTCCGGACCAACGGTCGGCTGCCCGACACCCCGACGCTGCACCAGGCTGCGCTGGCCTATCTCAGTGACCTCACCCTGCTGTCGGCCAGCACGGTGCCGCACGGGGTGTTCATCGGCCTCAACGTGCAAGCTGCGTCGATCGACCACGCCATGTGGTTCCACCGGCCGTTCCGCGCCGACGAGTGGATGCTGTATGACCAGGTCTCCCCGTCCGCGTCGAACGGGCTCGGGCTGTCGACCGGCCGGCTGTTCCAGGACCGGAGCCTGATCGCGAGCGTCGCGCAGGAAGGCCTGATTCGTCCGGTCCGGAGGGGTTGATCGGGCGTCGGAGGAAGGTCCACGGGGCTGTCCGGCCGATGGACCACCGTCGACAATGACCAGGACCTGGCGGAAGACCGCGCACGTGCGTCCGCCGCTTCGATGGCGCAACGGTCGATGTCGTGATCCAGAGTGGTCACCCGTGTCCTGAGACACCGCAACGATGTCTGTCGGTGTCTGTCGGTGTGTTATGTCGGTGGCAGGGCCTAATATGAATGTGTGTTCGATTATGACCTGGCCGAGCTCGGACTTGGTGACGCGGCTCGGTTGATTGGCGAGCTGCATCGAGCACGCGTTGTCGCGGAATGCCGGATACTCGAGCTGGCCGCGCACTGGGCGGACCTGCACTCCGGCCCTGCCGACGCCGGCGCCCGGGGGACCTGTGGCGAGCGCGAGCGCACGGTCGGAGGTGCCGGCACACCCAAGGTCCTGGAGTTCGCGGCGGCCGAGTTCGGGGCGCTGGTGGAGACGACCACGAACGGTGCCTGGGAGCTGATCGGAGACGCGCTGGACCTGCGCCATCGGCTTCCACGACTGTGGTCAGCGGTCCGATCCGGCCGGGTCCGGGTCTGGAAGGCGCGCAGGATCGCCCACGAGACTCGACATCTCAGCCAGGCGGCCGCCGGGCGGGTGGACGCGGAGCTCGACGGGCTGGTGAACGCCCTCTCGTGGACCCGTCTCGAGGCCGTGCTGGCCGCGAAGATCGCCGAAGCGGACCCGGTCGGCGAGGAGGCGCGGGCTGCGGCGTACGAGGCGGAGCGATTCGTGCGCGCCGGTCGGACCAGCCAGCACGGGCTGAAGCTGATGGTGGCCCGGGCGGCCGCCGGCGACGTGATCTGGTTCCTGGCCACCGTGGCTCGCATCGCGGAGATCCTCGGCGTCGAGGGCGACCAGGACTCGCTCGACGTGCTGCGCTCGAAGGCGATCGGGATCTTGTCGCGGCCCGACCGTGCGCTCGAGCTGCTGCGGCGCCACGCCTCGCCTCCGCCCGCGGAGGCGGCGGCCGAGCCTGATCCCGAAGGAGACGGGCACGTTTCGCTCGCGTCGGACGCACCGCACTCTGTGGAGACGAGGCCCGCTCACCCGCGGGTCGAACTGGTCGTGCATGTCGCTGCCGAGACGCTCGCGCGTGACGGGGGACCGGTGAGGATCGAGGGCGTCGGCCCGACCGTACTCGGACAGGTCCGCAGCTGGCTGTTCGGAGCCGACTGCGCGATCTCTCTGCGGCCGGTGATCGACCTGAGTGTGGACTCGGTCGCGGTCGATGCCTACGAGATCCCGCGGTCGTTGCGGCGGGTCAGCCAATTGCGGAACCCGGCCAGCGTCTTCCCGTACAGCTCGGCGATCGCACGAGCCTCTGGTCGCGGCGTGGATCTCGATCACACCGTCCCGTACCTCCCGCCGGACCGTGGTGGACCGCCCGGCCAGACGAACCTCGGCAACCTCGGTCCGCTGAGCCGATCGGAGCACCGGCTCAAGACCCATAGCGGTTGGCGCGTCCGACAACCCGAGCCGGGAGCGTTCGTCTGGCGATCACCGTCGGGCCATCACTGGCTTACCAGCGCCTGCGCTGGAACCTTCCCACTCGGCAGTGGAGCCTTGGCGGCGGCGATCTGGCATGCCATTTCGCCGAGCGCATCGGAGCTGGCCGCGTGAGCGGCGACATGGCTCGCGTCCGAGAGCCGCTATAGTGTCCGAGGCCCAGGTCGCTTCGGCGAGCTGGGGTAGCCACGGGCTGTGGCGCAGCTTGGTAGCGCACTTGACTGGGGGTCAAGGGGTCGCAGGTTCAAATCCTGTCAGCCCGACCGACCGACTGCCTCTGAACTGCGGAAACGCAGATCAGAGGCAGTCTCTGTTTTGACGTAGATCCCCAGAGT
>DASTGF010000051.1:0-2769 GCA_035719255.1 Microlunatus sp. | reverse complement strand
CCCGTTCCCGGGGCACCGGCCTGACAACATAGCCAGCCGCGCTCCCGGTATCCGCCCCGCCTCGACCTTGACCGGCTTGCATGGCCGTGCGGCGCAGCGGCGTGTACACGCTCCTCACCTCCGATCAGGTGGCCTTCGTGGCTGTCAGCGGATGCCCGCCCAGACGGTCCGCTCCCACTGTCGGGGGTCCAGCACGACCTGCGACGTGGTGTCGAAACGCATCGTGGCCCGATCGTTGAGGTCGTACGCCGCCCAGCCCGGGTCACCGGTGGTGGCGAAGGCCAGCCACGCGCTATGCATCTCGTGGGCGAGCTGCTGCGGCGGGTCCTGCCCCAACAGCGACCCGAACAGCGGCGCATCGCTGGTCGCGGTGTCGAACACGAACGGCACCTCCAGGGCATGCACGGCTCCCAGGCCCGGGGATGGCCAGGCGAACTCGTACATGAACGTGCGGGCCGGCGAAGAGGCGTGCGCATCGGCCAGAAGCAGCGCGGGGATCCGCATCCACCAGTCTGTCTGTACCGCGGCGAGCAAGTCACCGGGAACCGCCCCGGGATACCTATGCACGTAGGCATCGAACGAGGTGTCGGGGTCGAGCCCATATGCTGCCAGGCACTGGTAGCCGTAGGTCGTGACCGGCCCGCGCAGCATCTCCTCCGTGATCTGACCCAGAGCGCCGCTGACCACAAGCCACAGCCGCCAATCCTCGGTGTTGGTCCCCACCATCAGGTCGACCCCACCGCTCGCGCCCGCCGCGATCCGCTCGATCGGCGGACTGGGCAGCACCTCCCCGTCGATGACCGGCTGCCACGCCAGCGTGCTGGTCACCACCAGCTGGCCCCAACGGTCCGGGTCCGGGTCGGTGAGCAGCTCCACCTTCAACCGTGCCTGCGCCGCCAGCAGCCGCTCGACCCCCACACCCGCGATCGCCTCCCGGGTTGCGGGAACGCCCAGCTTGTCGGCGAGGTAGCCGGCGATGCGCCGCGCATCGCGTGCCGAGACCACGTGGTGGGCGGCCCCGCTCTGCAGGACCGCCCGGTGGAACAGACCCTCCGCCCGGGGCATGGCCAGCAGCGTCCCGATGCTCATGGCCCCGGCCGACTCCCCGAAGATCGTGACGTTGCCTGGGTCCCCGCCGAACGCCGCGATGTTGTCGCGCACCCACTCCAGGGCAGCGACTTGGTCGAGCAGGCCCAAGTTGGCCACGCCTCCGTCGAGGTAGAGGAACCCCTCGGCCCCCGGGCGCCAGTTGATGACGACGCACACGACCCCGTCTCGCGCGAACTGCCGCCCGTCATAAGCCGCCGTCGAACTGAGCTCGAACATCCCGCCCTGGATCCACACCATGACCGGTAATTCAGCCGCCGCCGGGTCGGGCGTCCACACGTTCAAATTCAGGCAGTCCGGCGACGGCGCACCCCGGTCCAGCGCGTCGAACACGGCGCTGACGTCGGCCCAGTCCTCCGCCGCCCCGGGTGGCGGCCCACCCGTGGACGGCGGCGCGACCTGTGGTGGCTCGGGCCCCAGGGCCAACGCATCGCGGACACCGCTCCACGGCTCAACCGGGGCCGGCGGCCGCAGCCGGTTCGGGCCGAACGGCGGTGCGGCATACGGAATCCCGAGGAAGACACACACCCCGTCAGCGGACTTCCCGAGGAGCTTCCCGTTGACCGAATCCACGATGCAGGGCACCGAATCAGTCTGTCCCCTGTCCGTCGCCACAGGCAGGGTCAATGGTCCCCACGGGGAGGAACCGGCAGAGGGCGACAAGGTCACCGTATTCGCGGTCGTCGAGCCAGCGGCGGCGCTCGACGAACTCGGTGCGGTAGTAACCGAGGTGTGCGATCGGCCCGCCGAAGGAGGTGGTGCCGAGTTTCAGGAAGACTCGGAACACACCTCCCAGGCGGACTCGCGGGTCGACCCGATCTGCTGCAGGGCGGTGTCTGTCACTGCGGGAGACCTCTGTTCGAAAGATCTGTGGTGCGCCCCGGCGTGGCGGTTCGGTTGCTTCATGCGGGTCCGAGTGCGATGGTTTCGTCCCCGCGGGCTGGTGGAGGTGGTCGGTGCCCCGACCCGTCGTCATCGGGAACCAGCGGGAGCGAACAGTTCGATGGGGTTGCCGGCGGGGTCGTCGAAGACGGCCTGTCGACCGCCCGGGCCGCTGATGATGGCACTGCGGAAGTGGGCGCCGGCGTCCTCGAGGCGTGCGACGTCGGCGTCGAGGTCGTCGACGACGAAGTGGATGCGGTTCAATCCGCCCGGCGTCGGGGTGGAGCCGCCGGGCAGCGGGCGCCCACCAGAGCTCGCGGGTCCGGACAGGATCAGGCGGAGGTTGCCACGCTGAATGTCGGCGAACGCGGGCAGCACCGTGGTCAGGACAGTGAATCCGAGATGCTCGGTGTAGAAGTCGAGCGCCTCCTGCACGTCAGGCACGATGTAACGCACGTTGACGGTCGGCTGGTCGACGATCATGTCAAAGCTCCTTCCGGAGAGGTTGTTTGAATGGATTTGACGAGGAAGCGGATCCGGGTGGCGAGTTCCGCGGCAACGTCGTCGAACGCCGCGCGCACCCCGGCGGCGCCCTCAGCGGCGGCGGGATCGGGGATGCTCCAGTGGAGAGCAGTCGGGCTCGCGGGGAACTGGGGGCACACCTCGCGGACCTTGTCACACAGCGTGACCACGTAATCGAACGAGTTGTCAGCGAACTCGCTGAGGTGCTTGCTGCGCACGCGATGCGCGTCGATACCGTGATCGGCCAGGACGCGCGGG
>DASTGF010000050.1:0-12850 GCA_035719255.1 Microlunatus sp. | reverse complement strand
CCGGGCGTTCGACGACCAGGTCAAGGAGAACGCGAAGGCGGCGTCCGACCGGGGCACGTCGATCCGGATCGGGGTGAACGCCGGTTCACTCGACAAGCGGCTGCTGGCCAAGCACGGCAAGGCCACCCCGGAGGCGCTGGTCGAGTCGGCCCTGTGGGAGGCGAGCCTGTTCGAGGAGCACGGTTTCCGCGACTTCAAGATCAGCGTCAAGCACAACGACCCCGTGGTCATGGTCCGGGCGTACGAGTTGCTCAGCGAGGCGTGTGACTATCCGCTGCACCTCGGCGTGACCGAGGCCGGCCCGGCGTTCCAGGGCACCATCAAGTCCGCGGTCGCGTTCGGAGCCCTGCTCAGCAAGGGCATCGGCGACACCATTCGGGTCTCGCTGTCCGCCCCGCCGGTGGAAGAGGTCAAGGTCGGGATCAAGATCTTGGAGTCGCTCAATCTCCGTCCGCGCAAGCTGGAGATCGTCTCCTGCCCCTCGTGCGGGCGGGCCCAGGTCGACGTCTACAAGCTCGCCGACGAGGTCACCGCCGGACTGGAGGGACTGGAAGTCCCGCTCCGGGTCGCCGTGATGGGGTGCGTGGTCAACGGCCCCGGCGAGGCGCGAGAGGCCGACCTCGGCGTCGCTTCGGGCAACGGCAAGGGCCAGATCTTCGTCCGCGGTGAGGTGATCAAGACGGTCAAGGAGAGCGAGATCGTCGAGACCCTGATCGAAGAGGCCATGCGGATCGCCGACGAGATGGGCGGCGAGGCGATCGGCGCCCCCCAGGTGAGCGTCTCCTAGGCGGGGCCTCGGATGGGGTCCACGGCGATGCACAGTGCACCCCCCGGCCACGGCCGGGGGTCCGTGCGGGTGCTGGGCCGCGACGATCTGGCGGCGACCGTGGCCCTGCTGTCGTCCAATCCGGTCGAGAACGTCTTCGTCGCCTCCCGGGTGCGCTCCTCCGGCCTGGATCAGGCCGGGCTGGGTTGTCCACTGTGGGGATACGAGCGCGAAGGCGCCCTGCGCGCCTTGTTCCATGCCGGCTCCAACCTGGTGCCCGTCTGCGCCGACTCCGAGGCCATCGACGCGTGGGCCCGGGTCGCGGGACGGCACCGCGCCTGCGCGTCGATCATCGGGCCGTCCGCGACCGCCTTGGCGCTCTGGCGCCGGCTCGGGGAGCTGTGGGGGCGTGACTGGACCGACGTGCGCAACGTCCGCCCCCGGCAGCCGGTGATGTCGATCGACCACGATCCGGTGATGGGCTTCGACCCCGAGGTGCACCGGATCGGGCTGGAGCACTGGGACCCGTACTACGAGGCTGCGGTGAAGATGTACACCGAGGAGGTCGGAGTCTCCCCGTTGCAGGGCAACCCGGCCGGCTATCGATTCTACGTCCGGCAGTTGATCACCTCGGGTCGGGCGTTCGGCATCGTGCGTCGCGGCCGGGTGGTGTTCAAGGCCGATCTCGGTTCGGTCTCCGGCAGCGTCTGCCAGGTCCAGGGCGTCTGGCTCGATCCCTCGCTCCGCGGCCGAGGACTGGCCGCACCCGCGATGGCCGGCGCGGTCCGGCTCGCCCGGACGGTGGCACCGACGGTGTCGCTGTACGTCAACGACTTCAATCTCCCCGCCCGGGCGACGTACGCGCGGGTCGGCTTCCGCGACGTCGGCGAATTCGCCACGATCCACTACTGACGCGTCACCGGCAGGCGCCGGTTGCTAGCGTGCACGTCATGTCCGAGCCCGACCAGCGCGACGCGAGACCGAGCTACTCCGTGCTGCTGACCCGCTCCAGCGCGGACCCGGTGGCCATGGTCGCCTTCCTCCAGACCCTCGGGCTGCGCAGCGTCCAGCACGACGACTCCGGAGGTGCGGAGTTCGCCGGCCGGGCCGGCCTCGTCGCCGTCCGAGCCGCGGCGGCCGCTGAGCCCGGGACCACCGTGCTCGATTTCGCGGTGACCGAGGTTTCCGCGGCCGAGCGGGCGCTCGCGGGCGCCGGTCTGCGGGTCGAGACCTGGGACGCGGGCGACGGGGGGCGGGCAGGCCGCGTCGTGCTGCCGGGCGGCCTGGTGCTGGGGCTGGATCAGGAGACCGCGCAGGAGCGGTTCGGCGATCTGCCCGTGCACGAGCAGAAGGTCGCGGCCTCGCTGGACGTGGTGGCGGTCCGGCCGAGCAGCGACTTCGCGACCGATGCGTCGGTGCTCGCGAACTTCGGTTTCGAGCCGGTGGGCGGGCTCGATGATCCGTGGTGGTGCCCGTTGCGGGCCGGTCGGACCAGCGGTGTCATCGGCCTGCACAGCCCGGGCGATGAACCGGTGCCGACCGCCCCCGACGCCAGCCCGGTCCGGCTCGGCTTCGAGACCAGCGAGCCCCTGGATGCACTGGCGGGCCGGCTCCGCGCCGCCGGCCACGATGCCACGGTGGAGACCGGCGAGGGCGGGGCGAAGGTCGTGGTTACCGATCCCGACGGTCAGCAGGTGGAGATCCACCCGACCTCATAGGGCCACCGAGCCCGGTCGAAACCGGTCGGGTCGCCCGCCCGATCCCGAGTAGGGTGCTCAGGGCACTCGTCGGAGCGAAGGAAGGCACCACCCCGTGATCACCCGCATGTCGGAGTTGTTCGTCCGCACCCTGCGCGAGGACCCCGCCGACGCCGAGGTCCCGAGTCACCGCTGGCTGGTCCGCGCGGGCTACATCCGGCGGGCGGCGCCCGGCATCTACACCTGGCTGCCGCTGGGCTACACCGTGCTGCAGAAGGTCGAGGCCGTCGTCCGCGAGGAGATGGCCGCGATCGGCGCCCAGGAGGTGCACTTCCCGGCGCTGCTGCCCAAGGAGCCCTACGAGGCCAGCGGCCGGTGGAGCGAATACGGGCCGAACATCTTCCGGCTGCAGGATCGCAAGGGGGCGGACTACCTGCTCGGCCCCACGCACGAGGAGATGTTCACGCTGCTGGTCAAGGACCTGTGCTCTTCCTACAAGGACCTGCCGCTGACGCTGTACCAGATCCAGACCAAGTACCGTGACGAGGCCCGTCCCCGGGCCGGACTGTTACGCGGGCGCGAGTTCGTGATGAAGGACTCCTATACCTTCGACGTCGACGACGCGGGTCTGCAGAAGTCCTACGACCTGCACCGCGACGCGTACATCAAGATCTTCAACCGGCTCGGCTTCGAGTACGCGATCGTGCACGCCATGTCCGGCGCGATGGGCGGCTCGGCCAGCGAGGAGTTCCTGGCCGTGGCCGAGTACGGCGAGGACACCTTCGTCCGCTCGCCGGGCGGGTACGCCGCCAACGTCGAGGCCGTCCGGATCGCTCCGCCCGAGCCCGTGCCGTACGACGACGCCCCCGCTGCGCACGTCGAGGACACCCCCGACACGCCGACGATCGAGACTCTGGTTGCGGTCTCCAACGAACGGTTCCCGCGGGCCGATCGTCCGTGGGTGGCGGCCGACACGTTGAAGAACGTGCTGTTCGTCGTTCGTGAGCCGGACGGCCGCAGCTGGCCGCTGGCGGTAGGGGTGCCGGGCGATCGTGAGGTCGACCTCAAGCGGCTCGCCGCCCAGCTGGATCCGGCCGAGGCCGAGGTGTTCACCGAGGTGGACTTCGCTCGCCACCCGCAGCTGGTCAAGGGCTACATCGGCCCCGGAGCACTGGGTCAGGACGCATCCGCCGGGGTGCGCTACCTCGTCGATCCGCGGGTGGTCACCGGAACCCGCTGGATCACCGGGGCCGACCAGCCGGGTCGCCACGTGTTCGATCTGGTGGCCGGGCGCGACTTCACTCCGGACGGGGTGATCGAGGCGGCCGAGGTGCGCGCGGGAGATCCGGCTCCGGACGGCTCCGGACCGCTCGAACTCGCCCGCGGGATCGAGATGGGTCACATCTTCCAGCTGGGCAAGAAGTACGCCGAGGCGCTGGGGCTGAAGGTCCTCGACGCCAGCGGCAAGCTCGTCACGGTCACGATGGGGTCCTACGGTATCGGCATCTCGCGGGCGGTCGCGGCCATCGCCGAGGGCACCTGCGACGAGAAGGGTCTGAGCTGGCCACGGGAGATCGCACCCTTCGACGTCCACGTCGTCGTGGCGGGCAAGGACGCGGCCGCGATGGAGTGGGCCACCGCTTTGGCGCGATCACTCGACGAGGCCGGGATCGCGGTGTTGCTCGACGACCGTAAGGTCAGCCCGGGTGTGAAGTTCGCCGATGCGGAGATCCTCGGTATGCCGACCAGCGTTGTCGTCGGGCGATCGCTGGCCGACGGCCGGATCGAGGTCCGCGACCGGGCCAGCGGGGAGAAGCGCGAGGTTCCCGTCGATGACGCCCTCGGGCACCTGCTCGCGGTGGTGCACGGAACGCCGGACCTCGGCGCCCCGGTCGCCGACTGATCGGTGGGTGCGCTCGACCTCGCCCTGGCCACCCTGATCTTCCTGATCGTGGCCGCCTTCGCCGCCGGCTGGGTGGATGCAGTCGTCGGGGGCGGTGGTCTGATCCAGCTGCCGGCGCTGCTGATCGGGTTGCCCGCGGACACTCCACCCGCGGAGATCCTGGGCACCAACAAGGTCTCCTCGGTCTGGGGCACCGCCACCAGCTCGATCACGTACACCCGCCGGCTGAGACCGGACTGGCGCACAGTGCTGCCGCTGGTGGTGGGGTCCGTGGTCGGCTCCGCGCTCGGCGCCCAGGCGGCCCGGTTCCTGCCGAAGCAGTACTTCACTCCGATCGTGTTGGTCGCCTTGGTGGTCGTCGGCATCTACACCTGGCGCCGACCCGAGCTCGGCCTGCACTCGGCGCGCAAGCACGACGGCCGCAAGCACTACCTGCTGACCGCGGCCATCGGTCTCGGCGTCGGTGCGTACGACGGCATCCTCGGTCCCGGCACCGGTTCGTTCTTCGTCATCCTGCTGGTCACCGTGCTCGGCTACGGATTCCTGGAGGCCAGCGCGAAGGCCAAGATCGCCAACCTGTTCACCAATCTGGCCGCCATCGCGGTATTCGCCGCCCACGGCTCGATCCTGTGGGGCGTCGGCCTCGCCATGGGTGCCGCGAATCTGACCGGTGGCTACATCGGTGCCCGGATGGCGCTGCGCGGCGGCAACCGGTTCGTCCGGCGCGTCTTCCTGATCGTGGTGGCCGCACTCGCCGTCAAGCTGGCCTGGGATCTCGTTCAGCCGCTGCTCGCGGGGTGAGGAGCGGCCGGTCCCTCGGAGTCGGTTCAGCCGGGCCATCCCGGCCAGGCACCAACCGGGCCGCCCCAGCCGCGGGCCAGGGCGGCGGCGCGGCGCATCCCGGCCCAGGCGAGCTGCTGGTCGGCCGGCTGGGCGGCCGAGGCGAGCCACTGACCGGTGAACGGCACGAAGGCGGTTTCCATCGCCGCGATCAGCGCCGTCGCGGCGCCGGCGCTGCGCACCTTCGACGGCGTGGCATACGCGGGTTCGGCGACCGGGACGGTGGCCGTACGGGAGATCAGGACGGCCGTAAGTTGGTCGCGCAGGGCTCTTCGCTCCGCCAGGTCGGCGAGTGCCCGGCCGTGCGACGTACTGCCGACCGGCAGCCGACCGATCGCGACCTGATAGCCGTAGATCAGCGCATGCAACTGAGACACCACCGCCTGGATGCCGGCAACGTCGGCGAGCACTCCGGGAGTCCGGGGCGCGGCCGGGGTACTGGTGATCGGTACGCGTCCGCCGGCACCGAGTGCGCCGGCGAAGGTGGTGCCCGCGACCGAGAGGGAGCCGAACAGCAGTGCGGTCAATCCGCGGGAGGTGCCGACCAGCTTGGCGTGTCGTCCGGCGAGGGTCTTCTCGGCCGCGATGAGGGCCGCCAGGCTCACCGTGCGCGGTTTCACCGGCGTCGGACCCGGCGTGCTGCCGGCCGTGCTGCGCGCAGTCGGGTCCGGGGTCCGGAGCACAGCCGCATGCAGCCGGTGCGCGTCGCGGGCCGCGGTGACCACGGTCCGCTGGTCCGAGCTCAGCTTGGCACCGGAGGCGAGCAGGGCTGCTGCCAGCGCGGCGGTCGCCTCCTCCGCCCGCGCACCGGATTCGGCGCCCGGGAGCGCCGGACTCGGACCGGGGGTCGGCGAGGCCGGCGGCTCACCGGTCCGGTTCGTCGCGGGGCGGTCGCCATGGATCCTCGGGTCGGAAACGCTGCAGCCCGCGGCGGCCAGCACGCCGAGGGCAGCGGCCGCACTCAGCAGGGCCCGTCGCGACAGCGCCGGGGGCGTCGGGCGCCCCGGATCCCCCAGCGGCGGGGAGCCCGGGAGGAGCGTCGGGGTCACGCAAGAGAACGTACCGTGGACGTGGGAGAATGACCGTTCGCCGCCGACGCAACGCCTCACCGGGAGGCCGGTCGGCGGCGACACGACAACTGCTCGACCCAATCGGATCGAAGGACCACCGCATGAACTCCACGCAGCTGACCGAACTGCTGACGCCGGTGGTCGCGCGATGTGATCTGGAGCTGGAGGCGGTCGACGTGGTGCCCGCCGGGCGTCGCCGGGTCGTCCGCGTCGTCGTGGACGGTGACGGCCCGCGCGGGACCGGGCCGACCCTGGACGAGATTTCCGACGCCTCCCAGGCGATCTCCGCAGCGCTCGATACCAGCGACGTCACCGGCAGCGCGCCGTACACGCTGGAGGTGACCACCCGCGGCGTCAGCCGTCCGCTGGAGCGTCCCGCGCACTGGCGCCGTAACCGCGGCCGGCTCGTCGCGGTGAACCTGACCTCCGGCGAGCAGCTGACCGGTCGCGTCGTCGCGGTCGAGGACACCTCGGTCCGGCTCGAGGTGGCCGGCACCGAGCGCCGGATCGAGCTCGCCGCGGTGGCGAAGGCGCTGGTCCAGATCGAGTTCAACCGGCCGGCCGCTGCCGAGACGGATGCGGAAAGCGAGGACAACTGAATGGACATCGACATCTCCGTGCTGCGCCTGCTCGAGCGCGAGAAGGACATCCCGTTCGACGTGCTGGTCAGCGCGATCGAGGAGGCGCTGCTGAGCGCGTACGAGAAGACCGACGGGGCGGTGCGCGGTGCCCGGGTCGAGCTCAACCGCAAGAGCGGTCACGTCGTGGTGATGGTGCCCGAGATCGACGAGGCCGGCAACCTGGTCGCCGAGTACGACGCGACGCCCGAGGGCTTCGGCCGGGTTGCGGCCTCCACGGCCCGGCAGGTGATCATGCAGCGGCTTCGCGACGCGGAGGACGAGCAGAAGTACGGCCATTTCGCCGGGGTCGAGGGTGACATCGTCTCGGGGACGATCCAGCAGGGTCATGACGCCCGGACCGTGCTGGTGGACCTGGGCAAGATCGAAGCCATCATGCCGGCGGTCGAGCAGGTGCCGGGGGAGCGCTACCAGCACGGCACCCGGATCAAGGTGTACGTCGTCGCCGTGCGGCGTGAGCTCCGCGGACCTCAGGTGATCGTCTCCCGGACCCACCCGGGTCTGGTCGAGAAGCTGTTCGCCCTGGAGGTGCCCGAGATCGCCGACGGGACGGTCGAGATCAAGGCCGTCGCCCGTGAGGCGGGCCACCGCTCCAAGATCGCGGTGATCAGCCACCACCGCGACGTCAGCGCCAAGGGCGCTTGCATCGGACCGATGGGGCAGCGCGTCCGCGCGGTGATGCACGAGCTGAACGAGGAGAAGATCGACATCATCGACTGGTCTCCCGACCCGGCCACCTTCGTCGGCAACGCGCTGTCGCCGGCGAAGGTGTCCTCGGTGACCGTCGTCGATGAGAACCTGCGTGCGGCACGGGTCGTCGTTCCCGACTACCAGCTGTCGCTCGCCATCGGGCGCGAGGGGCAGAACGCCCGGCTGGCGAACCGGCTCACCGGCTGGCGGATCGACATCCGGTCGGATACGGCCCCGCAGACCTGACCGCGCTCTCACACCTGGAGGGCCTCAGACCGTGGGGGGCCTCAGACCGACAGGACTTGTCCACAGGGCGCGCTCTCGACCTCCGATCATCCACAGCTGTGCCCGATCCGCGGCACGAGAGAGGCCGATCTGTTTAGCGTCCCGGCATGACAGCCCCGTGCCGCCGACACCGACACCGTCACCGCGCGTCCGTTCTCGCATTTCTGCTCCTGCTCGTGCTCGGCCCCGCTCTGGTCGGCCTGACCGCGTGTGGTGCGACCAGCCCGATCTCATCCGCGTCCCGTTCGGTGACCGGCCCCGAGCCTCCGGCTCGGTCGGCCGCGGCCGGCTCGTCGGCCACCGGAAACGGCCATCCGTCCGAGTCGGCCGCTCCCTCGTCCGGCTCGACCCTCGGCGATCCGGTGGCCACCCGGTCGGCGGCGGTCAAGGGAACCGCGGCAGACGTCGAGCTCTATCCGATCGCCCGCGACGGCACCCTCGTCCACGTCACCCTGGCGCTGCGTTCGGACGAGAGCGCGACCGTGGGGGACGCCCTGTCCGACAACCGGTCCGACGCGGGCCAGGCCGACTCCTATGCGGCCGATGGCATCACGCTGATCGACGCCGAGCACGGCAAGCTCTACCTCGTGGCGTCCGACGGTCGGGGCCACTGCCTGTGCACCCAGACCGGCCCGATGACCCTGGGCGAGTCCCCGACCTTGGTCACCGCCTCGTTCCGGGCACCCCCGGCGGCCGTGACGCGGTTGGATGTCTCCGTGCCGAGCTTCGGGGTGTTCGCACATGTCCCGCTCGCCTGACCCGACCGCCTGCGCCGACCCCACCGCCTGCGCCGACCCCACCGAAGCGCCGCCCGCAGTGTGCCCTGAGCCCGTCGAAGGGCCGGTGAGCCACGACCACCCGCCACCCTCCCCGCAGCGAGCATCGGCCCTTGCTCACCGTCGACCCGGCGGCCGGATGATGGGCGCGCTGCTGGCCACAACGTTGGGGCTGGGCATCGTCGCCACCCCGGCGGCCTCGGCGGAGCCGGTCGCCCTGGTCCTCGACATCCGGACCGAGGTCACCGACATCGTGGATGCGAGCGCCGATCTGCGCCGACGGGTGACCCTCGAGCAGGCACCCGGCACCGTGCGAGTGACCCTTGACGCGACCGTTCTCTTCAGACGAGACAGTGCGGTGATCCGCCCGACCGCTGCGCGACGCCTGGCCGACGTCGCCCAGCGGCTCCGCAGCCGAGGACACGGGCGGGTCAGGATCGTCGGCTACACCGACGACCTGGGTCCGGCCGCTCACGGCAGGGCGCTCAGTCTGGGACGAGCCCGGGCGGTCGCGACACTGCTGGAATCGCAACTCCCGGCATCCGGCTACGCCCTGACGACGCTCGGTCGGGGCGAGGCCGATCCCGCGGTGCCCAACACGTCGGAGGGGAACCGGCGGCTGAATCGAAGGGTCGTGATCACCTACGTCCGCACCTGAGCTCGAGGCCGGACCCCGTCCGGCATATCTCGTCCGGCACATCTCGTCCCTCACAGGCACGGACCGGGATGGCGCTTTATCTCTGGACAGGCCGAAAAGCCGATTGCGATCATGATCCCACCATCGACCCTGGGGAGGACAGCTCGGTGAGACCTCTTGTTGTTCGTCGGCTCCCGTCGCTCCTGGCCCTGGGTCTGGTTCTTGCGAGCGCGTGGTGGCTGGTGTTCGGAACCCTCGGCGTACGAGCGGCGTTCGCCGACACGCCGAGCCCGGTCCCGACGGCGTCGGCGTCCGGTCTGCCGCGGACCACCGCGCCGAGCGTCGACGTTTCCGGTGGTGCGAGCACGCCATCGTCGACCCCGGCACCGGGCGCCGCGCCGGCCGCACCGACGGGTGCCGAACTGCTGGCGGCCGTGGCGACGTTGCTGGCCGGTGCCGTGCTCGGCGGCATGGTCATCCTGCTGGTACGCCGAACTCACGAGTTGCAGGCCACGCTGGCGCGGAAAGCCCTGGCGCATGGGGAGGCGGTGTCCACCCAGACCGGTCCGGCGGCCGGCGGAGACGAGAGCAGGCTGGAGGGCGAACCGGGCGGGGAGGGCGGCGCCCCGGGCTCTCCGCCGATCGCGATCACCGGGCCGGATGAGGTCACCGTCGGTGCACCCGCCGAATACACCGCCACCGGCGGTGCCGACTCCGGGCTCGCCTGGACGGTGACCGGACTGAGCTCGTACGAACGAACGCAGTCCGCGCCACGCACCATCACGGTCATCCCCAGGAGCCCCGGCGAGGGGACGGTCTCGCTGACCGACGGCACCCTGGTCGCCTCGCACGGGCTCAAGGCGCTGTCCGAAACGAACGCCTCCGGCGGGTTCCAGCTCCAGTTGGCGATTCGCAACTGGGGGCTGGTGGTGGTGGCGATCGGCATTGTGTTCGGCGCGATCGCGCTGGGCCTCGCCGGCATCCTGAGCGGTGCGGAGTTCATCGCCCTGATCGCCCCGCTGGCGGCGTTGCTCGGGGTGACCGCTGCGGCCAACCGGTCGTCGTCGGGGGGCGGGTCATGATCCGGACGAGGACCGACCGATCGTGATCATCGCGGAGTCCTGAGGTGGGGTTCCTGGACGACCCGCCTCCACTGAGGTTCGACGATCCGGCGGTCCGGGACGTGTGGACGGTGCTGTCCAGCACCTACTACACCCGGTCTCCGGTGGTCGATCTCGTGAGTCGCGCCGGACTGCCGTTGGACGAGGTGAACTGGGATCAACCGCTTCGGTGGGTGTGGCGCGACATCCTCGAGCTCGCTCAGCGACAGGCGAAGCTGCGCCACCTGCTCGAGGTCATCGCGGGCTCCCAGGATCAGGCGGTGGCTGCCCGGTTGACCGAGCTCCTCGCCGACCGGCCAGTGGTGAGCGCGTCATCGTCCGTCGCCGAGCCGCTCGAGTGGCAACGAAGCGACCCGAGCGGCGACGAGCGAGTGCTCGGTGACGGGCCGACCTTCCTGGACATCGCATTCCTGCGGCGCGGAGTCGAGCTGAGCTCGTCGGTGTGCAAGCTCACCATGCGCCACTCGGACCGGAACTACACCGGAACCGGCTTCGCGATCGGCCCCAGACTGTTGCTCACCAACCAGCACAACCTGTACGACAACGACCATGGTGGTCAGCCGGCGTCGTCGGTTCGGGCGGAGTTCGGCTACGAGCGCACCTTCGGTGGGCTCACCGCCGATCCGGTGGTCCTCGACTGCGACGTCGGCAGCATCCGGGGGAACTCCGAGAACGACTGGGCCGTGATCCGCACCGAGGTGGACCTCCCGGCCGGGACTCCGTTGCTCGGCCTCGAGGGTGCCCCGGCGCCCCGGGTCGACGAGCGGGTGTACATCATCCAGCACCCCGGCGGCGGCCCGAAGAAGATCGGGATGATCCACAACGTGGTGCGCTACGTCGACGCCCAGGTGGTGCAGTACCTCACCGACACCGACCAGGGTTCCTCGGGTGCGCCCGTGTTCGACGAGCAGTGGCGCCTCGTCGCGCTGCATCACCGTTGGGTCTCTGTGACCGTCGGAGGTCGCGCCCAGTTTCGCAATCAGGGCATCCGGATCGATCGGGTACTCGGCGATCTGCGTCGATCCGGGGTGATCTGAGATGGGGTTCTTCGATCGCGTCGCCATCGGGACGGACGACCCCGACCGCTGCGAACTGACCCTGCTTCTGCGGGGTGCCTACGCGGACAAGCGAGGCATCGGCGTTCTCATCGAGCGCATCGGGCTGCGCGGCGACGAGGTGAACTGGGACCGCTCGGTGGCCGAGATCTGGGACGACGTCTTCGATCGGCTGGCGAGCCGGGGGCTGGTGCGCCGCCTGGTCGAGGAGGCCATCGTCGATCCGGGAGCGGCGGGCGCGCGCCGGGCGCTCGAGCAGTTCTCCCAGCGCGTCGGCGCGGTCGCCGATCCGGGTGCACCGCTCGACCATACAGCGGTCCAGATCATCCGCGGCTGGCCCTTCGTCGATCGGGCCGACTTCCGGGCCTTGGTCAGGAGCCTGGCCAGTGACGATCTGCTGGACGGGCCGGTGGTCGTCGTGTCGGGCGAGCGTGGATCGGGTCGCAGCTACACCTGGAACCTCATCTCCCACGTCGGGCAGCGGTCCCGCCGGTTCACGGCCCGGTTGTTCGACCTGTCGGCGTGGGCGGACCTCGCGTCCGTCGGACCCCTCGACGTGGCCCGCGATATGGGGGACCAGCTGAGATGGCAGCTCGGCGACTTCGATCCGACGCTCCAGCCCGACACCCAGGCGCGGCTCGTGCTCAGCCGGTTCAAGGGTTGGGTGGCCGACTATCCCGGCCAGCTCTGGCTGGTCTTCGACGGGCTCGACGACCCGGCGCTTCCGGACGCGGCCTTACGACTGGTCGCCAGCTTCGCCGCCGCCGCCGAGAACGGTGAGCTGTCCGACGTCCGGGTCGTGCTGGTCGGGCTGGACCGTCCGGTGCACGAGGTGGACTTCGACCCTTCGCTGTCGCGGCAGGTGATGTCCGACGTGCCCCTGGCCGAGCTGTGCGAGTACCTGGTGAACATCGCGGCCGGCGCTGGGCTCGCGCTCGACCATGATCAAGCTCATACCCTCCTCGTGAGTCATCTGGGCGACCCGCCACCGGATCCGGTTCCCGTGCGCCGGCTCGATGCCCCGTTCGTCCGACTCGTCCGCAAGCTGGCGGCCGGAGGGCGTCGTGGCTGACCTGAGGCCGGTGCCTGCGGACCTGTTCGAGGATCTCCTCGACACGGTCCGCGAACCCGCCGTTCCCAGCGCCGCACGGACCCGGCTGCGCACGTCGGTCGCGCTGTCGAGCACGTTCGCGGCGGACGATCTGAGCGACCGCCTCGGCTCGGGCGTCACCGACGGCGAGGTCAACCGCTTCCTCGCCGAGGACTGCGCGCCGATCCTGGGCTCGCGGACCGGGCAGTGGCGCCTCCGGACGGCGGTTCGTCACGAGACTCTCGCAGGGTTGACCGCAGAGCAGCTGCGCGAGCTCGAACC
>DASTGF010000049.1:0-3234 GCA_035719255.1 Microlunatus sp. | reverse complement strand
CCGAACGCCCGTCGCTTTCGTTCGGCGCAGGGGGATTCAAGCACGTTGGCTCACCCGTGGGGGCCCGATGTGAAAAGTCACCGTCGGCCAACCGCAGGAGTCAAGATCCGCCGCTGTATGCGAACCGAGCGCGCCGGCGTCCCGTCGGCCGATCCCGAACACGCATCAGGGGCCGGCTCCGAGGGCGCCGGCCCCTGATCAAGGGGTGGAGGTGGCGGGAATCGAACCCGCGTCCTGAAGCGACGAACCAGATATTCTCCGGGCGCAGCTGGTGCTGTCGTTCTGCTCGGCCCCTGCGCTCGCACCAGCACGTCGCAGACAGGCCCAGTCCCGGTAAGTGTCCCTGCTAGGCCCCGAGACGGGTCCTAGCCGGTAAGCCTTCTCGATGAGGCCAGGGTCCGGGACGAAGGCGTTCCCGGTCTGACCGTTCGGTCACTGCTCAGGCAGCGAGAGCGAACTCAGTGCGCTTAGAATCGGCACTTATTGGTTTCCAAGGGACATTAACGAGTTGACCTTGGATTCTCGGCCCGCTTCCCCTGGGACTATCGACCCCAGTCGAAACCGATCACCCCCTGTTGAGTTGTGCGCTGCTCACCCGTCGAACCCGGGGTCTTGCGGCCCCGGCACGTCGTGCGAACAGTTCATCAGTCTAGCGCGGAAACAACGCCGGGCACCCAGCCATCTGTTCCCGCCGCTGTGCTACTTCTCCGACAAGACCTCGATCTTCAGCACCTGCTTGACCGGGTTCGTCCAGTCCTCGCCCTGCAGCGCCTTGGCACCGCCCACGATGGTGAGAACGAGCCAGCCCAGCCACATCAGCGGCATGATCCACTGGAAGACGCTCAGGCCGGTGATGCCGCCGACGATGGCCACGACGATGAACACGATCGCCGAGATCAGCTGGAAGTTGAAGGCCTTCGCCGCCTCGCGCCGCTGGTAAGTGCCCGGTCGGGACAGCGCGAAGAGCAGTCCCGGCCCGAGGATCCAGGAGAACAGACCGGACAGGTGGGCGAGGCCGGCCACACCGCGACCGGCCTGCTGGCGGACCTCGGGCCGGACCAGCGGCTGGTACGCGGGGTGCACACCGAGCGCCTGTGAAGGTGCCGGCACGGTGACGAGGCCGAAGAAGGCCTCGTTGAGATCCTTGCGGGTCACCGCCCCGAGGACTTGACCCATCCGGCGGTCGAAGTCCTCCTCGGTGACCCGGCCGTCGGCGTACGCGTCCTTGAGCCAGGCCTCGGCCCGGTCGCGTTGGTCGGTGGTGACGTTCAGCTTGAGACTGGGGTGCTCGTAGGCGGCATTCATACAGTCAAGGATTCTCGCCGGCGCGCGATTCACCATCGGGCCTTCCCCCGGCCGGCCCCGGAGAGGCCCGGGGTAGGTTGGGCGATCGTGACCGAGAAGCCAGAGATCGACTTTCCCGCCGGCCCCCCACCGACCCAGCTCGAGATCGTCGACATCCGCGAGGGCGCCGGCGCCGAGGCCACGCCGGGCTCCACCGTCAGCGTCCACTACGTGGGGGTGGCACACAGCACCGGAGAGGAGTTCGACGCCTCCTACAACCGCGGCGCTCCGCTGGACTTCCCGCTCGGCGCGGGACGCGTGATCCAGGGTTGGGACCAAGGAGTCGCCGGTATGAAGGTCGGCGGACGCCGTCAGCTGACCATCCCGCCGCAGCTCGCGTACGGCGACCGTGGCGCCGGCGGTGTGATCAGGCCTGGCGAGACCCTCATCTTCGTCGTCGACCTGCTCGAAGTCCGCTAGCCAGCTCTTTGCCCTGAGCCCCTGAGCCCCCAGGCCCCCGTGCCCTGAGCCCCCCTTCCTCCCGTGCCCTGAGCCCCCATGCCCCCCGTGCCCTGAGCCCCCCGTGGCCTGAGCCGCCCGCCCACGGCTCAAGGCACAGCCAAGGCCCCTCCGACAAGCTCAGGGCCGGCCGGCTCTACCAGCTGCCGCCGCCCCCACCGCCACCGCCGCCACCGGAGAACCCGCCGCCGCTGAACGAGCTTCCGCCACCGAAGCCGGTGCCGCTGGCGCCTGACGAGGGAGCCGGCGTGGCTGCACTGGTCAGACTGCTGGTCAGGAAGGCGGTGTTGAACGCGGCCATGTTGTAGCTGCCGTAGTACCAGTACGGGGTCGTGTTCGGCAGCCGACCCATGGCCACGAGGTCGCCGCAGACCTTGGCCCAGCGATCCGCCAGCTCGAACGCGATCGCCCAGGGGAGGTACTTGGAGAAGATGTCCTCGCCCTCCTCGAAGCGAAGCTGGTCGGCCTCCGCCGTCGCCAGATACGTCTTGAACCCCTCGATCTGATCGGTCACCGCGCGCCCGTCCGCCGTCCGCTGGCCGCGGCGCAGCTTGAAGCGGATGACCAGGATCGTGATGATCACCGGCAGCAGCGGCACGATGATCCACAGCACCCACGCCCCCAGCCAGAAGCCGAGGATGGCCAGCAGCGCGATCGTCCCGAAGCCGAAGCTGCTCGTCGCGGTCGCCGAAGGCACCTTGCGGAACCAGCCTCGGGCCGCGACCTGGTTACGGACCGACGCCTGCAGGGCCTTGTGCGCCTCCAGCAGGCTCCCCTGCTCGGACAGGTCCTGCACCGCTCCGGGCGGCTGACCGCCGAAGATCTTGGTCAGCAGCACCATCTCGTGCGGAGCAGCGGCCACGTCGGGATTGACCAGGGTGACGGTGAACTCGTCCTTGCCCGAGCTCTGCACGGTCAGCGCGCCGCGCACCGCGAGGTCGATGATCGTGGCGGCCGTCTCTCGGGCGTCCACCTGCCCGTCGATGAGCAATCCGGCCTCGGCGACCGGGATCCGTGGCGGGGAGAAAGCGACCGGTATGGGCAGGTCCGGGTCGTTGGCCACGATCTGGGCGGTCTGCCCCGGCAGCGGGACGGTGCCGGGGGCGAGCCCGGCGTAGCGACGGTCACGGCCGTTGCGCCGCCACCACAGGACGCCCACGATCGGCGACCCGATGGTCAGCGCCGCCACCCCGACCGCGCCGGCGATAAGACCGGCGCGCTCCCCCGCGGTGAGCTTGGAGCCGTCGGGCTCCAGGTGCGGTGCGTTGTCGCTGATCAGCCCCGGCTTGATCTTGGCGCTGACCGTGACGCCCTCGTTGGGGCCCAGACCCGACGCCGTATACGTCGCCACCCCGCTCTTGGTCTCGGCGGCGCACTTCTGCGTGCTGCCCACCGGCCCGTAGGTGCACGTCGTGTCCTGGACGCCTCCGG
>DASTGF010000048.1:0-3998 GCA_035719255.1 Microlunatus sp. | reverse complement strand
GGGTCGCGTTGCCCGTCGGCCAGGGCCTGCAGCATCAACCGGGCAGAGACGCCGTCGATGTCGCTGACCACGCTGGACAGCTTGATCCCGGCGTCTTCGAGTGACCTTCTCCAACCGTTGGACCTCCCGGCCCGCTCACGGCTCAGCATCGTCCGTGCCCGAGTCAGGTCCCGAAGCTCGCGGATTGGTGCGGCGGGACGAAGCAGCCCCGGAGCAGGCCGTGCGCGCCGAGCTGCGCCAGCCAGGTCGCGTCGTTGACGTCGCTTTTACGCCCGGGGATGTTCTTCACCTGTCGGGCGTTGACCAGCTATCACCTCGAACCCGGCATCCTCCAGCAGGTAGAAGAACGGCTTCCAGCAGTCACCGGTCGCCTCCATTACCACGAGAGTGACCTGCTCGGCGATCAGGTGTTCCCGCAGCTGCAGGACAGGATCGCGTTCGTCGTCACGCCCAGGTCCGAACCGTCTCGACCGTCCTGCGTCGACCTCGCTCAGCGACCCGGACGCAGACCTTCGCGTCGCGTTTCGACACGTCCATCCCTGCGCACCGGCTGTGCACGACTTCCATGACCCTGACCTCCTCGACCTGCGCGGACAGAACACGTCCGGCGCGGGGAGGGCCAAGAAGGAGTAAGTCTGACGCTCGTGCTCATGGCAACAGTCCACGGTTCACGTGGAGACCCTCCGCGCCATGCTGACTAACGGGCTCACAGGCACCACAGAGGCAACGGCGACCGCCGCGACGAACACCCAGATTTCAACCCAGCCACCGCGACTGCACCACAACCGACTGCAGCCGACGGCGAATCTTCCCAACATCACACTCCACCTGCGAAGCGGCGGCTCGTTGCTGACTAGTAGGCCCATCATATGGTCGAGGATCTGCACCTTCCCGACTCACGAGGTCGGCGGCTCCCATTCAGAGATCGATGGCGATGTCGCTGTCTGGTCGGGAGCAGCACACCAGGAGGTTCCCCGGCGCCGCGGGCTCCAGGGGTTCTGGGGCGTACGAAACGACGCCCTCGAGGAGACCGGTCTCGCACGTGTGACACACCCCGGTGCGGCAGGACCACCGAACGGCGACGTCGCATGCCTCGGCGAGTTCGAGGATGGTGGCGGAGTCGCGGCTCCACCGAACGTTCAGGCCGGACCGAACGAACGAGACCAGCGGCCCGGTGCCCGCAGCCCCCTCGGGCGGATGTGGTGGTCGGCTGGATTGCACGACGACGCCTGGGGTGACGGGCGGCACCGCGCCGAATGCCTCGGTGTGCAGGCGGGCCTCGGTCACGCCGAGCGAGCCCAGGCCGGTGCGGATGTCGTCCATGAACGGTATCGGTCCGCAGATCCAGAAATCCGCATCCGTCGGCGCGCCGGACGCCAGGATCCCCTCGGCATCGAGGTGTCCGCGCTGATCGAACTGGTACCCGATCCGGTCATCGGGACCGGGTCGGCTGTACCAGATGCAGCTCCGGGCCCCGGGCAGCTCGGCGAGCAGCGCTCGGACCTCCGCGGCAAACGCGTGCTCCGAGCCGCTGCGAGCGCCGTGCAGCCACCAGATGTCGCGTGTCGAGCGGCCGTCACGCAGTGCGTGCAGGATGGCGAGCACAGGCGTCACGCCGATGCCCGCACTCACCAGAACGACCGGACCGGTGCCCTCGTCGAGGGTGAACTGCCCGCGCGGTGCCGCGACCTTGATGCGGCTGCCCACGTCCACCATGGTACGAAGGAGCTGGCCGGCCGCGCCGCTCGGTTCGATCTTGACGCTGATCCGGTATCGCGCGTCGTCAGGCGGTCCCGACAACGAGTAGCTGCGTACCAGCGGAGCTGCGCCGGGTTCCCGCTCGAGCTTGAGCGTGACGTACTGGCCCGGCAGCGGGTGCGGCAGCGGGTCGCCGTCGGTGGCTTCGAGGTCCAGCGACAAGACCTCGTCCGTTTCGTGTCGAGTCGCGACCACTCGCAGGTCTCGGAAGCCGGACCACGCCGGCGGAGGCCCTACTGCGGTCAGCGCCGCGTTCCCGTCGACCGCCGCGCCGTCACGGTGTTGGTCCAGTAGTGCCTCCATCGAGGTGTGCCACCCGGGGCTGAGCGCCGGGATCCCCAGCGCTACTCGAAGCAGCTCGGGGTCGGGACGACGATCCAGGTACAGCAGCGCGTTGATCGTCGCAACGGTCATTCGGCTTGGCTCGGACCTCACCTGGACGATGTCGTCGCCGGCTTCCACGACACCTTCCTCGAGCACGCGGAGGTAGAAGCCAGGCCGGCCGCGACCGGTGAGCAGCGCGGCCATGCGAGGCTCGTCCAGCCTGATCCCGACGCGGTAGCAGGTCGTCCGCGGCTGCGTGACCTCGAACAAGGCCGAACCGATGCGGAACTGGTCTCCGATGCAGACCTCGTCGTCGGCGAGCCCGTCGACGGTGAAGTTCTCTCCGAACTGGCCGAACGTGAGGTCATGGCGGCGCAGTTCCGCCGACCAGTATTCGTACGACTGGAGCTGATAGACGAAGACGGCTCGTTGCTCTCCTCCGTGACCGGTGCGATCGCCCTGACCGTCCCCGTCGACGTTCAGCCGCCGGACCTGACGCGGCCCGTGAACCGCGTCCTTCCAGATTCCGGTCAGAACGGTTCGTCCCTGCCAACTGACGTTGCGTGGCATGCCGACATTCACCGACACAAGTCGCGCAGCTCGCTCGGACATCCGGATCAAGTCCTTCTCGTACGCCGATGGGAAGTCTGGTGTGCTGCCAACCTAGGTCCCGTTCTGAACCGCCGTGAAGCCCCTTTCCGCGATGGTCGACGGTCTCCGTCGTCACCACATCGTGTGGTCGTAGCTGTAGCCGGACGGAAGCCACAGCGATACCGTCGACTCGGAACCGGACCCTGGAGGCGAGGATGGATACGTCAGACCGCGGCGACGGCGCGAGCGGCCCCCCGGCGGTCACCGCTGACCTCAAGCTCGAGGCCGTTGTCATTCCCGTCTCGGACGTCGATCGAGGGAAGGCGTTCTACACGAGCCTCGGCTGGAGATTCGACGCCGATTTCGCCTTCGACAACGGCTTCCGGGTCGTGCAGTTCACGCCACCCGGATCGGGTTGCTCGGTTCAGTTCGGCGCGCAGATAACGTCGGCGACGCCGGGCTCCGCCCAGGGCCTGTATCTGGTTGTCTCCGACATCGACGCGGCGCGTGATCAGCTGAGCGCGCTCGGCGTCGACGTCAGTCAGGTGTTCCACCCGGGAGCCCCGGGCGCCCAGTTCAGGCCGGCCGGCACCAGCGGTCGCGTGGACGGTCGCGCGCCCGATCAAGCGAGCTACGGTTCGTTCGCCACGTTCAGCGACCCGGACGGCAACAGCTGGCTGCTGCAGGAGATCACGACTCGACTGCCCGGACGGACCGACCCGGCCGAAACGACCTTCGCCTCGACGGGAGATCTGGCCGCAGCGCTGCGCCGGGCGGCCGCCGCCCATGGCGAGCACGAGAAGCGGACCGGCGAGGCGGACCAGAACTGGCCGGAGTGGTACGCCGATTTCATGGTGCGCGAGCAGGCCGGCACGGAACTGCCGTCATGAGCCACTCGCAGCGGGGCGGCGATGAGCCCGAACTGTCTGTCGAGCCACCGCCCCTGTGCGTCTCGTGCCGTCAGCGGCCGGCAGCCTACGTGCTGGACCGCCTGGCACGGCTCGGTCAAGCCCTGACCTCGCAGCCGGCCGTCGCCTTCCCGGTCTGGGCGTGCGAGGACTGCGTGCAGCATCTGCTCGGTCAGGTTCTCGATGTCGCCTCGGTCGCGTCGGTGTGCCGGGTCGAGTCCTTCAAACAGGCCCGCGCGGCGTTGTAGGCGTCCGGTCGCGGCGGACCTGGTTCAGGACACGAACTGCTGCCCGCCGTCGACGTCGTAGGTTGCGCCGGTGAGGGCCGTGTTGATCATGATGTGCACGGCGAGAGCGGCCACATCGGCTGGGTCGAGGACCCGGCCGATGGGGAGCGTCGCCCCGGAGCTCGTCGCG
>DASTGF010000047.1:0-2466 GCA_035719255.1 Microlunatus sp. | reverse complement strand
CGGGCGATCTCGGCGGCCAACTGCTCACGCCGCGCATGCTGCGGTGAGGCGTCGCCGTGGCACCACTTGTAGAACCACGACTGGCTGACCTGAAGCGCGCGGCACGCGGTCGCGAACGGGATGCCGTGCTGCTCCCTCTGGAGGGTGACGATGAACGCGGCCACCGCTACCGGCCCCTCGCCTCGTTGACCCAGAGGGCGACCGAGCGCTTGAGGACATCACGCTGCATCCGCAGTTCGGCGATCTCCTTCCGCAGCCGGACCAGCTCAGCGCGCTCGTCCTCGCTCAGCCCGGCCTGACCACCCTCGCGCCGGCGCCGCTCGACCGCGCACCAGTTCCCCAGCGTGCCCTCGTTGACGCCCAGATCCCGGGCCACCTGCGCGATCGGCTTCCCCGTCTCGAAGACCAGCTGCACCGCACCACGCTTGAAGTCCTCGTCGAACTTCCGCCGCGTCTCTGCCATCGCCCCTACCTCCTCAAAGGCGATGTCTCCACGGTAGGGGGCAAACCCAAACGCCCTGCTGCGCGCCGAGGCATCCGAAGCCGAAGCCGTCCTGCTCAGCGAACCCAGCGCCCTGCGCGCACTACCCGAGTGGCCATGGCGCAAGCTGATCGAACCCACCGTGAACCTGCGCACCTGGGCCGCCCGCCAGGAACGCACCAGAGCCGTCGTCGCGAAGGCCATGGAAACGCTGTGTCGCTACGCGAGCAACTGGGCGCCGGTCCGAATGCCGATGGACCCTCGCTGAACCTCCACTCGGCTTGTGTCCCGTTCGCCACGAACACCCTCATTCCCAACGGTGTTGCGACCACCGCAAGAACCCGAGGATCCTCATTGCGGGCGTTGTCCGGGGAAGTCGCCATCGGTCCAGGGTGAGTCGATTCCCGTTTGGGGTTAGGGTGTTTCGCCGGTGACCAGGTACACGACGTGGTGGGCGACGGAGACGGCGTGGTCGCCGAACCGCTCGTAGAACCGGGCGAGCAGCGCGATGTCCACGGCGGCGGCGACGCCATGGCGCCAACCGGGGGCGAGCACGTGGTGGTAGAGGTCGCGTTGCAGGCTGTCCATGACGTCGTCGTCGACCGGCAGGCGGCGGGCGGTGTCGAGGTCCTCGGTGCGGAGCGCGGCCTCGGCTTGGTCGGCCAGATGCAGCGCGGTGGCGCTCATGCGTTCGATGAAGGGCCGCACGTCGGACGGGACGACGTACGTCGGGTGCCGCCGCCGGGCCGCGTTCGCGATGTGGATGGCCAGTGCGCCCATGCGGTGCAGGTCGGCGACGATCCGCAGGGCGCAGACCACGGTGCGCAGGTCCCGGGCGACCGGGGCCTCCAGGGCCAGCAGGGCGACGGCGACGTCCTCTCCCTTGGCTCGCATGTCGTGAAGCTGGATGTCCATGGCGATGACCTGTTCGGCGAGGGACAGGTCGGCGTCGAGTAGGGCCTGGGTGGCATCCCGCAGGGCGATGCTGGTGAGCCGACACATGGACGCGGAGTACTCCCCGAGCCCGAACAGCTGCAGGTGAAACCCCTCACGCACCGACCGAGCCTACGACCGACACTGCTGCTCGAACGCCGGAATTGTCCCAATCACCCGAACGGAACGACGCGGTGAACTGGAACCGTGATCGAGGATCAATGCATGTCCGGTGACCCGCGCCCGTCCTCTCGCCGAGTCAGGGGTTCTTCGCCCACCATGGGCGAAAGGCGGCTTTGCGATCGGGGTCGGCTGTGCACCGCCGGGTCCCGATGTTTTCGCCGGAGCGGACATTTCAACTGGGTAGGGCGCCCGCTCGGGCGGCCCGCGTCCCACAGCTGCACCCGCGACCCGGTCGCCGCGCACAGGGGACCGAACCTGATGCGACCCGAAACGGGCAGACCGGATATCACGGTCCGACCACTGGTCGAGTTGATCGCAAGGACGGTGACAGCGCCGGGTCAGTTCGTGGCTCTCGGCTCACGCGAATCCAGTGTTCCGGCCACCGGCACGGGCGCGCGTTCGGGGCCACCCGGCGCTGCTGGGGTCAGGAGACCGGGGGTCGGTGCACGTCACCGTCGGGCGAGGTGGACAGGTGTCAGTCGTGGAGTGGGAAGTCCGAGTGCGGGGTTCAGTGCCGGCCAGTGTGCTGGAGGAACTGCACGGCATGCAGGTTTCACCGGCGGCTGAGGAGTCCGTCCTGCGGGGCTGCCTGGCCGACCAGTCGGCGCTGCTCGGCGTCATCGCCCGGCTGCATCACGGGGGGATCGAGGTGCGGGGGATCCGGTCACTGGGTCCGGGCACCGATGCCCGCCTGCACACGGAGCGCACCGAGACCGTTCTGCAGGGATCGGTGCCGGACCAGGCCGCGCTGATCGGCATCATCTTCCGGCTGCAGGGCTGGGGAATCGACCTGCGCGGGCTGCGACACCTTGATCCGGGTGACGCCCCCGCCACCGGCGGGACTCGCCAGGTTGGCCAGGTCGCTAGCG
>DASTGF010000046.1:0-8792 GCA_035719255.1 Microlunatus sp. | reverse complement strand
GTTCGGCGCCGACCAGCCAGCATTGGTTCAGCTGCTGTTCCGTCCGGTCGTCCCCGGCTTCCATCCCAGTGAACGGGCCTACGCACCAAGTCTGGAAGTGCAACGCCGCGTGATCGAAGCGTTCAAGATTGCAGCCGACAGCGGCGAACTGCATGCGGCGGCCGCGACGGAACAGGGCATCAGACTGTTCATTGCGATCGTCGCCGGCGTCGGGAACGAGCGCGCCGCGAACCAGCCGAACCTGACCGACGAGGAGGACCTGCACAACTTGCTCGACCCCGCGCTCGACATGTACGCCGCCTACTTCAGCCCCACACAGCCCGATGACTGGACACCATGGAGTACCCAGCCGACCACGTAGGCGCCGGCTCTTCGAACCCTCATTGTGAGACTGGCAGTAGGCGTTCAAGCCATGGATGCCACGGTCGAGCCGTTGATCAGAAGAGACCTGACTCAAACCGCGTCGGAGCTTCGGCAGATGTTCCTCGTCGAGCGGATCTGTCGTGATCGATGGTCAGCAGCAGAACCGGAACGACACCGACGGGCTGAACCGTCTGCCTGCGCGGTCACAGCAGTGATCGCTGCCAGTGTCGGTGTCGGTGACCACGACTGACCCGAAGAACTCATTGGCCAGCCACCCGGTGGCTGCGGCCCTTGGCTTGGATCTGTCGTCGCGGTTGCCGGCACCGGCCTGGCCCACCGAACCGCTGGCCTCATCAGAAGCCTGGCCGACCACGACGTGGTCGTGCCTCATCACAGTCCTGCCGCACGGTGACCGCACCCAGGCCGGTGCCAACCATCAGCACCCCTACCGGATGGAGGAACACCGATGTCCACCATGCTGTCAGGCCAAGTCGACTTCGTCATCGGCGTCGACACCCACCGCGACAACAATGTCGCCGCGATCGTCGAGGCCGTCACCGGCGGTGTCGTCGACCACCTGCACTGCAGCACCGATGCCATGGGCTATAAGCGCGCCCTGGCGTTCGCCACCCTCCACGCCCCCGGCCGCCGGGTCTGGGCGATCGAGGGCACCGGCAGCTTCGGCTCTGGACTGACCACGTTCTTGTTGGAGAACGGCGAATGGGTGGTCGAGATCGACCGCCCCGCCCGGCCGGCCCGCCGCGACGGCGCGAAGTCCGACGAGCTCGACGCCGTCCGCGCTGCTCGCGAGGCGTTGTCTCGTGAACACCTTGCCGCACCTCGAGCCCGTGGTGACCGAGAAGCGATGCGTGTGCTGCTGACCGCCCGGCACGGCGCGATCGTCGGTCGCACCAAGGCGATCGGTCAACTCAAAGCGCTGATCGTGAATGCACCGCAGCAGCTGCGTGACCAGCTCCGCCGTGGCACCACCGACCAGCAGCTCGACCGCTGCGCTCGGCTGCGCACCCTGCCCAGCCACAGCATCGAGCACCGCGCCACCGTGCAAGCCATCCGAGCGACGGCCCGGAGAGCCCTCTACCTTGAGGCCGAAGCCGCCGAACACGAGACCGAGCTCGAGCAGCTCGTCCTGCAGGCCTGCCCAGAACTACTGGCCCTCCCCGGTGTCGGAGTGATCACCGCCGCCCAGTTCTTGATCTGCTGGTCCCATCCCGGCCGGATCCGCAGCGAAGCAGCGTTCGCCTCCCTCGCCGGCGTCGCCCCGATCCCAGCCTCCAGCGGCAACACCGTCCGGCACCGGCTCAACCGCAGCGGCGACCGACAGCTCAATCGAGCCCTCCACACCGTCGCCCTGTCCCGGCTGCAACACCACGAACCCACCCGTGCCTACGCCGCACGCCGCACCGCCGAAGGCAAGTCCAGCCGAGACATCAAGCGGTGCCTCAAACGAGCCATCGCCCGCGAGATCTACCGCCACCTGCAGACCCACGCCGCGTCACTCAACCAGCACCAAACTGCTGCTTGACGAACCATAGAAGCATCCATGCTCCGATGCACAGGCGGCAGCGCGGCGCACGCAGTCGCAATCGCCTGGTCGAGCACCGGACGCCGTCGGCGATGGCCGACCTGGCCCGGTGCGACCAGCCCTGAACCCGCGCCCCTGCACCACACACCAAACACGGATCAGGCCATCGTGACTCCCTGCTGGGTCTCGCGTCGGCGACCCTCGACGACCAGCACCAGCAAGGATCGACGCCGCCGCCGGTACGCGTCAGTGAGGCGCCGGGCGTGGCGGGGAGCTCGCCCCGACCTGAAGGAAGGGCTTGACCACTCCATCACCAGTGACGATGAACTCATCAATCTGAGCGTTCCGCAAGAGGACCGTGGTGCGGAACGCGCCGTGCGGGACCACGAACGAGAACGATCCTTCAACCGGCACATGGTGGATGAGCTTTGGTCTTCTCGTTCGTTACGCTCAACCGACCGCCTTGAGGTCTTGGTTGAACCGCTCCGGAAACTGCAGGAACGGAGCATGCCCCGCCCCCTGGTAGGTGATCAGCCGTCCTTGGGGGGCGAGCGCGGCAAGGTAGCGGGCCGCTGAATGGGTTACCAGCCGATCCATGGTGCCCGCGATCACCGTCACCGGCACCTTGGCTTGGGCGACCGCCGCCAGCGCGGGACCGGAGGTGAACGCCAGCCCCCTTAGGAGACGGCGCACCTCGCGGGGGTCGGCCCGGACCGCCGCTCTCAGCTGGATCGCCTCCTCGTCCTGCTCCAGAACGTGCGGAGCGGCGATCAGACGGAGGAACCGGCGTCGCGAGCCGGGCCGGGGATCAGCGAGCATGCCCAGTACCGCGGGGAGCGCTGCTGGCGGTGTGACCGCGATCAAGCGGGGAAGGATGAAGTTCGCGGCGGTGCTGACGTACAGGATCCCGCAGGCTCGGCCGGAGGTCAGGAGTGCTGACCCGCTGGGACCGCCCAGGGACCACGCCACAACTGTCGCCTGCGCTACCTGGTGGTGATCGAGCACCGCCTCGGCGTCCCTTCCGAGGGTGCGATAGGAGTGATCGTGGTGGCTGCCCGAAGCGCCGTGTCCACGCAAGTCGTAGCAGATCAACCTCAGGCCTTCGGTGGCCAGCACCAGTTGCTTGTGCCAGCACAGCCACGACTGGCCGCCCCCGTGGATCATGAGTACGGGCCGCCCCTGCTGGGGCCCACAGCTCACTGTGTGCAGCCGCACCCCGTCCGGCGCCGTGACCCAGCCGTGCCGCACGGGAGGGTGGGGCAGCTCCTCGATCCCGTCGTCCATTCTCACCTCCTCCGCGTCACCCTCCTCCCGAAATCGCCCCCATGGCGCACACGGTCGCAGGAATTCCCCCCGCAGTCGTGGCGTGCAAAGGCGACTCTTCGCGAGAGCCGGTGGCTTCGTGGCGTTACAGCGGCCTTGATCCCGCATGCCCATCAGGCTGCACCTTGCTGAGTATCACCCGTCCCCCGCGTGGACAACCTCGCCGTTCGCCGGCAGAGATCCGTTGAACGTCAGGTGTACTGCGTTCGCGTGCTCGACGTCGGGGTTGTCGTGCGCCTGGACATGGACGTGTGGTTCGGTGCTGTTGCCGGAGTTTCCGCAGCGACCAAGCACGTCGCCGACTTGCACGTGCTGTCCCGCCTGCACTTCGACGCTGCCTTGTCGGAGATGGCAGACAGCGACGATGATGCCGTCGCTGTCGATCATGACGTGGTTACCGGCAAGTGACCTCCAGCCCGCTTCGGCTCTACGGGCCTGGGCCAGCGCGTAGCCGATCGACGGCAGTCCGCGATATGCCGGGTGATCGGGCTCGCTGTCGTGTGCGGCCACGACGATTCCCTCGGCGGCCGCCAGGATCTTGCGGCCGAATCCGCTGAACCTTTCTGGCGCCTCCGGGCGTATGAGGGAGCTGAACGTGATCCGTGCGGTGCGTCCCGTGTCGGTGACCGGCACGAAGTCGATGGCGTACGACGAACCGAACAGGCTCGTGCCGTGGCTGGGCACACGGTTCGCAGGACTGTTCTGGACTAGCCAGGTGCCCGTGAATGGGTAGGCCAAGTCGATGGATGTCAGCGGTTCTCCTCTCCGCTACCGGTGGTGTCAGTTACCGGGCGGCTGGTTGGCGTGTAGGGCTCGATTCAATCAGCGGTCGACCACATGTTGGTGACCAGAGTCCGACCGTTCCGATCACCGGTGTGACCAGGTGCACGCAGAGCGACCGTTGGTGTGCTGCTTCCGGCCCCCAGCGGATTTGCCTGGTGCCAGGTCAGGGACAGATAGTCGTCCTGGTGGTCTTGCACGAGGGCGATGGTGGGGTAGTCGCAGAGGTTGTGGTCGATCAGTGGCACCTGCCATCGGGCGTTGAACGCGACAAATCCACGCCGCGCCCGCAACAGCTGCTCGTCGTTCGTGCTCAGCTAGCGGCTGCGTCGCGCGACGTCGCAGCGCCTCCGGCTAGCCTCTAGCCGCATATTCGGCTCCGAGGTGACATTGCTCAACTACATCCGCTGATCTGCTCCTGGCCCTCCTTCCGTGCCGGGCCGTCCCCGGTGCATCTTTCGGAATCCGATCGCCGCAAGCCGTCGGTCCACCGGACGCCGTCGTCGCCGTAAGCCGACCCTCCTGCGGCACGGTTACAGATCCCGGTCGCGGAAGATCGAGTTGACGGCAAGATCTCGTCTTAGCCGAGCGTCGGTTAGGGCATCGACGATTACGGAAGCGCCGCAAGGTCGACAGATCACCGGACCGGGACACCCCGACAGTGGGCCTCCTTTCGAATGTTGCCATGCGGCTGGTGATCAGCATCCGGGCATAGAGGCGGGGCCCGGGCGGAACATGCTGACGCGACGCTAGGGATGAATGACGTAGCTGAGGAAGGCGAAGTAGATCGGGATGTCCAGGCCGGCGTGGAAAATCACCGGTGCGAGCATGCCGCGCGTGCGGCGCATCAGGAAGCCCGCGATCAGGCCCAGTGGGAACGCGACCACAAAGAGGAAGACGAACGCGATCGGGGTGTAGACGACGCCGGCGTGGGCGATGGCGAAGATCGTCGCCTGGAGCAGGTTGCCGGCCACTGGGCCGAAGATGTTCTGGTAACGCCTGAGAAAGAGGCCGCGGAACAGCAGTTCCTCCTGGAACCCGTTCGACAGGCACAAGACGAGTAGGACCGGGGTGAGGGTGAGGAACCGTTCGAGCGACACCGGTGCGCGGACGGGGAACAGATGCCCGGTCAGTCCGGCGGCGGTGACCACATAGCACGCGATGAAGACCGCGACCGCGACCAGCTGCCACCGGCCGATCTTCCCGACCTCCAGGTAGAGGTCGGAACGGTGCTCGCCCCACCACCGCGCCAGCAGAAGGATCGGCACGGCGGCGATGGCGGTCTCGAGGAGCTGGATCCACACGGTGGCAGACACGGTGGAGCCGAGCGGATCCCCAGTGACCGGGGGCCGGTGGAGGAGTGTCGTGCCCAGCCAGAGCGGCACCGAGTTGTTCAGCAGCTGGACCACGGCGAAGGCGAAGAAGGCGAAGGCGAGGCTGCTGAACGCCGGTGCTGGGCGGCGTCGGGCCATCAGCGCGACCGCGAGCAGGAGCGCCGCGACGACCAGGCCGTAGACGATCCGGACGACCATGCCGCCCGGGATCCACCGTCCGGCGAGACAGGCGATCCCCGAGATCAGACAGAACCCCGCCAGGACCCAACGGTTTCCTACTGCGGGGCGTGTGCCGGGGTGCACGATTGCTGGTGTTGCCATCTCGTCCCCTGAGATCCCGCGATTATCGACCGTTTGCGTAATGTTTACGGTAATGGCTACTGTACGACGCGTGGTCCAGTCTGGCAAGGTCCTGCGGGCCCGTCGCCCGCGCGGTTCGCTGAGCCGCGACCAGGTCGTCGCAGCGGCGCTCGCCCTGGCCGACGAGCACGGTCTTGAAGCGCTCAGCATGCCGCGGCTAGCAGCCGAGCTGGGCTGTGGAGTGATGACGCTCTACCGGTACGTGGCCGACAAGAATGACTTGTTGGACGCCATGGCGCAGTCCGGCCTCGCCGGGCTTCGCCTGTCGCGGCCGCTGCCTGACGACCCGGCCACGGTAATGGTCAGCTGGGGCAGGGCCCTCCGTAGCATCCTACGGACCCATCCCAGCCTGCCGATGATCTTCTTGTCCCGACCTATCGTCGGGCCGGGCATCCTGAACGGTGTCGAGGCACTCCTGACCGCCCTGGCCCGTTGCGGCGTGGCCCCGTCCGTCGGCGTTCGGGCCGTATACGCCGTGTTGATCTACACCACCGGGTTCGCCGCCTGGGAACTCCCACGGGCCGGTCCAGGAGCGGGGGAGGCCTACGCGCGCTCGTGGCGACTCCAACTTGCCGATCCCCACCCCGGCGAGTACCCCCTCGCGACTACCGTGGTCGAGGACCTGGTCGGAGTCGCGGACGAGCAGCAATACGACTACGGCCTGACCAGCCTGGCGCAGGGACTGTTCCCAGCCGAACAAGCGGCATCCCAGGCGAACGACTGAACCACCAACTGTCTCGGGACCACGAACTTGCTGCGTTAGTGGCCTCGCTGGCCGCCGGAACCGAGCACACCTTCAACCCGGACCGGCGCATACGGCACCTGACCACCGCGAGGGGTTGTATGGGGCCAGCCTCGATGCACGGGTGCTGCACGCATTCGGGGTGATCGTCGATCACGTTGTCTAGGCGATGATCAGCGGCCGACTCGATCCGGGTGAGGTGCGGATGCTGCAGCGGTCCGCCGAACATGGTCCCGACGCTCCACCGATCACCGTCGACGATTGCGCCGAGTGGACCCACGAGGTTCCGATGATCTTCATCAAGGACCTATACAACCCAGCCGTCCCCGGCCGCCGGCCGCCGCTGACAACATCGTCTATAGTCCGGCCGGTCTGGACACGATCATGTGGGACGCACAGTCACGTGCTGTTCTGGTCAGGTGCCGTGCTGGGGGCTCTCACCGTTTGCGGCCGTCGGTCGAGCACGCACAAGGGGTCGGTCCACCGGACGGCCGCCGTCGCCGTAAGCCGACCGTCTTACGAGCAGGGTCGAGCGGACTCCTCACTGGCGAAGCGTGAAGATCGACAGATCACGGCTTGCCTAGGTAGACTGATCTACCTAAGGAGATCTGATGAGTAGACAGATAGAGGCGCCGGCGCGTGACCGGTTGCTCACTGCGGCGGGTCGGTTGTTCTACGCCGACGGGATCGCCGCGACCGGGATCAACGCGATCACGGCCGAGGCTGGGGTGGCGCGGATGAGCTTGTACAACAACTTCGCCTCCAAGGACGAGTTGGTGCTGGCCTACGTGGAGGCCCGGCATCAGGAGTGGCTCGATCTGTACCGGGCTCGCCTTGGGAACGACGGCGATGCTCCGGCTGGTGTGCTGGCGGTTTTCGACGCCTACATCGACCACGCAGAGATGGGCTACGAGCACGGGTTTCGTGGTTGCGGTCTGCTGAACGCCGCCGCCGAGCTGCCGGTGGGATCACCCGCCCGAGACGCTGTGCGACGGCACAAGGAACAGGTCGAGACCATCCTGGCCACGCATCTGCAGAAGATCACCACGACCCGGCGTGCAACGGAGGTGGCCGAGCACTGCTCGCTGCTGCTGGAAGGCGCGATGGCCCGCGCCGGCCTCGAGGGCCGGTCCGACCGGCTCGAGCACGCTAAGCAGATCGCCGCCGGCCTGCTCAGCGGTATGGGCGGTGCCCGGTGAACCACGGACGGCTGAGCGGTCTGCTGGCTATCACCATCACGTCGTTGTTTTGGGGCACCACCGGTACCGCGGCGACGTTCGCCGCGGGTGTCAGCCCGCTTGCCATCGGCGCTACCGCGCTCGGCATCGGCGGTCTGCTCCAGGCCGCGATCGCGGCGCCGGCGCTCCGGACCGCCCGGCGCGCCCTGCGTCAGCATCGGCCTGTCGTGATCACCGGTGCGGTCGCCGTGTCGGTGTACCCGTTGGCGTTCTACAGCTCCATGCACACCGCCGGGGTGGCGGTCGGATCCGTTGTTTCCCTCGCTTCCGCACCCCTTGCCTCGGGCGTACTGGAACGTGTCGTCGATGGTAGAGCGCTGAGCCGATGGTGGATGCTTGCGGCCGGCCTCGGTGTTCTGGGCAGCACCTTGCTGTGTGTTTCGAAGATCGACGGCGGCCCCGGCGGCGCCTCGACCCTGCTCGGCATCGGTCTTGGCCTGGTCGCCGGCACCACTTACGCCATCTACTCCTGGGCCTGCCACCGGCTGATGAACAGCGACATCAGCCGGGCCGCGTCGATGGGTGCTGTGTTCGGTGGCGGCGGGCTGCTCCTGATGCCTGTCCTCGTCGTCACCGGCGGGCCACTGCTCGCGACCTCGCAGGCGTTCGCTGTCGGCGCCTACATGGCGCTGGTACCGATGTTTCTGGGCTATCTCCTGTTCGGTTACGGCCTAAGCAAACTTGCGGCGAGCACCGCCACCACCATCACCCTCACCGAACCCGCTGTCGCCGCCGTGCTTGCGGTCCTCATCGTTGGCGAGCACCTCACCACACTGGGCTGGACCGGCCTCGCGATCATCGCGATCGTCCTGGTCGTCCTCGCCCTAGCGCCCACCAACACCAACCAGCCCGAGCGCACTCCCCGGCAGCTACATATCCCTCTGACGAGTGTCCGTTAGTCGTCGGTGCTGCGGGACGTGCCGCGGGAACTGCCGCCGAGCTTTCACATCACCGCGGGTCGCCTCCGGGCGGACAGATGGGGCAGTCTTGGCGAGCCAATCCGACGGCACCGGTATCAAGGGCTTAGGTTACCGGACGTCAAAGATGCCCTTTGGCGGTGTCGGTGGCCGACGCCCCGAGCCCGGCCATCTCGACGATGGTGGTCTCGA
>DASTGF010000045.1:0-2271 GCA_035719255.1 Microlunatus sp. | reverse complement strand
CCTTGCGGGGCCTCCACCTGGACAAGATGCGCCCCGGCGCCTTTATAGGGCAAGGGAGAACCGTGGCCGGAACAAGATCCGCATTACAACCTGCGTTCCGCAGTTCCGTCTGAGTTCATGACACACCGGGTAGTGAAGCCGCAGGTCAGGGCGGTGAGGGCTGGTCGCAGCGGCCGAATCGCCTAGTGACACGTTTTGGCGTGTTCAGCAGGTTTGTCTGCGGGTTCACCGGTATGATCTGGTGACATGTTCGTGCGCACCGCGACGCGGCGGAACAAGGACGGGACCGCCGTCCGCTACCTGCAGCTGGTGCACAACGAGTGGGACCCGGCCACGAAGTCGGCCAAGATGCGGGTGCTGCACAACTTCGGCCGTGAGGACCAGGTCGACAAGGCCGCGATCGAGCGGCTGGCCGGGTCGCTGTGCCGGCTGCTGGATCCCGGCCGGGCGGCGGCGCTGCGGGAGCCGGGCCTGGCCTATGCCGGCTCGGTCGCCTTCGGCGGGCCGTGGCTGCTGGACCAGCTGTGGCAGCGGCTGGGGATCGGCGCGCTGATGACCGCGAAGCTGGCCAAGACGCGGCGGGATGCCGCGGTTGAGCGGGTGCTGTTCGCCTTGGTCGCCAACCGGGCGCTGGACCCCTCGTCCAAGCTCGCGGCGGCGCACTGGGTCGGCCGTAAGGCGCACATCGATGGGCTGTCCGCCACGACCGACGACGCCTGCTACCGGGCGATGGACTGGCTGACGCAGGTCAGGGATGCCCTGGAGCGGGAAGTGTTTGCCCAGGTGGCGAACCTGCTCAACCTCGAGGTGGACCTGTTGTTCTTCGACACCACCAGCACCTGCTTCGAGCTCGATGAGGAAGACGAGCCGGTGCCGCGGGACAAGCACGGCAACGTCACCGATGACGAGCAGAAGGCAGCCGAGGGCAAGCCCGGCGGGTTCCGCGCCTATGGGCACTCCAAGGACCACCGTGACGACCTGCCGCAGATCGTGATCGGCATGGCCGTTACCCGCGACGGCATCCCGGTACGCATCTGGTGCTGGCCCGGGGACACCGCCGACTCAGCGCTGATCCGCCAGGTCAAGGACGAGATGCGGGACTGGACGCTGTCACGGATCGTGTGGGTTGCCGACCGCGGCTTCGCCTCGGCGGGCAACCGCCGGTTCCTGCGCTCCGGCGACCACCACTACATCCTCGGGGAGAAGCTGCGCTCCGGGTCGGCCGAGGCGGACGCCGCCTTGTCCCGGCAGGGCCGCTACCAGGAGGTGGCGGCGAACCTGCGGGTCAAGGAGGTCCGCATCGCCGAGCACGAGCGGTTCGTGATCTGCTGCAACCCCCAGGGAGCCGAGCGGGACGCCAAGGTCCGCGAGCGCCTGCTCGCCCAGCTCGGCGAGCTGATCAAGGATTCGGACAAGCTCACCAAGACCAAGCGGGCCGAGCTGCGCGGGGTGATCTCGACCAAGCCGGGCCTGAACCGGTACCTGCGGGTCACCCCGGGCGGGCTGCTCCGCATCGACGCCGCCGCCATCAAGGCCGAGGAGAACCTCGACGGCAAGTACCTGCTCCGCACTTCGGACCCCAGGCTGCCCGCGGAGGACATCGCCCTCGGGTACAAGCAGCTCCTGGAAGTCGAGCGCGGCTGGCGCGACCTCAAGCAGGTCATCGACCTGCGCCCGGTCTACCACCGCAAGGAGCAGCGCATCCGCGCCCACGTCATCTTGTGCTGGCTCGCCCTGCTGCTCATCCGCGTCGCCGAGACCGCCACCGGCACCACGTGGGCCAAGATCGCCGACGAACTGGACCTGCTCACCCTCGGCACGTTCACCGGCCCGGCCGGTACGTTCCGGCAGACCGCCGAGCTCACCAAAACCCAGCGCTACCTGCTCGCAAAGCTCAAGATCGCGCACCCGAAGAAGATCATCGAGGCCACCCCCGCCGCGGCTTCCTGACCAGCGGCAGCGCGAGCGGCTAGTGACACGCCCCGTCACCACCCCGGCGCGCGTTTACCCACGTCAGATCCCGGATCCGGGCACCACGCCAGACTCATATCTGCGGAATGCAGGATAACGGATCCCCGGCGAGCAACGCTCGCAGATCCGCCTCTGATCTGCGCGGCCGTGGCGTGGCGTGGGCGATGACGCGGCCGTCCGGCCGTCCCGGTCTGGGCGTTCAGCGCCCGGGAACTGGTGGCGTGGGAGGGCCGACCTGCCTCTTGGCGTCACCGGCAGAACTCCGGCGGAGCAGCCGGAGTCGACCTCAATGCCGATGAC
>DASTGF010000044.1:0-9094 GCA_035719255.1 Microlunatus sp. | reverse complement strand
AAAGCGTGTCGCCGCGGACAGCTCCTCCCTCCCGGGAGGGCCCCCCGCTCACGACGCTCGCCTGATAATCCCGGCTCAGGCCGTCGGGTCGTTCCGGGTCACGAGTCCGGCGGCGCCGTCCACGGTGATGAGGTCGCCGGTGGCGATGCGCTGGGTGGCCTCGGCCACGCCGACGACGGCGGGGATGCCGTATTCGCGGGCCACGACGGCGCCGTGCGAGTTCGCACCACCCATCTCCATCACCAGCCCGCCGGCGGTGAGGAACAGCGGCGTCCAGCCCGGGTCGGTCGACGGGGCGACGAGGATCTCGCCGGGCACGAGGTGGGCGCCGACCGGGTCCAGCACCACCCGGGCGGGCGCGGTCACCGTGCCGGCCGAGGCCGGGCTGCCGAGCAGGGCTCCCGGTGGCGCGTCGGCGGGGCGGAGAGTGGCTTCCGGTTCGGTGCCGTCGTTCAGCAGCAGGCGGGGGATGTGGCGCCGGGCCAGCTCGGCCGCATAACCCGCCCGAGCCGCAGCAACCGTGGCCCGCAGGTCCTCCCCGCCCAGCCCTCGCCGCGCCTGCCGTACGTCCACGAAGAAGATGTCGTCCGCCGCGTCCAGCACGCCGCGCCGGGCCAGGGTCTCGCCGACCCGCTGCAGCTGCGCGCGCAGCAGCGCGAGCTGCAGCACGAGGACGTACTTCGGCCGCTCACGCAGCCCGGCGAGTTGGCGGGTGCGGTCCAGGCCGAAGGCGACGACCCGCCCCCGTAGGCTCCGGGACCCACCGGCACGGCGGATCAGCTCGGCGACCATCAGCTCCGCGCTCGCCCGGCCGGCGGCGAACTGGGCCGGTGGGGCGAGGGCCGCATCCTCCAGGGCCAGGTAGTTCCGGATCACGCCGAGCAGATGCTGCGGCTCCTCACTCCACCGCGGCATACCGAGGTCGATCTCCGCCACCGCCCGATGGCCGTAGTGGTCGAGGAAAGCGGTGAGTCCACGCTGGGCCACCCCGGGCAGCTCGCCGGCGACGAATGCCTTGGTCAGCTCCGGTACGTCGGCGCCGAACGCCTCGCGGGACGCGGGATCGGCGCGGACCTGCTCGCTCAGCTGCCACAACGCGAGATCCATCTCCGTGGTGACGTTGTTGGGCAGCCCGCGCAGCACCGTCTGGAGATCGTCGCCCGTGGCCCTACCCCGCAACAATCGGCGGACCAGCCCCAACAGGGCGAATCCCGGAATGGCGTAGCCCGCGTTGCGGGGCATGACGAGGAAGGTCTCGGTGGCCAGGAACTGCTCGACGGCATCGAGGCGCTGCTCAGCCGACAGGCGCGCCGGCAGGGTGAGTTGGTGGCGCAGCCGGGCCTCCGCACGATCGATCTGGCGCAGCGCGGTCGGTGGCGAGATCAGCGCGACGAGCACCCGGATGGGCAGTCCGGTGCGGATCATGACCCGGGCGAAGCCGCCGGCCAGCCCGGCCCGGTGACGCTCCACCCCGGCGAACCGAGGATCCTCCACCAAGGACTTCAAGACGGCCGCCGCTCGGGCCTCCATCACGCCGAGGGCCGCGAACACGAGTCGCCGGGTCAGGGGGTGACGCAGCGCAGCGGTGCTGTCGACGAACGCCCGCCGCCCCGCGACCTGGAAGGCGTGCGGGGGATCGGTCGGATCGACCGGATGATCGCGGAGGGCGACGCGGGCGACCGAGCGTGCGATCAGACCGAACGTGGCCAGGCCCATCGGCGTGATCGGCCGGGTGAGACCTTGGGCGAGGGACAGGTTGAGGAAGACCCGCGGGTCGTCGCGGTCGGGCCGGGTGACCACGGGATACAGGGTGGTCACCGGCCGGGACTGGGTCAGCCAGAACCGGGCGGAGGCGTCCAGTGCCCACTCGGTGTCCTGCGGTGCGCCGTAGTGCCGTTCCACCTCGGCGCCGAGCCGCGCCAGCTCCATTGCCTGCGCATCGCTGAGGCAGCCGTTCGCGCTGCCGTCGTCGAGCTCGACGGTGTCGACACCGCCGCCAGCTCGGGGCCGGACCGCCACCCGCTTGTCGCCGAGCCTGCGTTCGAGCACGAGACCGGAGGCGGCGTCGACGACGAGGTGGTCGGGGTTGACCGAGCCAGAGACGACGGCCTCGCCCAATCCGGGGCTGGCGTCGATGACGGCGTGTCCGCGGGTTCCGGTCACCGGGTCGGCGGTGAACATCACGCCCGCGGCCACGGCGTCGACGAGCACCTGGACCACCACGGCCAGCGCCACACTGCTCGGATCGATCCCGTGCCCGGCGCGATAGCTGACCGCGCGATCGGTCCACAGCGATGCCCAGCACCGGCGGACGGCGGAGACGACGTCGTCAGCGCCGACCACGTTGAGGTACGTGTCCTGCTGGCCGGCGAAGCTGGCCCCTTCCAGGTCCTCGGCGGTGGCCGAGGAACGGACGGCGACCGAGGGAGTGGACCCCAGCGCCGCGTATGCGGCTCGGACGGCTGCCTCGACGTCCGGCGGAACCGGCGCGCTCTCGATCAAGCTGCGGGCGCGGGCGGCCAGCCGGTGACAGGCCGCCTGGTCGGCCGGGTCGGTCCTGCCGAGCTCGGTCAGGACCTCGTCGAGCCGGTCGGCGACAGCGCTGCGGTAGGCGTCCGTCGTCACGCAGAATCCCGGCGGCACACGGAAGCCGGCACGGAGCAGGATGCCGAGGTTGCGGGCCTTCCCGCCGACCGCGGCGAGGTCGGCCGCGGACCGGAGCTCGACGACGAGGGGCATGAACGACAGCGTACGGCGAGGTGGGCCGTAATTCAACAGATGATGAATTACGGCCTTGGTAGCGTCGACGACCATGACCGTACGGACCCGACCGAACTATCCGCGCACCCGTCGCGACGAGGTCGTCGAGGATCTGCACGGTCACCGGATCGAGGATCCGTACCGCTGGTTGGAGGACCCGAACGACCCGGACACGATGGCCTGGGTCGAGGCGCAGAACGAGATCACGCAGGCCTATCTCGCCGAGCTGCCGGACCGGGAATGGTTCTCCGAGACGATGCTGCGGGTCGTCGGGCGACCCCGGACCGGCGTCCCGATGATGCGCGGTGGTCGTCATCTGGTCACCCGCAACGACGGCTTGCAGGACCAGGACGTGTGGTACGTCGCGGACAGTCTCGCCGAGCTGCTGGAGGGCGGCCGGGTGCTGGTCGACCCCAACACCTTCACCGCGGCCGGCACCGACTCGGTCGGTAGCCTGACCGTCAGCCCCGACGGACGGGTGGCCTGCTACGGCCGGAGCGAGGGTGGCAGCGACTGGCACACTTTCGTCCTGCTCGACCTCGACACCGGGGAGGAGATCGAGGACGCAGTCATCCAGACCAAGTTCAGCGAGGCGACCTGGCTGCCCGACAGCCGCTCCTACCTCTACGTCGACTTCGCCCATGACGGTCATGCCGAGGGGACCCGAGCCGACGCGCTCGGGGGCGCCACCCTGCGCCTGCATCGGATCGGGCAACCGCAGAACGATGACGCGGTGCTGCTGGCGTTTCCCGACAACGACCAGCTGATCATGTGGCCGCAGCTGACCCACGACCGGCGCTACGTGGTGGTGACCATCGTCGAGGGCACCGAGAACCGGAATCGCCTGTGGGTCTATCCGGTCCTGGACCAGCTGGGCCCGAGCACGCTCGGCGGGGCCATCCGGCTGATCGACGAGCCGCTGGCGGAGGTGGCGTTCGTCCGCTCGGTCGGGTCCCGCTTCGTTCTGCTGACCGATCTGGAGGCACCGCGGGGCCGGGTGGTCAGCTGCGACATCGAGCGGTTCGAGCGTACCGGGCTGACCGAGCTCATCCAGCTGATCGCCGAGGGCGAGGACACCATCGAGACGGTGGTGGCTGCTGGCGACGTGCTCCTCAGCAGCGGACTGCGCGACGCGGCGCCGGTGCTCCGCCGCTACGCTCTGGACGGCTCACCGCTGGGAGAGATCGAGGTCACCGGCGGTGCGGTGACCGCCCTGAACGCCGACGTGGGGGAGCCGCACGCGTTCGTCGGACTCTCCTCGGTGGTCTCGCCGACCGAGGTGTACGCCGTCGATGCGGCGACCGGCGCCGCGACGCCGCTGCCCGGGCTGGTCCGCGGCGATGCGGGGGCCTTCGTCCCACCAGCGGTGCGGGTGGAGCGTCGTCGGGCGGTCAGCCCGGACGGTACGCAGGTGCCGTACTTCCTCGTCCTCCCCGCCGTCGCCGACCTGTCGACACCGACGCCGACCCTGCTCTACGGCTACGGTGGCTTCAAGGTCCCGATCCCGGCCGACTATCGCCCCGGCTGGTCCGCCTGGTTGGCGGCCGGGGGTGTGCTCGTGATCGCGAATCTTCGCGGCGGGGGCGAGTTCGGTACCGAGTGGTACGACCAGGGCCGGCTCGGCAGCAAACAGAACGTGTTCGACGACCTCATCGCGGTCGCTGAGCATCTCGTGCAGACCGGCGTCACCTCACCGGAGCAACTGGCGGTCCACGGGCGCAGCAACGGCGGCCTGCTCGTCGGCGCGGTGATCACCCAGCGACCGGATCTGTTCGCGGCGGCGGTCCCAGGCGTGGGGGTGCTCGACCTGCTCCGGTTCCACCTGTTCACCATCGGCGCGGCGTGGATCTCCGATTACGGCGATCCGCGCGATCCGGCCCAGTTCGTCGACGCGCTGGCCTATTCGCCGTTGCACAACGTCCGGCCCGGTACGGCGTACCCGGCCACGCTGGTGCTCACCGGTGACCACGACGACCGGGTGGTGCCGTTGCACAGTCACAAGTTCACCGCAGCCCTGCAGCACGCCCAGACCGGGGACGCCCCGGTGCTGACGCGGATCGAGACCGCGACCGGGCACGGGCTCGGAAAGCCGGCGGCCATGGTTGCCGCGGAGTGGGCCGACCTGCTGGCCTTCTGCGCCGACCGGACCGGGCTCAGCGTGCCATAGGCGGCATGACGGATTGGCAGGCTCGGTGTACAGCGGTGTGCCTTGCCCTGGGCCGGTGGAAGGGCAGATCACCCCTCGGGGGCCAGATGCAGGACCTCCCAGACGTGGCCGTCCGGGTCGGCGAAGCTCCCGCCGTACAGCGGCCCTTCGATGAGCCGATCGAGCCAGGGTCGCCCGCCGGAGGCAAGCGCCCGGTTCAGCAAGTCGTCCACCTCAACCGGACTGGCTGCACTCAGGCAGTTGATCACCGCCGTGCCGGCCGCCGGGTCGGCCACGGGACCGGCGACGAAGTCCCCGAACCGGTCGCGGTCCACCAGCATGACGCAGATCGTCTCGGAGACGATGATGCAGGCGCAGCGCTCGTCACTGAAGCGGGCGTCCACGTCGAAGCCCAGCCCGGTGTAGAACCGGCGGGACCGGCCGAGGTCGGCCACGGCCAAGTTGACGAAGATCATCCGCTTCATGCCGTACCGACCGCGGCGGGGGCAGAAACTGGTCGGGCTCTGAGATCGACCCGAGTCTCGATTCCTGTCCGAGGCCGCCGGTAGCGTGGTCGCCATGTCCGTTCTCGACGCCGAATCGACCTTCCAACAACTCGTCGAACCGTTGCGCGGGGAGCTCACCGCGCACTGCTATCGGATGATGGGCTCGGTCCACGATGCCGAGGATCTGGTCCAGGAGACCTACCTGCGCGCGTGGCGGTCCTTCCACGGCTTCGAGCAGCGATCGTCGGTGCGCACCTGGATGTATCGGATCGCCACCAACGCCTGCTTGACCGCGCTCGAGGGTCGTTCCCGCCGCCCGATGCCGACCGGTCTCGGTCAGCCGGCATCCGACCCGCGCGGCGTCTTGGACAGCCGGCCCGAGGTGGGCTGGTTGGAGCCGCTGCCGGACGCCGTGGTGTGGGGGAGGCCGTCGGACGACCCGGCCGACCAGGTGGTCAGCCGGGAGAGCGTGCGGCTGGCCTTCGTCGCGGCGCTGCAGCACCTGACCCCGCTCCAGCGGGCGGTGCTGGTGTTCCGCGACGTGCTCGCCTGGCCGGCCAGTGAGGTGGCCGAGGCCCTCGACATCTCGGTCGCCGCGGCCAACAGCGCCCTGCAGCGGGCGCGTGCCCACGTCGCCACGATGACCCCGCAGGAGGCGCCACTCGATGATGAGCACGCTCGCCGTCTGCTCGACCGCTATGTGGCCGCGTTCGAGCGCTACGACGTTGCGCAGATCGTGTCGCTGCTGACCGAGGACGCGACCTGGGAGATGCCTCCGTACACCGGCTGGTATCAGGGGGCAGAAACCATCGGCGCGCTGATCGCCTCCAACTGCCCGGCCCAGCGCTCCGGCGATATGCGGATGGTGCCGACCTCGGCCAACGGGCAGCCGGCGTACGCGATGTACATGCGCGATCTCGACGGCGTTCACCGGGCCTTTCAGTTGCAGGTGTTGAGCCTGCGTGCGGGCCGAGTCGCTCACGTGTCGGCGTTCTTCGACACCACGCTGTTCGCCGTCTTCGGGCTGCCCGGCGAGCTCAGCTCTACCGACTCCGAACCGGAGGAGCAGATTGCGGGCTGAGAGGCTCGTAGTCTGGACGGGTGAGCGAACTGCCAATCTCCTCGCCCTACCGCAGCACACCCGATGCGCCGGTCACCGAGGCCGAGCGCAACCAGCTGAGCAGTCGTCTCAACGGGGCCTTCGAGTCCGGCGCGCTGGACGCCGATGACTATCGCGGCCGCCTGGATCAGCTCTTCGCGGCCCAGCGCATGGGCGAGCTGGTGCCGGTGGTTCAGGGCCTTCCGCCGCTTCAAACCTATGACACCCCGAGCATCGTGACCAGCGGTCAGGGCCGGCCCGGCGAGCTGAGCGAGTCGCGCGGCGGCGTCGAGCGCATCGCTCTGATCCTCATCGCCGTGGTCGGAATCATGGTGCTCATCGCGGTGATGCTGCTCTTCGTCCTCCTCGACTGACTCGGCCGATGGCGATTAGTTGAGGCTCGCCTAACCTTGTGGCGAAGAACACCCCGATGTCCTGATGGATACGGCACCGTATTCATAGAATGTCAGCGTGCCGCGGCAACGGATCACCCCGAAGAAGATCGCTGAACATGTTCAGCGTCTGGGTGAGCTGTATCCGCCCATCGCGCTGGACTCGGTGGACCGCACGATCAAACGGCCCGACCTCGTCGCCGGCCGGTTCGGCCACGTGATCGACTATCTCGCGCGGGTCGAGCTGGAGGTCGACCGCAACGTTCTCGAGCTGCTGTGCCTGCTGCCCGACGTCGACGACACCAACAAGACGTTTTACGCACATGTCTGGCAGCCGCAGGAGATCCAGCACGGACTGATCCTCGACCGCCTGCAGCAAGATCTCGGGCGGCAGCCGGCCGAGCCGCACCTGGACGTGTCGTTCAGGATCAAGATCTTGGGCGCGCTGGCCAATCTCAGACCGATCCAGGACGTCGCCAAGCTGCTGTACTTCCTGACCGGCGCGAGCACGGAGCGGCAGGCGGTGCTGGCCTACAACCAGATCAACGCGGGCATGCGGGAGCTGGGCGAGACCGCGATCTCGGAGACGATCATCGCCCCGATCAAGCAGCAGGAGCCGGGGCACTTCGCCTTCTACCAGATGTCGGCGACGGCGATGATCCAGGACAAGGTCCTCCGGCCGTGGCAGCTGTTCCTGACCCGCGTGCTGCGGGAGAAGTCCTACAACCTGGTGGGGACCAACGCCATGGACCGCTACCGCGCCGACATGGGTGGGGTCGTGGTGCAGCTGGGACTGAACGACGACCTCGAGGGGTATGCCCGTGAGGTCGGCCGGGTGGAGACCCGGCTGCTCTGGGCGAACCGCCAGGGCATGGAGTTCCCGCCCTACATCCTGCGCGCGCTGCGCGAGAGCGTCGAGCTCTACCAGGAGCGGCTCACCCGCGGAGGCAGCTTCGCCATCGCCTGATCGGCGGGAGCTCAACCCGTCGAACGTTCCTCGGCCAGCCGGATCAGCTGTGCCACCGCGAACGGATAGCCGTGCACGCCGGCCCCGATCACGATCACGTCGGCGATCCCGGACACGTACGAGTGGTGCCGGAACTCCTCCCGGCGGTGCACGTTGCTCAGGTGGACCTCCGCGACGGGCAGCGCGACCCCGGTCAGCGCGTCGCGGAGCGCGACCGAGGTATGGGTCAGGCCGCCGGGGTTGATCGCGATCCCGGAGCAATCGTGTCGCGCGTCGTGGATGGCATCGATGAGCACGCCCTCGTGGTTGCTCTGCACGCACCGCAGCTCGTAACCCGCCGCGGCGGCGGCCTCGGTGGCCAGTCGCTCCGCGTCGGCCAGGGTGGCCGATCCGTAGACCTCCGGCTCGCGCGTGCCCAGCAGGTTGAGGTTCGGGCCGTTGGCCAGCAGCAGCCGGCGCGGGGAGTCGCTCACGTCCCGTACGTTAGCCGCCGAGCTCAGCCATGCCTGTGACGGACGCGGTCCAGAGCCGGATCACCGCGTACGCCCGGAAGGGGCGCCAGGCCTGGGCGCGGTCGAGGACGTCCGCTGCTCGCTCGACCCGCAGCGCGCGTCGCAGTACCAGGTCGCCCGCTGGGCAGGCGTCCGGGTCGTGCAGCGCCCGCATCGCCAGATACTCCACGCTCCACGGCCCCAGTCCGGGTACCGCAGCCAGGGTCGACCTAGCCCGTTCGGCGGCGACTCGGGCCGACGCCGGGTCGATGCGGAACCCGTCGGCGAACAGCTCCGCCACCGCCCGCAGCGTCCGCGACCGGCTCGCCGTGATCCCGAGGGCGCGCCGCAGGTCGTCCGGCGGCACGCGCGCCAGGTCCTCCGCGGAAGGGAAGGCCAGCGTCCCGGCCGGACCGGGTCTGCCGAAGGATGCGGCGAGTCGGCCGGCGAAGGTGCAGGCCCCGCGGACCGACACCTGCTGGCCGAGCACCGTCACCACCGTCGCTTCGAAGCCGTCGGGGTAGCCGACGATCCGCTGCCCGGGCCGGGCCGCGGCGATCGCGGCCAGGGCCGGATCGCCGGCCAGCCGCCGGTCCACAGCGTCCAGATCGGTGTCGAGATCGAACCAGGCTGCGACCCGGCGCAGCACGTCCACCGGCGGTCCGGCGCGACGCTCGGGCGAGGTCACCGTGACCCCGCCCGCGTCCAGCTCGACCGTTATGGCCTCCGGGCC
>DASTGF010000043.1:0-3874 GCA_035719255.1 Microlunatus sp. | reverse complement strand
CCTCGCCGCGCAGTCCGGAGCCACTATCGCCGAACTGATGCACCGCCTCGGCCACACCACCCCAGCCGCTGCCATGCGCTACCAACACGCCGCCGCCGAACGCGACCGAGAGATCGCGCAGCGCATGTCCGTTCGCTACATGGCATACAGGGGCGGTCTCGAGCTGACCCAACCCGAATGAACGGACCGCTTCCCTCGCCCAGAGGTTCACTCACATGCCGATGAGCGCGTACCGCCATCGCCCTGTGCCGCGGGCTACTCCGCAGCGGACAGGCTGAGGTCGCCCAGCGCCTCCCTCGCTAGGTTGTGCCAATGGGCGCAGCGCGTGTTGTCGACCGGCCGAGCGCACGCTTGGGGCTGCTCCAGGTCTGTACCGCCGGCGTGCTGTGGGGCACCGGTGGTCTCGTGGTTACCGTCCTGCACGACCGTGATCGCTTGGGGGCGATGACGGTCAGCGCCTGGCGAATGGCACTAGGGGCAGCAGCCCTGATTGCCTTCGCGATGCTGACGGGTCGATCGCGCGTGGCCCTACAGACGATGCGCACCCATCCGGGGCTAGCGACTGCAGTGGGGGTCGGCACGGCTATGTACCAGGGTCTGTACTTCGTGTCGGTGCTCCTCGTCGGGGTCAGCATCTCCACCGTGGTCTCGCTGGGCCTTGCCCCAGTCCTGGCTGCCACGTGGGAACACTTGGCCGCCAAGTCCCCCCCGTCCCTGCGAGAGGTGGCCGTGCTCGCGGCTGCGCTCGTCGGACTGGTCTTGATCAGTCTCACCGCCGGGCACGGACCCGCCAGGGAGGGCAACGACACGACGACGCTAGGACTGGTGCTTTCCGTCGCGGCCGGTGCGACCTACGCCGCGACCACCGTTCTCGGGCATACCTTGGCCCAGCGGGTGGACCCCGTGGCCCTAACCACGTGCGCCACCACGATCGGTGCCGTCGCACTTCTCCCGTTCCTGGTCATCGCTGCGGTGACCAACCAGCCGGTCGCCAGCGCGGACCCAACCTCCCTGCTGCTCCTGGTGTACCTGGGAGTGGCGACGATGGCTGTGTCCTACGGCCTGTTGTACGCGGGGCTGCGAACGACCTCGGGCTCGGCCGCAACAGTGGCCACGCTCGTCGAGCCCTTGTCGGCGGCGCTCCTCGCCGCGGTGCTGCTCGACGAGCGACTGCCCCCAGCGGCGCTGCTGGGTGGCGCGCTGATCCTGGCCGCCGTAGTGGCCCTTCGACCCGTCGAGGAGAATCCCGCGCCCGCTTGAGCTGGACCGCCACGCCCGACGAGGTGAGCCCATCGGTGGTCTTCCTCGCCTCGGACGCCGTCAGCTTCATCACCGGGAGCGTCCTGGTCATCGACGGCGGCTACACCGTCTACTGACCCACGCTCCCGCTCACGCGGCGGCGGCGGGCTCGCCGGTCAGGGCTTCCCCAAACCAAAGGCGCCAGGTTCGCCCCCGGGTGGGCCGTGTCCGGATAAGGACGTCACCACAGTGGTCAGGTTGGCAGGGGGCGACGGGGGACGACGTCCTTGATGATGATCGTGGAACTGATCCGCTGGACACCCGGCAGGCGGCTGAGTCGCTGCTCGTAGAGCTGCTGGTAGGAGGCGAGGTCCTTGGTGACCACCCGGATCAGGCAGTCGGGTTCTCCGAACAGACGTTGGGCTTCCACGACGTTGGGGATGGCCGCGAGCTGCTCGTCGAACTCGTCAAGGCGGCTGACGTCCTGCAGGGTGACGAACAGCAGGGCCTCGAACCCGACGTCGAGGGCATCGCCGTCCACCTCCGCGCGGTAGCCGAGGATCACGGCGGCAGACTCCAGCTCGCGCAGCCGGCGCAGGCATCGCGAGACGCTGAGGTTCACCTGCCGGGCGAGGTCAGTCACCGTGATCCGCCCATCCGACTGCAGCACAGCAAGAATCTTGCGGTCAATGGCGTCAATGGTCACGAACCTATCTATACACCCAGTCGTTCGCGCCAAGAAGGCAAACACTTGGTCCGAGAATATGCGTACGGTTGCTGAGCATGAGCGAGACCACCACTGCCCCAGCAAGCCCCCTGACCCAGCTGTCCCTGGACGACCTGCGGCAGCGCACCAGCATGAAATGGCGCACTCATCCAGAGGACGTGCTGCCGCTGTGGGTGGCCGAGATGGACGTGCTACTGGCGCCGCAAATCGCCACGGCGTTGGAGGAGGCCATCGGACGTGGCGACACCGGGTACGCGACCGGCACCCGGTACGCCGAGGCCGTCAGCGACTTCGCAGCACGGCGCTGGTCGTGGCGCGGCCTGGACGTGGCGCACACCGCAGTGGTACCCGACGTGATGGCGGGGGTCGTGGAGATCCTGCGCCTGATCACTCAACCGCGCGACGTCGTCGTGGTGTGTCCGCCGGTCTACGCGCCGTTCTTCGCCTTCGTCACCCACGCCGACCGACGGATCGCCGAGGCGCCGCTGACCCCCGACGGGCGCCTGGACATCGACAACCTCGACGTCGCCTTCCGGCGGGCGCGCGTCGCGTGTTCGAACCCCGTCTTCCTCATGTCCAACCCGCACAACCCCACCGGGGTCGCGCACACTCGCACCGAGCTGGAGTGCGTCGCCGCACTGGCCCAGCTGCACGGCGTGCGAGTCATCTCCGACGAGATCCACGCCCCGCTGGTCCTGGACGGCGCCACCTTCACCCCGTACCTCAGCGTCGACGGGTCCGACGACGCCTTCGCGCTGTTCTCCGCAACCAAGGCCTGGAACCTGGCCGGCCTCAAGGCCGCGGTCGTGGTAGCCGGACCCACCGCGGCCACCGACCTGGCGCGGATGCCCGAGGAGATCAGCCACGGACCCAGCCACCTGGGTGTCATCGCCCACACCGCCGCCTTCCGTGACGCGAGCGAGTGGCTGGACGACCTCCTGGTTGACCTCACCGCCAACCGCGACCTCCTCGCCAAACTGCTCCACGAGCACCTCCCTACCGTTGACCACCTGCGACCCGAGAGCACCTACCTGGCCTGGATCGACTGCAGCCCGCTGCGCCTGACCACCGAGCCGGCGCCTCACGGGCCGGCAATCGTGAGCGACCTGTCCGGTCCCGCCCGCTACTTCCTCGACCACGCCCGAGTCGCGCTGAGCTCAGGGCATGTCTTCGGAACGGGCGGGCAAGACCATGTCCGCCTGAACTTCGCAACCAACCCGCAGATCCTGACCCAAGCCATCACTCGGCTCGGTCAATCCCTGAGCACCCGATCAACGGCAATGACGCGCCCAGCCGACCGGCCACCACCTGAAACGCCGCCTTAGAAGTCCCGTCATGCGGCGAACCGCGCCGGGGGAACTCAGGCATTGAATCTTGACGGTCAGTCATTGGTTGAGGCCTACCGTGGACGTTGGGTGCGGGCGCCTCGAATGAATTGCATCCGCAGCAGTTCCCATTCTGTGATTCGCGGGCCCCGTTGCGAAAAGCTTCCTCATTTGCCGCGATTCGGGCAGGGTTCAGAGCTGGTCGATTGAGCGCGACGCCGCTAGGAAGACAGGACCGGTCAGCACGGCAGCGAAGGCGGCAGCAGTCAGGACTATCGTCGCGAAGGTCCGGACCAGATCATGCGGCACTCGAGCACGCGACGACCAGGCGGCTGCCGGAACGAGGGCGATGATTGGGATCGCCATGGCTAGCACAGGGTGAGCGGGGAACGTCAGGATGCTGGCGACTGCCAGGGAGCTGCCGACAACAAGTCCAACCATCGCGGTCAGGACCCACGAGAGGAGCAGGAGTGGAGCTGCGGATGCAGCGGCTAACGCGCCCCGGCCGCCAGTCCCCACCTGATCGCTCATGTGGAAAGGGTAAGCCCCGTGAGATCGGCTCAAGGCTCCTTTCGATGCGTCC
>DASTGF010000042.1:0-3417 GCA_035719255.1 Microlunatus sp. | reverse complement strand
CCTTAACGCAGCGACGGGGGGATCGACGTCCCGTTCGCGGTGGGATTGGCTCTGGTATTCCTCGTTGCGGTGACGATGCGCCTGGTGGTCGTCCTCCGTGGCGGCGGGTTGGGCGGACTTGGAAACTACGACGACGGGGTGTACTTCGCTGCCGCCATCGGGTTGGTTCATGGCGTGTTGCCCTACCGGGACTTCCTGCTGCTCCATCCGCCGGGGATAGCCCTGCTGCTGTCGCCGTTCGCTGAACTGGCGCGGCTCGTCGGTGACCCGACTGCGATGAGTCTCGCGCGCGTGGCCTGGATGTGCCTTGGCGGCGTCAACGCGCTGCTGGTGGGTCTGGTCATCCGGCCTCTGGGGCGTAGCGCGGCGTTGTTGGCCGCGCTCTTCTACGCGGTCTGCTATGCGGCCATCTACAGTGAGCACACCACGGTACTCGAGGCTCCGGCAACGACAGCGCTACTCGGCGCGCTTGCCGTGCTGGCTCCGTTCTCACCCAAGCGCCGAACAACTCGGGTGATTCTGATCGCGGGCGCACTGCTCGGACTGTCCCCGGCGATCAAGATCTGGGGCGTCGTCATGGTCCTGGCGGTCGCCGCCTGGGTACTGGTGCTGGAAGGCTGGCGACGCACGCTCATCTTCGTTGCCGGGGCGGCGGCCTCGTGCACGTTGGTGTGCCTGCCGTTCTTCCTGATCTCCCCGGGCAGGATGTGGCGAATGGTGGTCCGCGACCAGGCCAATCGCCAGTCCGGTGGCTATCAGCCGCTCGCGCGCCTCCAGCAGATCGTCGGGCTTGCCCCGCTCCATGGGAACGGCCTGCTCCTGACGGCCTGTGCTGTCGCCTGGCTGGTGGTCGTTGCTGCCCTGGTCATATGCATCGTGCGACGTGAGTTGCGCCCCCTCGCAGCCCTGTTCGGCGTGGCGTTGCTCGTGCTAGCCGCAACCCAGGTGTGGTTTCCTCACTATGCGGCGCTGACTGCGGCTCCTTTGGCTCTCCTGTTGGGCGGTGCCGGCTCCGTCGTTCTGAACTGGCTGGGGCGGGCCGCCGGTCGGAGGGCATTCCTTGCCGCCGCCGTGGCGGTGGGTGTCGGGCTGTCAGCGGTCGGTGCCGCGGAACTCGCGATGGCGCACACGGGCGGCTTGCGGTTTCCGGGTCGTGCGCTGGCGGCCGCCGTCGCCCAGTCGCCGGGCTGCGTCCAGACCGACCTGCCGATGGCGATCATTCAGATGAACGTCGCGACCCGCAATGTCGAACGCGGGTGCCGCTTCGAGGTCGACCTGGGCGGGTGGAGCCGCGACCTGGGTAGCGTCCAGCAGCAGAGGCTGCCTCGGGGCCGCAACGCGCTGTGGCAGCAGTTCGTGCTCGACTACCTGCGTTCCGGCGACCTCGCATTGGTCGCGAGGTTCGACAGCACCCCTGGATTCAGCGCCCAGACCATGCGGACGTACCGCGAATGGCCGGCTGTCGACCGGGTCGGTCCTTACACCCTGCGCGCACCTCGCGGCTGACACGAGCCTGCCCGGCAGGTGGGCCAGCACTCTCCGAGCCCCGAGGTCGAAGGCATCACCACCCCCGGCACCAGTCAAACCGGCGAAACACCCAAATTGGAAGTCCATGCTCGCGCCCTCCGCGACCGAACACCCGGGAAGTTCTTCGGGGCGCCGTGTTCCTGTACGGAGATCTCCACGAACGCGCCATCCCTGTCGACACGGTGCTACCCGGAGAGTTCCTCGAACGAGCATCGACCAACCCCGGCCGACATCAGCGCTCGGTGATCACGATGACTCACTCCTCATCAAGGGAACCGCCGAGGTGCTCAGCCCGCCGCAGCCGACGGACAAGCCTCCGGCCGGAACATCACGCAGTCGAACTCCACGACCCGCCCGGTCGCAGACTCCCGGGTGACGGGGTACATCCCGGTCACCCCGAACCCCGCCGCCTCGTACGCCGCGACGGACTCGCCCATCGACGGACTGCCCTCGTACAGGCGCAGCGCGGCCACCTCCGACTGCATGCCTACGAACTCCGAGATCCGCTCCCCTGCCCCGAGAAAGACCTCCATGTCGAAGCCCTGTGTGTCCATCTTCAGATAGGGCCGGGGCTCGTCGATCCCCTCCAGCGCGTTCTGCATCACGTCGTCGAGCCGCCGGATCTCGATCTCCACGGTGCGCCCCTTCGCGAACCGCTTGTACCGCTCCTTGCCGTACTCGCTTGGCGGCAGCAGCGAGTTCATGGTCTTCCAGTCAATGGAGATCGACTGCATGGCCTCCTCACGCCCGAGCGCGAAGTTGTGGACATGCCATTCGGCATCGCTCTCGGCGCTCGCGCGGAGCCTCTCGAACGTGTCGGGAACCGGCTCGAAGGACACGATGCGCCCCTGGTAGCCGAACCGCCGCAGCCCCTTCCCGTATTGGCCGGCGTTGGCTCCCACGTCGAACACGCAGTTCACCCGGTACCGCTCCAGCAGCGCAGCCACGTGCTGGGCGCAGAGATAGTGGGCGGCGGCGAGCTGGAACTCCCGTTCCTCCTCCGCCGTCACCGCCCTGTCGAGGAGGAGCCGTGCGGCCCCGCCGAAGGGCACACTCGTCGCCTTCCGCCCCTTGGAGACGCGCGCCACCATCCAGGTGTCGGTGCCGACCGGGGTGATCGCGTACCGTCCCTTCCCGCGGGTCACCAGATCGGCGCCCTGTCCCACGGGAATGCCGGTCCGCTCACCCCGTCGGAAGACCACGGCGGCACCCGGTCCAAGATCGACCACCTTCACGCCGATGCGAGGCAGGGCGTTGAGCAGTCTTCTGCGAAAGGTCTGCATCCGGTCAGCCTCGCAGGCGGCGTCAGCAGGGGCCAGACAAGGGGAAGGCGGAGCTCGAGGAGCAGCCTGCAGCAAGGACAAGGACCCTTGCGCGCGGGCGAAACCCGCGCCTGACGGAGTGAGGCGAGTCCGCACCACGAGGTCGACATCTTCGCGGCTGGGGGATGGGGCTGGGGCGCCTGGGGCCGATGTCAAGTTCTGGAACCGCACACTGGGCGCTGGAGCGAAGTGCGGCGAAGTGCACACGGCGAAGTGCGGACTAAATGCGGACCGTGAGTGCGCAGGACCGGATTCGTTCGATGTGTGGAGGAAAGGTATGGGCCCGTTGACTAGGGATTTTGGCGGAGCCGCCTTGGGGACTCGAACCCCAGACCTACGCGTTACGAGTCGCGCACGGGGAGTCCAGGTTAGCTGGTGACCGCCTCGGCGGCGTCCGCCTCGGTGCATGACGGCGCGCTACCGTCCGCGCTTTCGGCTGCTCGCTTGGCTGCTCACATATCGGCTGTTCGACTATGACGCGCGCCTTCTAGCTAGCGCGCCGCGTAGGAGGGCTACCCCGCTGTCCGCGCCGCGGGTCGGCTGCTTGTGGAGCGGCGAGCTTTTCGAT
>DASTGF010000041.1:0-2819 GCA_035719255.1 Microlunatus sp. | reverse complement strand
GTGCTCGACCCGGCCGAATTGCGGTCGGTCACGGATTCGGGTCGCCTGACGTTCCACCTACTGGGGGATGTGGGTGGGGTGAAGGCCCCGCAGGACCAGCAGATCGTCGCGTTGAATCTGGCCGCGGACGCGCACCGAGCGGTTGATCCGGCCCGGTTCGCTTATGTGATGGGCGATGTCGTCTATTACAACGGGGAGGCCGAGCAGTACTACCCGCAGTTCTACGAACCGTACGCGGACTACCCGTGCCCGATCTTCTCGGTCCCTGGTAACCACGACGGCACTCCGCTGCCGGGATCCACGAGTCTGCAGGCGTGGATGGCCAACTTCGCCACCCCGACGCCGATGCGGTCCCCCGACGCCCGGGACGTGCCCCGGCTGACGATGACTCAACCCAACTGTTATTGGACACTGACGGGTCCGCTGGTCACGGTCGTCGGCCTGTACAGCAACGTCCCGGAAAACGGGTACCTCGACCCCGACCAGGCCACGTGGCTGGCCGGTGAACTGGCGGCAGCACCCACGGACCGACCGCTGATCGTGACCTCGCACCACCCGGCCCTGTCCCTGGATCGCTACCACGGGGGCAGCGCCCCCATGTTGCAGGTCATCGACACCGCGATCGCCGCATCCAAACGAGTCCCGGACCTGGTCGCCGCTGGTCACGTGCACGACTACCAGCGCTGGGAAAGGACCATCAACGGGGCGACGGTGCCGTTCGTGGTGGCCGGCGCCGGCGGGTACTGGCACCTGCACGAGGTCCTGGACCCGAACCTGCACAAGCCCACCCTGCCGTACCCGGTGCCGCAGGCCAACGCGAAGCTCGTGTCGTACGTGGACGATCGGCACGGCTACCTGCGGGTCACCGCCACCGCCGGTGGACTGACCCTCGAGTACGTCACCGTGCCCCGCCCTCAGGAATCCTGGCACACCCCCGGCACCGTGTACGAGACCTGCACCATCCCACTACGTTAGGACGCGGACGGGACCGAACCTGACAAGGCTCTCGCTGCGTGATGGTGGGGGACGACGGTTGGCCCTGGTATGCGGCCGGTCAGCGGGCCGGCGCGCGGAAGTCCACCGGCCCGTCGGCGTGAGCCGGCAGGGGATATCGGTGTTCTCGTCCGTGTGGTAGCTGGCGCAAACCCGGTGGTAGCCGTCGGCGACCTGCAGAGCGATCCCGGTGGTCAGCTCACCGCGGACCAGCAGGATCGGTGAGAGCGCCCTTCCGTCCCGGATCTTCTTCATGTCCGAGGCCACGTGGGGGTTGTCGACCGGCAGCAGGGCCAGGGTGGCCGCCCGAAGAATGTCCTTGGCCTTGAACGTGGTCGATCCGGCCGCCCTCAATGCGGCCACCAGCCTGTCGACCTCGTCCGGAGGTGCCACCAGGGCCAAGTACGAGGCGGCTGCTGGGTAGTCGTGGTCCTCGGGCTGGTCCAGCCATCGCACCGCCCGGGTACTCGCCATCGTCCCGTCCCTTCTCCACCGCTGGATTGCCCTCACTGTCGGCCGAGGTGTTCAACCGACGACCGCTCCGGCCAACCGTTTCCGCATCGTCTCACTGACCCGTCTCTGCTTCCTTCGGTCGGGGGCGGGGCCGCGCCGATCAGCGTCGGGTCTCGACCGCCGCGAAGGCCGCGGACGCGAAGATGACGACTAGGCCGACCATTAGGATCAAGGCGAGGATCGAACAGATCAACCGCCGAGGCCTTTGTTGGGCTATGACACCACAATTCACGATGTGTCCGGTGTCGACAACCACCTCGTGACCGTCATTGTCGTCTGCCACGCTATTCGGCATCAATTCGCGACGCTATTTGGCACCCTGCTCGGGCGATCGCGCTCGATCCCGGCTTCAACGGTGCCAAAAAGCGTGGTCAGCAGATGACAGAGGATTTGGCAGTCCACAGTTCGGGGCCGACGAACGGACCGGCCGAACGCATCCATCTCGCCGTGTGAGAACGGCCCAGCGGCTGGTCAGGCCCAGCGCGAGCATGACTAAGGTCCGCGAAGACCGAGACTTCGCCGCTCCAACCGCGATGACGCGGGGCCGTTGGTCGATGCGGCGCTAACGGACGGGTGCTGGCGAAGGCCGAGGCGCGGCGTCGAGTTGCTGGGCTCGGACGGAGCTCGGTGTAGCTTTGAGTGGCTGGGGGCGAGGGAGGTTTCGTGTCGAACCTGGTTGTGCACTTCGAAATCCATGCGTCCGAGCCGCAGGTGCTCATCGACTACTACGGGGAACTCTTCGGCTGGACGTTCACCCAGTTCGGCGACATGCCGTACTGGGCCATCGACACTGGTGAAGGTTCGATCGGCCTGAACGCGCCCGGAAACGGCATCAACGGCGGACTCACGCAGCGCCGAGGACCGGGGCCGGAGCGGGGAGCCCCCGTCAACGGCTGCGATGTCGTCGTCGGCGTCGACGGAGCCGTAGACGAGGTGTTCCAGAAGGGGCTCGACCTCGGCGGCACCGAGGCGCTGCCGTTGGCGGACATGCAGGGCATCGGTCGGGTCGGCTACCTGCTCGATCCCGACGGCAACATCTTCGGGCTCATCTCGCCGGTGCGGACCGACGGCACCAACGTGATGGGAGGCTGCCGCCGCAATCGAAATGTGACAGCAGCCCTCCGCGGCGAGGGGCGACGTCCCCACGGAGCCCGCCGACACGTCTCGGGGTGTCCGACAGGCAGCGAGGGCACGTTCGCGGACGGTGGCCACGACCACGGTGTCGCAACCCTGGCGGTCGTACCGGCCGGGAGTCGACTGCGTCCAGGTTTGACCGTCGGTACGGCTGTCGACCGCTATGTCGCGCTGGTCCT
>DASTGF010000040.1:0-36729 GCA_035719255.1 Microlunatus sp. | reverse complement strand
GGTCCCACCCGGAGGTCTGGGGTGCGGTCGGTCGCGACCACGTCCGACGCGAGGCTCTCGCATGTCAACTGCTGGCCCAGTCCACGCTGCCCGTGCCGCGGCTGGTCGGATGCGATGTCGATGGCGCCGGCGGACCCGTCGACCTGTTGACGTGGCGGCAAGGCCGCGTGCGCCTCGACCCGCTCGGCCCCCGAGCCGTCAGGGCTCTCGCTCGGCTGGCCGTCGATGTCCACGATCAACCGGTGCCGCCTGACCAGAGACCGCCGCCGCTCTCGTTCCGGCTGCCGCCGGAGCCCGAGGTCCCGACGTGGGCTCGATGGCCGGACCTGTGGCGACGCGCGCTGGAGCTGTGGTTCGACGGACCACCGGCCACCGCCTCCGGGCTCCTGCACCGCGACTTCCACTTCGGCAACCTGCTCTGGGACGGCGACACGATCACCGGGCTGATCGACTGGGCCGAGACGTCTCTCGGACCGCCCGATCTCGACGTGGCCCACCTCTGCGCCGACTTCGCCATGATGCACACCGTCGGCGACGCAGCGTCGTTCCGCGACGCGTACCTCCGCGCGGGGGGCCGCCTCGACCCCGATCCGGACGCCGCTCGCTTCTGGGTGGTCGCCGACATCCTCGGTTTCCTGCCCGACCCTGCGCACATCCTCGCCCCGGTGGCCCCACGACGCCCCGATCTCACCGCCGACCGTGTTCGGCATGGCCTTGAGGATCTCCTGGCCGTGACCCTCCCGAGTTGATCGGGGTCGGGATCCCGGGGCGCGGTCGGCGGACGCTAGACCAGCCGGCCGTCCACCCGCCGCGGAATGCCGAGCGGATTCGCCTCCCGCAGCGCCGCCGGCAGTACCGACTCGGGTGCGTCCTGGAACACGAGCGGGCGCTGGAAACGGCGGGCGGCGCTGGCCCCGACCGAGGTGTGGATGGAGGTGGTTGCGGGCCACGGGCCGCCGTGCTGCTGGGACCACGTGACGGCGACACCGGTCGGCCAGCCGCCGAACAATACCCGTCCTGCGATCGCCGCGAGCGTCGTCGCCAGCTCTGCGACGTCCTCCCCCTCCGCCGCATGCACGGTCGCGGTCAGCGAGCCTTCGAGGGTGCGCAGCACCGAGAAACACTCCTGCTCGTCGGCACACCGGATCAACAGGGTCACCGGCCCGAAGCACTCGGCCAGCAGCGTGTCCGGGTCGGCCAGGACGGCCGACGCGTCGGTGGCCAGCACGGTCGGACCGGGGGCGTCCGGACCTTGGTCGGGCTGACGCGCAATGACCTCGACAGCACCGTGCCCCAGCAGGGCCTGCAGCCCGGTGTGGAAACCGTCCTCGATCCGCTGGTTCAGCAGCGGGGCGGGTGACGCGCCGGCCGCGGCCGCCGCGACCACCGACTCGAAGCCGGTGCCGGCGGGGACCAGGACCACCCCGGGCTTGGTGCAGAACTGGCCCGCACCCAGGGTGAACGACCCGACCAGGCCGGCGGCCAACTGGTCGCCGGACGCGGCGATGGCCTGCCGCGTGATGACGACCGGGTTGATGCTGCCCAGCTCGGCATAGAACGGGATCGGGGCGGGACGGCCGGAGGCCAGGTCGAACAGCGCACGGCCACCGTGCAGCGAGCCGGTGAACGCGGCGGCCTTGATCGCCGGGTGCTGGACCAGCGCACGTCCGGCGTCGAAGCCCTCGACGAGCCCGAAGGTGCCCTCGGGCGCGCCGGCCTCCGCCAGAGCGCCGGTGACGATCTCCGCCGTCCGCCGGGACAGCTCGACGTGTCCGGAGTGCGCCTTCACCACCACCGGGCAGCCGACCGCCAAAGCGGAGGCGGTATCGCCGCCGGCCACACTGAAGGCGAAGGGGAAGTTGCTCGCCGAATACACCGCCACCGGGCCGAGCGGCACCAGCAACCGACGCAGGTCCGGCTGCGGGGGCGTCGCATCAGGTCGGGCGTGGTCGATGACCGCTTCCAGGTAGGCGCCGTCGCGCACCACCTCGGCGAAGAGCCGCAGCTGACCCGTGGTCCGGGCCACCTCTCCGGTCAACCGGGCCTGCGGCAGGTGCGTCTCGGCCACGGCGATGGGGACGAGCTCGTCGGCCGCCGCGTCGAGGGCGTCGGCGATCGCCTCGAGCCAGCCGGCGCGCTCCTCGTCGGTGGCGCGGGCCACCGCGGGCGAGGCGGCCTCGGCTGCCGCGACGACGGTCTCCAGATCCTGGATGATGACGGACATCGGGTGGTTCTCCTCGGTTCGGTGGGATCCGTGCGGGTCAGGGGCGGGGGTCACGGAAGGCGCGGGTCCGCGGCCGGTCACCCGAAGTCCAGGCCGAACCCCGCGACGTTCTCGGCCAGGACGAGCTCGGCGCCGCGGCGCTCGACCGGAGTAGACCCGGTGACGAAACCTAGTCGCTGCAGATCGGCGTCCTCGACCTCCTCCACCCAGACAGGGTCGGGAAGGGCGAACGCGATCTGTGCGGAGAGATCCGGCAGCAGGTGCGGGGCAAGGGTCCGCGAGGCGGTCCGGGCGAGCTGGGCGATCCGCAGGAACGGCGTGAGACCGCCGACCCGGATCACGTTGGGCTGAACGATGTCGACGGCGTCGGCGGCGATGAACTCGGAGAACCGGTACGCCGTATGCAGGTTCTCCCCGCACGCCAGCGGAGTCGCGATCTTGGTCCGCAGGTACCGGTACGCGTTCAGATCGTCGGCCCGGAGCGGTTCCTCGATCCAGTGCAGATCGAACCGCTCCAGGGCGCGGACGCCCCGCTCCGCGGCCGGGACCTCCCACCGCTGATTCGCGTCCACGGCCAGCCATCGCCCCGGTCCGATGATCTCCCGGACGGCCGCGACGCGCTCGACGTCACGATCCAGCTCCGGGCTGCCGACCTTGATCTTGACCCCGGCGTACCCGGCGGCGACCCAGCGTCTCGCCTGCTCGCGCAGCTCCTCGAGGGAGTAGTGCAGGTTCACCCCACTGCCGTACGCGGCCACGCTGCGCCGGCGCACACCGAGCAGCTCGCTCACACCGACACCGGCCGCCCGCGCCCGGAGATCCCACAGTGCGAGGTCCAGCCCGGCGAGAGCGATGGTCGTGATGCCGCCCCCGCCCGCCTCGTGCAGATGGCGCCAAGCGTCGTCCCACAGCACCTCCGGACGGGCGGCTCGGCCGACCGCGAAGCTGGTGATGTCGTCGTCGATCAGGGCCTGGACGGCCCGGGCCCCGATGGTCGGGGTCCAGCTGAAGCCCTGCCCAGACAGCGATCCGGCGCTGATCTCGACGACGATGGCATGCAGCTCGGGTACGTCGTTGCCCCACGGCCGCACCAGGGGCCGGGTGATCAGTCGGGTGGTGATCGACTCGATCACCGGCTCGTCGCTCACGCTCCGACCAGCTCCCGGCCCCGGGCCAGCAGCTCGGCGAGCGCCCGCTCGTGTTCGGGCGTCGGATCGACCAGCGGCGCACGGACGCCACCCACCGGGAGACCGCCGAGCCGCACGCCGGCCTTGATCAACGAGACGGCGTAACCGGGTACCTGGTCGCGCAGCGCCACCAGCGGGCGGTAGAACTCGCGCAGCAGTTCCTCGCGCCGGGCCTCGTCGCCGTCGGTGTAAGCGGCATAGAAGCCGTTGGCGATCTCCGGCGCCATGGCGAAGACCGCCGATGAGTACAGCGGCACTCCGATCGCCCGGTACGCCGCCTGGGTCACTTCGGCGGTCAGCAGACCGTTGAAGAACAAGAAGTCCTCCCGACCGGTGTCGCGAACCGCCAGCACCACCAGCTGGGTGGTGCCGATGTCACCGACCCCGTCTTTGAACCCGATCACCTTCGGGTGGGCGGCGAGTCGAGTCATGGTGGCCGGCGACAGCTGGGCGTTCGCACGGTGGTAGACCACCAGCGGCAGCTCGGACGCTTCGGCGATCGTCTCGACGTACCGGACCAACCCGTCGGCCGGTGCCTTGACCAGATAGGGCGGCAGCACCAGCAGGCCCTCGGCACCCGCATCCGCAGCGCCCTTGGCGCAGGCCACGGCGTGACCGAGCGGACCCCCGGCGCCACCGAACACCGGGCTCCGGCCACCGGCGGCCGACACCGCCGCCGCGACGACGGTGCCCACTTCGCCGGCGGACAAGGCGTGGAACTCCCCGGTGCCACAGGCCGCGAACACCGCGCCGGGCGCGTGCTCGAGCCGGCCGGCGACGTGCTCCTTCAGCAGACCGGCGTCCACCTCGCCCACGGCGTTGAAGGGGGTGATCGGGAAGAACAGCACTCCGTCGAGATTCATGATCAGGCTCCGACTGGGATCGAGGTGGACGGGATCGAGACGCTGAGCTCGGTGCGCCAGCTGCGCTCCGGACGCCAGCCGAGCAGCCGCTCGGCCTTGGCGACCGAGAAGGCCGGCGCGGTGCCGGTCAGCCCGGCGGCGAGCTCCTCCGTGCCGGGCAGGAACCTCGGGATGAGCTCGGACAGCGGGGCCAGCGCGAGGGCGTCCGCGGCACCGACGAAGAACGTCTCGCCGGGTGGCAGTTCATGGGCGCCGCGGAGCCAGACGTCGACGAAGGCTGCCGCGTCTCGCGCGTCGACGTAGTTGAACAGCGAGACGGCCGCCAAGGTCGGGTCGGCCAGCCGTTCGGCCACGGTGTGGCCCTGCTGGGTGGGCGCCCCGCGCCACTCGTCCGGTGACAGCACGAAGCACGGCCGGAACGAGCCCAGCGCCACCGCAGAGCCCTGCTGTGCAGCGAACATCGCCACGATCGACTCGATGGTGATCTTGGACAGCGCGTACGCGTTCCAGGGCCGCAGGGGATGGTTCTCGTCGATCGGCAGGTAGGCCGGCAACCAGCCCTGCGGGTTGCCGTAGCCCAGCGGGGTCGGGCTGGAGGCGGCGAGCACCCGGGTGGCCCCGTGGCTCACCGCCGCCTGCAGCACGTGGAACGCCACCGCGGTATTGGTGTCCCAGATGACGGTCTCCGGTGCGCTGAACGGCGTCGCGATCGCGGCCAGGTGGACCACCCCCTCCGGTCGCACGGCGTCGAAGGCGGCGTCGGCCGCCGCGGCGTCGGTCAGGTCGACCTCGATCTGGATCACCCCGTGCCGCTCGGGACCGCTGACCCGGTCCAGCGAGATCACCTCGTGGCCGCGCTCGGCGAGTCCGGCGACCACGCTGCGGCCGAGCCGTCCACTGCCGCCGGTGACGACGACCTTCATCGGGACCCGGCCGCGATCGGATCGGCCTGCAGGGCGAGCCCGAACTCAGCAGTGTCGACGGGCCGCCCCTCGGCGAGACTGACGTTGCCGGAGATGCCCACGATCACGCTGCGGACACCATCGAGGTAGCCCGCAGCGCGTCCCAGCGGGTCCGATCCCGGCCCGCGGAACACATCGTCGAGCAGCATCGCATCGCCGCCGCCGTGACCCCCGATCCCGGCCGGGATGGCGATCTCCTCGGCCCGCTGCCAATGCTTCTGGAGCACGACTCGCTCGCCGACCGGCCGTAGCTCGTCGGCCGCGGTGTCTGCGTCGTGCACCGCGCTCGGATCGACCACGGCCTTGCCGTCATGCTGGTCGGCGGCCGAGCGCACCCAGCCGCGCTCCACAACCTCGAGTTCGAGCCGACCCTCGGTGCCGTTGAAGGCCACCCGGTACCCCTCCCAGGGGGAGAAGGCGGTGAGCGAGTAGGTCAGCTGAGGTCCACCGGCGTAGTCGACCAACAGGCTGAGGGAGTCCTCGATGGTGATGCCGGTGCCGAAGACGTCCTGGTCGCGCTGGTAGCCGTCGACGTGCTCGGCGTCGAGGTAGAGCGATCTGAGCAGCGGATCGGCGGCCAGGTCGAGCCGGAACGGATCGCTGCCGGCCGGCTGGTGGCGGCTCAGCCTGGGCCGCGGCGCGAGCCCGCGGGCGCGGGCATTGTCGGCGCCGTAGAACTTCAGGCCGCCCCGCGCGTACACCCGGCTGGGCACGTCTCCCAGCCACCAATTGACGAGGTCGAAGTGGTGGGTCGACTTGTGCACCAGCAGGCCACCGGAACGGTCCTTCAGCCGGTGCCACCGACGGAAGTAGTCCGCGCCGTGGGAGGTGTCCAGCAGCCACTCGAAGTGCACGGAGGTGACATCGCCGATCGCCCCCGCGGCCAGCAACTCCTTGACCACGGAGTTGCGCGGCGAGTAGCGGTAATTGAAGGTGACCGTGAGATCACCGTCGGAGGACTCCAGGCTGGTGACGATCCGGCGCAACCGCTCAGGGTCGATTGTCATCGGCTTCTCGGTGACGACGTCGAGCCCGCGGTCCAACGCAGCGGTGATGTAGATGTCGTGGGTGTGGTCCGGCGAGGTGACGATGAGGCAGTCCGGACGGGTATCGGCGAACAGGCTGTCCAGCGCGTCCGGGGCGTAGGTCGGCACGTCGCCCAACTCGAGCTGGCGCCGATAGAATTCCATCCGCACAGGATTGGGATCGCACAAGGCGACCACCTCGCCGACGTCGTGGTGACTGCCCTGCAGCGCAGCAAGGTACATCCGAGCCCGCGATCCCGTGCCCACCAACGCGTAACGGCGACGACCGACTGAAGACATGACACTCCTGGAGTGTGCGAGAAAACGATTTCTCACACCATACCCCGCCGCCTCGACGCACGGCAAGCGATCCGGTCCACCTGACGCAAGCGCTTTCGAGACAGGCTTGACCGCGTCCGGATGCCCTTGCAAAGATGTCCGAGAAATCGTTTCCCAGCACCGTTTCCCGAGGAGACCCATGTCGCTGCCGACGCCGTCGCCGGATGCCACCGACCGGGCGGTGAAGCGCGGGCGGTTGATAGCGCTGCTGGACCGTGTCGGCGCGGACCGGCTCATCCTCCGGTCATCCACGACACTGAGCTGGTACCTTGACGGTGCTCGAACGCACGTCAGCCTGGCCGCTCCACCGATCGCGGTGGTCGTCGCCGGTCGGGACGGGGACCGGTTGCTGACCACCGACAACGAGAGCGACCGGCTGAGCCGCGAGGAGCTGCCTGCCGATATCGCGGTGGAAGCCGTTCCCTGGTACCGGCCGCTGCCGGTGCCCCAGACCGGGCGCACCATCTCCGAGGATGACGTGGCCGAGGATCTGCGCAGACTCCGAGTTCCCCTCCTGCCGCAGGAGACCGCCCGCTACCGCACCCTGTCGAAGGAGACGGCCAGGCTGCTCACCTGCGTGCTGCGGACCGCCCGTCCCGAACGGACCGAGCGGCAGCTGGCCGCCGAGGTCACCGCCGGGATCGTCGACCTCGGCGCGGAGCCGCTGGTGGTGCTCGTCGGCGGCGCCTCCCGCCAGCTGGTGCGCCATCCGCTGCCGACCGAGGCGACGCTCGGACGTCGCGCCCTGGTCGTGGTGTGCGCGCGCCGGCACGGACTGATCGTCAACCTCAGCCGGACAGTCGTCTTCGGTGCACCGACGGACGAGGAGGCCGACGCGCACCGGCGGATCCTCGCGGTGGAGGCTGCGTTCCTCGACGCGTGCGTGCCCGGTCTCACCATCGCCGACGTCTTCGCCGACGGCTGCGCGGCGTACGCCGGCAACGGTTTCGATGCCGAGGAGTGGACCCGGCATCACCAGGGCGGCGCCGCCGGCTATGCCGGTCGCGATCCGCGGGCGAGCGCCGAGGCCGGCGATCCCGTCGTCCTCGGTCAGGCGTTCGCCTGGAACCCCACCGGCCAGGGGGCGAAGGTCGAAGACACCGTGCTGCTGACCTCCGACGGCCTGCAGGTGCTCACCGTCGACCCGGCGTGGCCCACTCTGACCGTCGCTGGTCGTGCCCGGCCCGACGTGCTGGCGGTCTGAGATCATGAGCGATCCGATCCACGACGACCCCATCCGCACCGACCCGAGGAGCCGGCCGTGACCGTACGCGTGACTGTGTGGTCGGAGAACCACCACGAGAGACACCAGCCCGAGATCGCGGCGGTCTATCCCGAGGGGATTCACGGCGCCGTCGCGGCCGGACTCGGCGCCGATCCGAGCTTCACCGTGGCCACCGCGACTCAGGACCAACCCGATCAGGGTCTGGGCGGGGGGCTGCTGGACCGCACCGATGTCCTGGTGTGGTGGGGTCACGCGATCCAGGACCAGGTCGAGGACCGCTGGGCCGAGGCCGTCCGGGAACGGGTGCAGGCCGGGATGGGTCTGATCGCCCTGCACTCGTCGCTGAACTCCAAACCGTTCCGTGCCCTGATCGGCAGCTCGTGTCGTAGCTCCGGCTTCCGCCACGGCGACCGTGAGCTGCTGTGGACGACCTCCACGCACCATCCGATCACCGACCAGGTGCCGAGCCCGGTGATCATCCCGGACTCGGAGATGTACGCCGAGCCGTTCGACATCGTGCAGGTCGATGAGGTCGTGTTCGTCTCCAGCTTCGCCGGTGGCGAGGTCTTCCGATCGGGGGTGACGTTCCGGCGCGGCCGAGGCAAGATCTTCTACTTCGCCCCGGGGCACGAGGAGTACCCGATCTATCGCGATCCGCACGTCCGCCGGGTGATCGCCAATGCGGTCGCCTGGGCGAGCCCTGATCCCGAGCAGGAGCATCCGCGGGTCGGACCCGAACGCCGGGACAAGCCGGTGGGATGGTTCGAGCCGGGTCGATGAGCGCCGATTCGGACGCGTTCGCGACGTCGCCACGCCACATGCGGCACACTCGGTGATCAACCGCGCCGACCCGGTGCCGGACCGGCACCGCGAAGGGGGGTGAGGAGCACCATGGCTGCCGCCAAACGCGGACGACCGCCCACGATCGGCGACGTCGCCGCTCGCGCGGGCGTCTCGCCGGCGACCGTGTCCCGGGTGATGAACGGCAACGTCACCGTGGACCAGGCTCTCGCGGAGCGGGTGCGGGCCGCGGCGACCGAGCTGCACTATTCGGCGAGCCCGCTGGCCCGCAGCCTCGTGCTCGGCAAGACCAATACCGTGGCCGTGGTCGTACCGGATCTGGAGAATCCGACCTTCCAGGGCGTGCTGCGCGGGCTCAGCCGCGCCGCTGCGCACGATGGCTACCATGTGCTGATCGCCGATTCCGCGGAGTCCGTGGCCGACGAGCGTATCCTCGCCGTGGAGACGCGCCGGCGGTGCGACGGTGTCGTGCTCTGCGCTCCACGGATGCCGGAGGCCGACCTGGCTCCCCTGCTGGCCGAGCTCGCACCGGTGGTCCTGGTGAATCGCGAGGTTGCCGGATCCGGCACGCCGGTCATCGCGACCGACCACCGGACCGCCCTGGGCGAGCTGCTCGAGTTGCTCTACGACGACGGCCACCGCGCGTTGATCTTCCTCGCCGGTGCTCCGCGCAGCGCGTCGAACGCGGCGCGTGTCGCCGCGGTGCAGGACTTCCTGGCCGCGCATCCGGAGGTGACGGCCGATATCATCCCGTGCGGCGTCAGCTTCAGCGACGGGTACGACGCCGTCAGCGCCGTGCTGAGCCGTAGAGTGACTGGGGTGCTGGCCTTCAACGACCTCGTCGCCATGGGTCTGATGAGTGCGCTCGGCGAGCGCGGCGTCCGGGTGCCCGAGCAGGTGTCGATCGTCGGCTTCGACGACATCCCGTTCGCCCGATACACCAGCCCGCCGCTGACCACCGCCTCGGTCCCGGTCGCGGAGCTGGGCGAGCAGGCGTGGCTGCGGATGCGCGACCTGCTGAACCATCGCCGGGCCGGTCGCCCGCTGTACTTCCGGCCTCGGATCGAGCGTCGAGGCAGCACCGGTCCTGCGCCGCGGAGCTGATCGCCACCGGCACCGCCCTGACCACCACGAAGCGCCCACCGCCCGGTAGGACAACCGGATGGTGGGCGCTGCGCACCTCGGGAGAGGAGTGCCCGAGGTTGACCGTGACCTACTTCCCGCCGGTGGTGGCGATGCCCTTGACCAGGAAACGCTGGCCGAAGAGGAACACCAGGAACAGAGGGATCAGGGTGACCACCGACATGGCGAACATGGCTCCCCAGTTACTGCCTGCGGTGGCATCCAGGAAGGACCGGAGGGCGACCGGAACCGTGTAGGAGTTCGGATCCGTCAGGTAGATCAGCGGGGTGAAGAAGTCGCTCCAGGTCCAGATGAAGGTGAAGATGGCCGCGGTAGCGAGGGCCGGACCCATCAGCGGCATGATCACCCGGGAGAAGATCCGCCAGTGACCGCAGCCGTCGATCCGTGCCGCCTCGTCCAGCTCACGGGGAATGCCGCGGATGAACTGCACCATCAAGAACACGAAGAAGGCGTCGGTGGCCAGGAACTTCGGCAGGATCAGCGGGACGAACGTGTTCACCCAGCCGAGATTGTTGAACAAGATGTACTGGGGCACGAGCACGACGTGGATCGGCAGCATGACCGTGACCAGCATGATCGAGAACAACACGGTCTTGAACCGGAACCTCAGCCGGGCGAAGGCATAGGCGGCCAGCGAGCAGGCGAACAGGTTGCCGGCCACGGCCCCGATCACGACGATCGCGGAGTTGATGATGTAGTGACCGAACGGCTGACTCAGCGCGAACCAACCGTTGGTGTAGTTGTCCAGCACGAGGCCGTTGAGCCACAGCCCCGGAGTGCGGAAGATGACGTCGGTGGGTCGGAACGAGGACACCACCAGCCACAGCAGCGGATAGATCATCACGAAGCTGGCGGCGATCAGCAGCAGGTGCCTCAACACCGACCGGACCCGCGAGGCTCCCGCCGACCTTCCGTCGTAGTCCCTCGCCGCGGGAGGGGTGATGCCGACCTGAGGCGGCGTGGTTTCGGCCTGGAACTGAGTCTCAGTCATCGTAGAACACCCAATACTTGGAGAGGAAGAAGTTGATCGCGGTCAAGGCTCCGACGATGACCACGAGCAGCCAGGCCATCGCCGCCGCGTAGCCCATCTGGAACTGGCCGAAGCCACGCTGGTACAGGTACAGCGAGTAGAACAGCGTCGAGTCGGCCGGGCCGCCCGTCCCGTTGGACACGATGAAGGCTTGGGTGAACGACTGGAAGGCACCGATCAGCTGCAGCACCAGGTTGAAGAAGATGATCGGCGACAGCAATGGCAGGGTGATCTTGATGAACTTCGTCCACCGGGTCGCCCCGTCCACCGAAGCGGCCTCGTAGTACATGCCTGGGATCTGACGCAGCCCAGCGAGGAAGATCACCATCGGCGAACCGAACGTCCACACGTGCAGGAGGATGATCGTCCAGAGGGCGTATTTCGGATCGGAGATCCAACCGATGGTCGCATCGAATCCGAGCAGCCGCAGGATCTGGTTGACCAGCCCGTCCGTGCCGAACATCTGCCGCCACATCAACGCGATGGCGACCGAGCCACCGAGCATCGACGGCAGATAGAACACGGAACGATAGAACGCCAGTCCACGCATCCCCTTGTCCAGCAGAAGGGCGAGAGCCAGCGCCAAGATCAGCTGCAGCGGGACCCCGACGAACACGTAGATGAACGTGACCTTCAGCGAGTGGTGCAGCCGATCGTCACCCAGCATCCGGACGTAGTTCTGCAGGCCGATCCACTTCGGCGCCTGGATCAGACTGTAATTGGTGAACGACAGGTACAGCGAGGCGATCATCGGACCGATGGTGATCACGACCAGCCCGATCAACCACGGCAGCAGGAACAGGTACCCTGCCTTGTTGTCCCGGGACGCCTCCTTCCGCCGGGCCGCCTTCTCCTCCGCTGTTCGAGCCTTGTTGACCTTCAGATGGGAGAGTTCAGAGATCGCGCTCATCTCATCAGCCCTGCAGGTTCGACTTCATCTCGTCCACGAACTTCTGAGCGGCGTCTGCCGTGCTGGACCGCCCGAACAAGACATCGGTCGCGTACCGGAACAACACGTCCCCGAGCTTGCCACCGCCGGGCGGCGGCGCGATCGGCGTCTGACCCAGTTCCGGCTTGATGTCGACGATGAACTTGCTGACCGCCTGCTGGGCCGGCGACAGCTTGGCCTTGATGTGCTGCTGGAGATCGCTGTTCGCCGGGATGCCGCGTTCGGCCAGCTCTATGTCGGCAGCCTCCGGTGAATTGATCCACCAGTTGATCCAACCAGCGGCGGCCTCTGGGTTCTTTGACTTGGCCGATGCCGACCAGAGCATGCTCGCCTTGTACCAGGCCTTCCGGTCAGTCGCCTTCCCGGTCAGGCTGGGCAGCCGCAGCAACTTCATCTGCGTACCGCCGGCTGCTGCCGTGATGGCTTCCAGCTGATTCGAGTTCGAGACCATCATGCCGGCATTGCCAACCACCAGCGCGCTCTCGGCCAGCGCCTTGCCCGAGCTCCCGCTACCCTCCTCGCTGATCTGCTGAGCCGAGCCGATCGCGCCCGCCTTCTCGAACTTCACCATCAGGTCGAGCCAACTCTGCGCGTCCGCGGCGTCGAAGCCCAGACCCTTGTCGACGAACAGCTCCTTGCCGTGCTGGCGCAGCCAGGTGCCGAGGGTCACGTCCGAGCCGAAGAGTCCCGACAGGCCAAACGGCACTCCCGCCTTCGTGGCCACCTCGGCCGAAACGTTCATCGCGTCATCCCAGGTCCACGTGGTGTCGTCCGGGATGTCCATCTTGGCCTTCTCGAAGATCTTCGGGTTGGCCATGATCACCAAGCTGTTGATGCCGGCATTGGCACCGACCAAGACGTCGTTGATCTTCCCCGAGTCGACCGTGCCCTCGATGAACTTCGACGTGTCCACACCGTACTTGGCCAGGTCCAGCAGCGCGCCCCGATTGCCGTACTCGGAGATGTAGGCCATGTCCATCTGGATGATGTCCGGGGCCGTGCCGCCGGCCGTCTGCGTGGCCAGCTTGTCCCAGTAGCTGGCGAAGTCTCCCGGCTGGGGGGTAATCTTCACATTTGGATTGCTCTTCATGTAAAGATCGATCACAGCCTGAGTGTTCTTGTTGCGCGTCGGGTTGCCCCACCAGGCGAGCGCGAGGTCCGTCGCGCCGCCGCTGGTGCCGCCACCACCCGAGCCCGGGGCGCAGCCCGCGAGACCTGCGGTGGTCGCTGCGGCAGCAAGCCCGGCGCCGATCAGGAACTGCCTACGCGACAGGGCCATTGTTTTCTCCTCTTCGTTGATGTGAAAACGTTTTCTGGCACAGTAGGGGCCTGGCCAGCTGGGTGTCAATCGACGGGGCGGTCGCGGGCTCGAGACTGGATCTCGAGGTCCTTGCCCGTGGTCACTGCCTGACGACTGTCGACCTCTGAAACCCCACTCTAGGAGAACGTAAGCGATTGCGCAAGCGCTTTCGTTGGGGTGTTGAGGGACTTGGGTCGTGATGTCGTCGCGGCGTTCGGCAGGGTCCGCGGTCAGTCGTCGGCCGGGCGGCCACATCCACGGAACCGAGCCCGCTCCCCCGCCAGCATCTGCTCCCCCGCGCCAGCATCTGCACCCCTTGCGCAGATCTGCACCCCGCTCGTGGGCCTTTGCACCCCGCCCGTGGGCCGTGCACCCCGCCCGTGGGCCCTGCACCCCTGCTCGCCGGATTCGCACCCATCGATGGGGGTGCAGATCCGCGGGAGAGGAGCGAGGTGCTCGCGGGCGCGGCTCAACGGTCCTTCGAGGGCCCCAGTGCACGCCGGCCGACCTCGGCGCGGCCCGTCGACGAGCTCAGCGGACGCGGCGATCAGGTAGGGAGGACCAGGGCGCCGGGGCGAGGGGTGCCGGTGGACTCGCGGACCATCAGCTCGGCGGGAACCGACTTGCGACGGGGGCGGCTGGCCGGGGGCCGGGTCGCGAGATCCAGGGCTTCCCGGCCCATCTGGACGAGCGGGAACCGGGCGGTTGTGAGGCTCGGATAGAGCAGCTCGGCGACCGCCACGTCGTCGAAGCCGGCCACCGAGACGTCACCGGGCACCGACACCCCCAGCCGGCGCAGCGTGACCAGGATCGCGATCGCCATCGAGTCGTTCAGCGCAAGGACCGCAGTCGTGCCCGGCTCGCGAGTCAGCGCCTCCACCGCGGCCGGACCAGCACCCTCGGCGGTGAAGTCGGTCGGGACCACGTGGCACCGGACGCCCGCGTCCGCGAACACCTCCAGAGCGCCACCCTGACGATCCTGGACGGTCGTCAGCGACTCCGGACCCGAGATCACCGCCACGTCGCGGTGCCCCAGGTCCACGAGGTGTCGCGCGACCGCAACGGCGGCGCCGCGGTTGTCGGGGAGCAGCGCGTCCACGCCCAGTTGGTGCCGTCCGATCACGGCGACGCGGCCGCCGTTGCGCTGATAGGTCGCCAACAGCCGCCGGGCCTCGATTTCGGCCTGGGGATCGACGTAGCCCGAGCCCGCCACGATGATGGCCCGGGCCCGCTGGGCGGCCAGCGACCGTAGTTGCTTCAGCTCCCGGAACGGATCGCGCCCCGAGTGCGCCACCTGGACGATGAGTCCGCGCTCCTCCGCCGCCTGCACCACGCCGGCGGCGATCTCGGTGAAGTACGGATCGTCGATCTGATGCACGATCAGACCCGCGATCGAGGTGGTGCCACCGGCCAGCGTCTGGGCGTGGGTATTGACCACGTAGCCGAGATCCTCTGCGGTCTTGCGAACCCGGGCGGCGACCGCGTCGCTGACCCCGGTCAGCCCGCGCAGGGAGCGCGACGCCGTGGCCAGTGAGACGCCCGCCGCTTCCGCGACGTCGGCCAGCCGCAACGTGGTCGCACCGCTGGTCATCCGCTCCTCCTGAATACCACGCCGAGCCGTGGTTGCACCGTCACCCTATCCTAGCGTACGCTGACGTAAGCGCTTTCGTTAAGCGCTTACGTCTCTATATCACACGAGCAAGGGAGCAGCGATGGCGGAGCGGACGATCAGGGTGATCATGAACGGCGTCACCGGACGGATGGGGTATCGGCAGCACCTGGTCCGCTCCGTGCTGGCGATCCGTGACGCCGGCGGGGTCCATGTCGGCGACGACCGGATCATCGTCGAGCCCGTCCTCGTCGGCCGCAGCGCGGAGAAGCTGGCCGAGCTCGCCAAGAAGCATGGCGTCGAGGACTGGACGACCGATCTCGACGAGGCGCTGGCCGACCCCACGGCGCAGATCTACTTCGACGCCCAGGTCACCTCCGCTCGCAAGGGCGCCATCCTCGGCGCGATCGCGGCGGGCAAGCACATCTACACCGAGAAGCCGATCGCAGAAAGCGTCGCCGACGGCCTCGAGCTGGTCGCCGCGGCGGAGGCGGCAGGCGTGATCACCGGCGTCGTGCACGACAAGCTCTATCTGCCGGGCCTGCTGAAGCTCAAGCGATTGATCGATCTCGGCTTCTTCGGCCGGATCCTGTCGGTCCGCGGGGAGTTCGGATACTGGGTGTTCGAGGGAGACGTCATCCCCTCCCAGCGACCCAGCTGGAACTACCGCGCCGAGGATGGCGGCGGCATGGTGCTCGACATGTTCTGCCACTGGAACTACGTTCTGGAGAACCTGTTCGGCCGCGTCCGTGCGGTCAGCGCGAAGGCCGTCACCCACATCCCGGAACGGTGGGACGAGCGGGGCCGGGTCTACTCCGCAACCGCCGACGACGCGGCGTACGGGATCTTCGAGCTGGATGGCGACATCATCGCTCAGATCAACTCCTCCTGGGCGGTCCGGGTGGACCGCGGCGAGCTGGTCGAGTTCCAGGTGGACGGGACCCACGGATCGGCAGTGGCCGGGCTCTTCGGCTGCCGGATCCAACCGCGCGCACAGACCCCGAAGCCGGTCTGGAACCCCGATCTGCCGACCGAGGAGGACTTCCGCGGACAGTGGGAGCAGGTGCCCGATCTGGATGAGTACCCGAACGGTTTCCGGGCCCAGTGGGAGCGCTTCCTGACCGACGTCGACGCCGGTCGCCCGCACTCGTACGATCTCGCGGCCGGCGTTCGCGGGCTGCAACTGGTCGAGGCCGGTCTGCGATCCTCTGACCTGGGCCGCCGCATCGAGCTCGAGCAGGTCTGATCGATGTCAGCAACTCTCCTGGGTTCCATCCGGCTCCCCCAGTCCGACGGCACCCTCCGCAGTGTCGAACTCGCCCCTCCACGCGCGTGGGCCGAGCGTCCGCAGGGCTTCACCAGCCGGATCGCGTTCGCCGCGGCCCACGTGGTGGCCGATCCGTTCGGCGAGAACGTGCCCGGTGCTCCCGCGGCGGTGGATTGGGAGGCGACCCTGGCGTTCCGACGTCACCTGTTCCGCTACGGCCTCGGCGTGGCCGAGGCTATGGACACCGCCCAGCGCAACATGGGACTGGACTGGCCGGCGACGCAGGAGCTGATCTCCCGCAGCGCGGCGCAGGCCCTCGAGCTGGGCGCCCGGATCGCGTCCGGCGCCGGAACCGACCACCTGCCCGCCGGACCGGCGACACTGGAGCGGGTGATCGCGGGCTACACCGAGCAGGTCGCCTTCGTGGAGTCGACCGGCTCCCAGGTCATCGTAATGGCGTCCCGGCACCTGGCTGCCGTCGCCCGGCACGCAGACGACTATCGCCGGGTCTACGACGCCGTGCTCGCTCAGGTCGGCCGGCCGGTCATCCTGCACTGGCTCGGCGAGGCCTTCGATCCGAGCCTAGCCGGCTACTGGGGCAGCAGCGACGTGGCTACCGCGACCGACACCTTCGTCGACCTGCTGCACGCGCACGCCGCGGTGATCGACGGCGTCAAGGTGTCGCTGCTGTCCGCCGAGCACGAGATCGGGCTGCGCCGCCGGCTGCCCGAGGGCGTCCGGCTCTACACCGGCGACGACTTCAACTACCCGGAACTGATCGAAGGTGACGGCGCCCATCACTCCGACGCCTTGCTGGGAGCCTTCGCCGCCATCGCGCCGGCGGCCTCGGTCGCGCTGGCCGCTCTCGACGCCGGGGACGTGACGACGTACCGTGCGGAACTCGCGCCCACCCTGGAACTGTCCCGGCACGTCTTCGCCGCACCGACCTTCTACTACAAGACCGGTATCGCCTTTCTGGCCTGGCTGTCGGGCCATCAGGACGGCTTCACCATGGTCGGAGGCCTCCAGGCGGCCCGCTCACCGGTGCACCTGGCGCGGGTGTTCGAGCTGGCCAACGCGGCCCGGCTGCTGCCCGATCCCGAGCTGGCCGCGCACCGGCTGGGGCTGGTCCTCGCACAGGCCGGGATCACCCCGTGAGCGGGCACAACGACTCCCGGCTCTCGCTGAACCAGAAGACCACCAACGCCTGGTCACTGCGTGAGGCGATCGACGGTTGTCTGGCCGCAGGAGTGTCGAGCATCGGCGTTTGGCGCGAGCCGCTGGCCGAAGCCGGGGTGGAGACCGCGCGGACCTGGCTCGCCGACGCCGGACTGCGGGTCTCGACCCTGTGCCGTGGTGGCTTCTTCACCGCTGCCGATCGCGAACAGATCGAGGCGGCGCACGCCGAGAACCTGCGGGCGCTCGACGAGGCGGCGGCCATCGGAGCGGTCACCCTGTGCCTGGTTCCCGGCGGTCTGCCGGCCGGGGATCGAGATCTGATCGGCGCGCGGTCCCGGGCCGCCGACGCGATCGCTCGGCTTGTCCCGCACGCCGAGGAGCGGGGGGTGGCACTCGGCATCGAGCCGATGAACCCCATCTACGCCGCCGATCGCGGGGTGGTCTCGACCCTCGGCCAGGCGCTGGACATCGCCGAGCAGTTCCGACCGGACCAGGTCGGAGTGGTGCTCGACACCTTCCACGTCTGGTGGGACCCGGAGCTGCGGGCCCAGATCGCCCGGGCCAGTACTCGGATCCTGAGCTACCAGGTGTGCGACTGGATCACCCCGCTGCCCGCCGACACCCTCCTGGCGCGGGGGATGATGGGTGACGGCCACATCGACTTCGCCACGATCACCGCGTGGGTGGCCGATACCGGATATGCGGGCGATGTCGAGGTGGAGATCTTCAACGCCGACGTCTGGGCCACCCCGGGCGAGCAGGTGCTGGCGACCATGACCGCTCGCTACCGCGAGCTGGTCGAACCCTTCCTCGGGTCCTCAGCCGCCGGGTTGTCCGAAGCACGACACGCCCTGGCGCGCTGAGCTCCGGCCCACTCGGTGGGAACCGGCGGCAGGATGGGCCGATGGGTAGCGCGGACGAGCACCTCGGCTGGTCCTGGGATCCGAGCCTGTCCGCGGGGAGCGCGCGCCATTACGCCAGCGGTCGGGTGCCGTACCCGGCCGAGCTGGCTGCCGCCATCGCGGCGACCGCGAGGCTCGACGGCACCGGCCTGCTGCTCGATGTGGGCTGCGGTCCCGGCTCGCTGACGCTGCCCCTGCTGCCGTACGTCGGCGCGGCGATCGGAGTCGACGCCGACCTGGACATGCTCCGCGTCGCGGCGCGGATCGCGACCGAACGCGGCCTGACCCGGGTGACCTGGGGGCACGTGCGGGCCGAGGAACTCCCTGCCGATCTGGCCAGGATGAGTTGTTCCAGGTCAGGCATTCGCAATTGTGTTGCGCTTGCCGCCGACATCCCCATCAGCAGGGCGGCGGTCACGTCGTCCAGGTCCCTACGCCTCATCCACGACGAACCCGCCCACCCCGGGTGCCGGTGACCACCGACATCACGATCGCCCACCTATTCACCCACACCGCCGGCCTGTCATACGAGTTCGAGGAGGATAAGGCGTCGGAGGCGTATCGAGCCGCGGGACTGCTCTCCCCCATCCTGCGGCTGCGTCATCACCTGCCCCAAACGGTCGACCGGATCGCCGCCCTGCCGTTGGGCTCCCAGCCGGGCGCACGGTGGACCACAGCATGTCGTTCGACGTGCTCGGCCACCACATCGAACTGGTCACCGAAGAACCACTCGGCCAGTTCCTCGGGCGGGAGATCTTCGAACCGCTCGGCATGGTCGATATCGGGTTCAGCGTCCCAGCCGGCGCCATGGACCGGTTCGGACCCCTATACGGCCCCCGGCCGGTTGGCCGCCCTCGTCTTGGCGGCGGAACGGCCGGCTGCCGCTCACGGCCGCCACCGGAACCTCGGCACCGCGTGGCCTTGGCCCGCTTCCGTTCCCCGGTGCGCGGATTGCGCACCATCCTCGCCGAACGGTGATCGACACTTTCTCACCACCGCCGACCGGTAGGTGATCGTTTGCATAGGGCGTTGAGCGCCCTGGCGGCCTCGGCCTTGTTGCCGTCGTAGTGGTCGTCTTCACGCGTCAGGCCGTGAGAACGCTGTCGTGATCGGGTATCAATCTGTTGAGTGTGTCGAGGATCAGGTTGAGCCCGAAGTCGAACTCGTCGCCGAAGTCGTAGCCGGGCTGGAGGATGTGCTGCGTCGCCAGCTCGACGAGATGCGGGTATTCCCCGGCGCGAAACTGTTCCATGATCGGCTCCGCCACGGTGGCGACCGTCTCCGGGCCGTCGAAAGGCAGGGCGGCCTCCTGGAGGGCGAATCCGTAGACGTAACTGTCGATCAGGGCATAGGCGTGGGCGGTCATCGCGATAGAGAAACCGGCCCGGCGTAGCGTGCCGAGCATCGCGTCGTGGTGACGAAGCGTTGCGGGGCCGGGTGACGTCCGCGACTCGAGGAGCCCGATCGCCCAGGAGTGACGCCGCAGGACGCGTCGAGCCGATGTGGCGCGAAGACGGATTTCTGATCTCCAGTCGCCGTCGACGGTGGGCAGGTCGATCTCGCTGAAGACAACGTCGACGATCGCGTCGAGGATCTCGCTCTTGTTCGCGACGTAGTAGTAGAGCGACATCGGCTTCACCCCCAGGTGCTGGGCGAGCGAACGTATCGTCAGGGCCTCGATCCCGTCCGTGTCCGCGATCGCGACAGCACCCTGAAGGACCCTCCCCCGACTCAGCGGAGCACGGCGCCGACTCGAACTCTCATGGGTGTGTTGAGGCATTCTCACTCCAGGTCGCTTTCGTACAATGTATGGTAGCGTCCATCACTAAGTGCGGTAAAGCGATCGCGCCCAACCAGGCCTCGGGAGAGCGATCATGGAACACCCTCAGTCGGAACCGGCGGCCACACCGTTGGCTGCGGCGCCGACGGCCACGACGATGCAAGCCATCGTCCAGGACACCTACGGTGACGCCGACCAACTCCGGCTCGATCAAATCCCTGCGCCTGCGGTCGGACCCGACGATGTGTTGATCGATGTCCGGGCGGCTGGCGTGCACATCGGTGACTGGCATGTGATGACCGGGCAGCCGTACCTGATGCGCATCATCGGCTTTGGGCTTCGCTCGCCGAAGGCGCGTGTGCGGGGCATGGACGTCGCCGGGACCGTCACAGCCCTGGGCGCGAACGTGACCGGTTTCCACGTCGGCGACGAGGTGTACGGGACCTGCGACGGTGCTTTCGCCGAGTACGCCACCGCCCGGGTCGAGACCCTGGCTGCCAAGCCGGCCAGCCTGACGTTCGTGCAGGCCGCCGCGATTCCCACGTCGGCCTGCACGGCGCTGCAGGCGCTCCGCGACGCCGGAAGGATTGCCGCAGGGCAGCGGGTCTTGATCATCGGAGCGTCGGGCGGTGTCGGATTGTTCGCGGTACAGATCGCCAAGACGTTCGGTGCCGAGGTGACCGGGGTCTGCAGCGGAGCCAAGGCCGACGTGGTTCGTTCGGTCGGTGCCGACCACGTCATCGACTACACCGAGACCGACATCACCACAGGCGCGCAGCGCTACGACCTGGTCCTCGACATGGGTGGTGGCCGAACCCTGTCGCAGCTGCGGCGCTGCCTGACCCCCCACGGCACGCTCGTGCTGGTCGGCGGTGAAGGTGGCGGCCGGCTGATCGGCGGTGCGATGGTCCGCTCGTTGCGCGCCGTCGCCTTGTCGCCGTTCGTCAAGCAGAGCCTCCGGATGGTTCTCGGGACCACGACGTCGAAGGACCTTCAGGCCCTGACCAGCCTGATCGACAGCGGCCAGATCAACCCGGTCATCGACCGTACGTATCCCCTCAGCGAAGCCGCTGATGCGATCCGGCACCTCCACACTGGTCGGCCGCAGGGAAAGCTCGTCATCACCGTCTGAGCCGCGCATTCGCCGTCCACCACGGAACCACCGAACCTGCCAGGAGACGGCACGTACCCACCAGGGTCAGACCCATCGGGGATCGTCGTAGTCCGGGTCCCCACCACATTCCCCGTCAGGAGATCCACCGTGCAGAAGCGATCCGACGGGAACGACTACCGTACGACGGCACGAATCGTGGGGGTGTTGTACCTCGCCGGATTGGTCGTCGGTATCGGCGGGAACATCTTGATCCAGTCCATCCTGACCGCGCCGGGCGGTCTGGTCTCGATCGCCGCGAGCAGCATGCTGCTGGCCGTTGGCGCGGTGTGCTGGCTGGCCACGGTCGCCGGGGACGCGGCGCACGGCGTCTTGATGTTCCCGGTCCTGAAACGGCAAAGCGAACGCAGCGCTGTCGGCTACCTGACCGCCAGAATCATCGACGCCACCTTCATCGCCATCATGGCCCTGCTGATCCTGATCCAGATACCGCTAGGGGATGCCTACCTCACCTCAGGCACAGCTGACGCCTCGCTCCTCCAAGCGTTGAGTACGGTGTTCAACCAGGCCAATCTGTACGCCTACGACATTGCCATGATCACCGTCGGAGTCGCCGGCCTGATCTTGTGCACCACGTTCCTCCGGGCCGGCCTTATTCCGCGACCACTGGCCATCTGGGGTCTGGTGGGCTACCTGATCATTCTCACCGGTTCCGTCCTGCAGATCCTCGGCTTCAACCTGTACTCGATTCAAGCCATCCCGGGCGGCCTGTGGGAAGGCTTCATCGGCGCCTGGCTGATCGTCAAGGGATTCAACACCCCATCCTTCCCTCGCGAACCCACGACGCCGTCGGGCACCCCACCCGCGATGGTGAGAAGCACGCCCTGACCAGCGACGCCCCCAGGGCAGCTACGGGCACGATCAACCAGTCTCAGCTGAGACAGAAACGAAGATCATGACAACGAGCACACCGCACGCCACCTATCCCGCCCGGCTGACCGGCGAGCTGGATCCACACCTCTCACGCTGGTTGTGGCTGGTGAAATGGTTCCTCGCCATCCCGCACTACATCGTGTTGGCGTTCTTGTGGCTGGCGTTCGTGGTCACCACGGTGATCGCCGGATTCGCGATCCTGTTCACCGGCCGCTACCCACGTGCGCTGTTCGACTTCAACGTCGGCGTGCTGCGCTGGAGCTGGCGGGTCGGCTTCTACGCCACCACTGCGATCGGCACCGACCGCTACCCACCGTTCACCCTGGCCCGGACCGACTATCCGGCCGACTTCGACGTCGACTACCCCGAACGCCTCTCACACGGCCTCGTGCTGGTGAAGTCGTGGCTGCTGGCCATCCCCCAGCTGATCATCATCGGCCTGTTCACCACCAATGTGCCCTACTGGTGGAGCACAGGGGGCGACATGTCGTCCGGATACCAAAGCGTCGCCGGATTCTCCCTGCTCGGGTTCTTGGTCCTCGTCGCCGGAGTCTCCCTGCTCTTCACCCGAACCTATCCACCAACCCTGTTCGACTTCACCATCGGCATCAACCGCTGGATCTACCGGGTGATCACCTACACCGCCTTGATGCGTGACGAGTACCCGCCCTTCCAACTGGACCAGGGGCAGCACGAGCCGGTCGACGTCGGAGCCGACGGCCCCGGCGCCGAACGAGGTCTGCTCTCCAAACCGGCCTGAGCACTCCCGGTGACGGCTGCAACAGACCTCGAACACTGAATGTGAGGACGGACGTGTACCCGACCGCCACTGCACCGATGACGGGCAAGACGGTGCTGGTCACCGGGGCCAGCGGCGGGATCGGCAAGGCGACCGCTCTCGGCCTAGCCACGATGGGTGCCCGGCTGGCAATCACCGGACGGAACCGTGCCCGAGTCGAGGACGCCGCACGGGAGATCCGCGGAGCCGGCGGCGGGCAGGTCGACATGTTCGTTGCCGACCTGTCCTCCCAGGCCGAAGTGCGGCGGCTCGCCGAGGAGGTCCACCAGACGCTTCCCCGGATCGATGTGCTGGTCAATAATGTCGGCGGGTACTGGAACACACGCCACGTCACCGCCGATGGGCTCGAACGTACCTTCGCCCTGAACCACCTCGCAGCCTTCCTGCTGACGAACCTGCTCCTACCGCAGCTCAGAGAAACCGCCCCAGCACGGGTGGTCACGGTCTCCTCCAACGCCCAAGCGCTGGGCCGGATCGACTTCGACGACCTCCAGGCAGCAGCGTCCTACTCCGGCTCGAAGGCCTACAACCAGTCCAAGCTCGCCAACGTGTTGTTCACCTACGAGCTGGCCAGGAGACTTCAGGCCACGTCGTCAGGTGATCGAGCAGTGGTGACCGCGAATGCACTGCATCCCGGGGTGGTCAGCACCTCGTTCGGGGCCGAGGACCCGGCCAGCGTGCAGCGCATCTTCATCCCGTTCCTCCGGCCGTTGATGAAGACTCCCACCCAGGGGGCCGCCACGTCGATCCGCCTCGCATCCGCCCCAGAGCTCGAGCAGGTTAGCGGACGCTTCTTCGCCGACCGCAATCCCAAGAAATCCTCTAAGGCCAGCTACGACGAGGCCGCCGCTGCCCGGCTCTGGCAGGTCAGCGCCGACCTCGTCGGCCTCACCACGGCGCACGACGCACGCCGCCGTCAGCCACAGGACGAGCAGCCACGGCACGACCCGAATACACAGGAGCCGCCATCATGATCAGCACCACGCAGACGCTTCGCAGAGCCAGCCTGACCGGAGGGATCGGGCTAGCGCTGATGGCGGTCCTGGCCGCGTTCGGCGTCTTTGGCGCCGTCTCGGCGCTGATCACCCCCGGCGATCCAGCCCAGACGGCGCAGGACATCGCCGCATCGCCGTCGTTGTTCCGACTCGGCATCGCCTGCCTCATCGTAGTGGTCATCCTTGACGTGATCGTGGCTGCCGCACTGTTCACCGTGTTCGCGCCGGTGAACCGGATGGTTTCGGCGATGGCCGCCGGTTTCCGGATCGCCTACGCGGCGGTCTACTTGGTCGCCATCACCCAACTCGTGATCGCCCTTCAGCTCCTCGGTGATCCCGATCAAGCCCTCCGCACCATCAACGCCTACACCACCATCTGGCAGGTCGCCCTGATCCTGTTCGGCGTCCACCTGTTGCTGATCGGCTACCTGGCGTACCGATCAGTCTTCATGCCGAAGATCTTCGGCATCCTGCTGCTGATCGCCGGACTCGGCTACCTCGCCGACGGCTTCGGCACAGTGCTCGTTGCTGACTACTCGATCAGCATCGGCCAATTCACCTTCGTCGGCGAGGTCGCGCTGATCTTCTGGCTCCTCATCAGCGGCAGCCGGAACGACTTCCACGGCGACGACACCAACCACGAGCAGCTCGACCCAGACCCCACGGTCACTGCGCCGGTGGCATGACCCCGCCAGTGGTCGGCCACGCCGACACCAGTCATGACCCCCAGACTGACCGCTGCGCTGCTGATCACCCCCGCCATTCTCAAGAACGCTCGTCTTCACCGTCCTCGGCACAGTCTTCAAATATCCCGACATCCGTCAGCCGCCGCCAATGCTCGTGCGCATCGTCGCAGTGCCCAACCCCACCGTGCGACCCGCGCCGCCTCGGGCAAGGTGCTCAGCACCCCGGCGGAAGCTGGTCGAACTGCAAATACCAGTGCGCCGAACCGTTCATTCGACAGCACCAAGATCACCACTCTCCTCGACGTGCACGCCACACCAGTCGAACAGACCCTCGCCACCTACTACCCCACGGGGCACCAGCTCCACACCTCTAGCGAGCAGACGGCCCGCGACTCGGCCACGAACCAGAGGCGAACACGGCGATGCAGCAGGCGTCGTCCCTGACCAACCGGAACCGCAAGCCGCCGATCGTCCTCACAGCAGATGAGGGCAACAGCGACACTCAATGACAAGCCAAGCAGAACCGCCTGGCCACCGCCGTCGCCGATCTCACTGTCAGCGAAACCGCCCGTCTCGAACCCACCAGTCACGGCACCTCCACCGGTGCCCAGATCGCAGTAGGAGAAACGACATGACCATCATCCTGCAACCCACAGCAACGAAACGGGTCCCGATGGACGCCCTGAGAAAGACCGCGCTGGTCGCGGGCGTGCTCTACCTGATCACGTTCATCTCCATCCCGACCCTCGCCCTGTACGGGCCCGTGCTCAGCGATCGCAACTACATCACCGGCCACGGCCCGGACACCCCTGTCACCATTGGCGCCATCCTGGAGGTGATCGTGGCCCTGGCCGGCGTCGGCACCGCAGTCGCGTTGTACCCGGTGGTGAAGAGGCAGAACGAGGGAATCGCCTTGGGCTTTGTCGGCAGCCGGACTCTGGAAGCCGCCGCCATCATCGCAGGCGTGGTCAGCATGCTGTCACTGGTGACCCTTCGCCAGGCCGTAGCTGGAACGGGTGCACTGGTCACCGGGCAGGCACTGGTCGCTTCCTATAACTGGTTCTTCCTCCTCGGACAAAGCCTGATGCCTGCTCTGAACGCCTTGTTGCTGGGCTCGTTGCTTTACCGGTCCCGCCTCGTACCCCGAATTCTCCCCATCGTGGGACTCATCGGAGCCCCCCTACTTCTTGCCTCCGACATCGCCGTCCTGTTCGGCCTGTGGGACCGGATTTCTGCTCCATCGGGGATCCTCGCTCTCCCGATCGCGGCATGGGAGTTCTCCCTCGGCGTCTACCTTGTCGTCAAAGGCTTCAAGCCCTCCCCCATCACCTCCGGCATGACAACAACTGACATCCAGCCCGCCTACCAGGCCGACGCCGACTAGCCGTCGACGAGAGCGACCGGACCACCCAGGCCCGCCTGCGATCCACACAGACCGGCCGGGCCGCGCGACCGCGACCCACCCCGGCCCGCATCTCACCCCATCGACAGGAACATCGACATGACATCGAAACCACCATAAGCCGGCGCCACTCAGGCTAAGCCTCGCGCAGGACACGAGCGCCGCGTCCTGCGACGGCGGAGGCCTTGCGGCGTCCTCTTAGACTTGATCAACTCGGAGTACGTGATCAAGTTCTGGGTGCGGGAATTCGCCGATGACGCGGCCACCCCCCGGGGTGCCGCGAATTCCCCAGCCCTAAAATGAACGTCGCTGGTGACCGCCAGCTGGCGACGATCCAGGCCGTCGGAGTCTGATCGCGAATCAACTGCTTCGCGTGTTCGTCGTCAGCCAACGATTTGGCACATGGATCGCCGCTGTCGAAGCTTCCGGGCTCAATCTCACACCATCAGCGATGACCGGGACCACCGACCAGCTCTACGACAATCTCGAAGCGGGCTACCAACACAGTCAACGACTTCCCAGAGCCGCCGATCTCGCCCGCTTCCCGTCGAAGGTCAGCGCGAGAACCCATCAACTCAGATTCGGGTCGTGGAGCGCCGCCATGTAGTACTTCATGGCCCGACGACGAAAGCGCGAGCCGGTTGCAGGCCCGCCCGCCGCACCAGACCGCCCCACGGCGCCCGCCACCTGAGCCTGGCCGAAAAGGCACAGCTGTGCCTGGGTCGGACTTCTGGCGGACCGCGCCCATCGAGCGGCTCGACATCCCGGCGGTGATGGTGTCCGACGGCGCGCATGGCCTCCGGCGGGAGCCCGGACAAGGCGACCATGTCGGAGCCGCACTTGAATTCGTCGGTCAGACCGCGGCGAAATCGGGGTCAGATCAGGGCGGCAGCAGGTGATCGGCCCTGGCCGGAGGGTCGGAGAACGCCAACGCCGCTTCCTCGATCTGCCGGTCGGTCACGGTGAGTCGACCGGTGTGTTGGCGGAGGTGTTCCTCCCAGGACGGCACCCGGAAGATCTCGACGAACTGGTCCCGGTGCTCGGCGTCGCGGTACAGCTCCCAACTGGTCGCCCCGGTCCGCTGGCGGGTTGACCGCAACGCCTCCATCGCGTCAAGGAAGGCCGGCTCACTGCTGGTCGGGATGGTGTAGTGCACGGCCACCATCACCGGTCCCGTGTCCGGTTCGGGTTCGACGGCCAGTCGCGGGTCCGACCAATACACGGCCGGTTCGCGGTCCAGGTGCCCAGTCTCGGGAACCGCCAAGAACAGACCGCCCAATACCCCTCCCACCATGACGCCCGCTCCAATGAGGAAAGTCGTCTGGACACCGACTCGCTCGGTCACCTGTCCCCAAGCCACCGAAGCCAACGCCTGGGTGCCGGCGAAGGTGACCAGGTACATGGCCAGGGCACGGCCCCGCACCCAGACCGGCAGGAAGATCTGCAACTCGGCGTTCAACGTCGAGACGACTGCGGTCCATGCCACTCCCGCGAACATCAGCAGGCACAGGCTCACGACGAAGTTGGCCAAGAGCACGATCACCACCAGCACGGCGGCGAACAGAGCCCCCGCGGCGAACAGCAACCGATTGGTCGAGAGATGGTCCCGCACCCGTCCCATGACGAGAGCGGCCACAATGGCGCCAAGCCCGAGGGCGCCGAACAACGCACCGTATGCGCCAGCTCCCAGGCCGAGCACCTGGCGGGCGAGCAGCGGCAGCAGCGCCCACAGCACCGCGCCCGGCGCGACGAACAAGACTGTGCGCAACAGGATGCGGCGCACCATCGGCTCATGCCATACGTACCGACCGCCGGCCCGAAGCGCAGGCGCGAACCGCTCACGGCCGGTCGACGAGACAGTGGCCGGGCGACGCCACCGCAGCAGCGCGACGGCGAGGAAGATCACCGACAGGGCATTCACAGCGAACACCGTCGCCACCCCAGAGACGGCGATGATCACTCCAGCGATCGCCGGGCCCACCGACCGGCCGACGTTGACCCCGACCATTTCCAGCCGGGTCGCGGTACCCAACTGATTCCTCGGCACCAACTCCGGGAGCACCGCCTGCCAGGTAGGCAGCTGGACCGCCGCGCCGATACCCAGCAGGAACGTGAAGACCAGCATCAGAACCGGCGTGACCAGCCCAACCGCGGTGAGTACCGCCAACGAGCCGGCGACGATGAAGATGTACACCTGCACGGTAAGCAACAGCCACCGCCGGTCGAACACGTCGGCCAGCACGCCTGCCGGCAGGGCCAGCAGCATCAGCGGCAACAAGGCAGCTGTCTGCACCAGCGCGACCAGGCCTCCAGCATTCGGTGCACTGACTACGAGCCACTGCGCCCCGACGGTCTGCATCCACAGACCGAGATAGCTGACCACGACGGCCGGCCACAGTAATCGGAACGTCGACTGGCGCAGCGGCGCCCACGGCGACGATTCTGCGGTCGAGCCGGCGTCCGCCACTGTCCTGTTCGCCGGATGCTCATTGTCAGGTTGGGTCAACTCGCCTCCGGTAACTCCTGCCGGGTCCAGCGACCCTGACACCAAGCAGCGGCCGACGAACGACAACACCAATGGCCTGCTGCGACAGTACTTCCCGAAAGGTACCGACCTGTCCCACTGGTCCGCCGAGGATCTGGAAACCGTCGCCCTGGCGACGAAAGGCTGGCTATCAGGGTTCGCCGCGGACGCATCGAGGACGGCGACCGAACCCGCGGATCCACCCCCACTTCACCCCCGACCTCCGGCTCATGGTGTTGAACATGGTCGAGGTCTGGTTCAGCATCGGGACCGTGAACAGGGTGCTGCTGGTCGGCATTCGAATCCTCACCACCGCGCGCGACTGGATCCGTTGTTGCTGCTGTATCTCCTTCATGGATACCCAGCGGTCGATAATCCGGCTCGTCGAGCGGCATCGCCTGAAGCGCCGCGATCGCGTCCCCGACGTGCTTGGCCGGCCAGAATCACACGGGGCAGCCGACCCGCGCGTAAAGTCAACGCACCTTTCGTGCGGCCAAAGTCGGCAGTGGCGGTCTCGGTTGGCGTGCTGGCGCGGACCGCCTCGAGCAGCCGCTGTTCCTCCTCAGCTAAAGTGTCCAGTCGGCGCCGGACCAGCCCGACTCCGACCTGGCTCGCAGTGCCGGTGACCATCGAGCTGGCTTCTGTCCGAACACACAACCGCTCCGGATTGCTGACAGCGAATCTCATTTCGAGCATCCTCAGCAGCGGCTCCCTGGTCGAGGCGGCTCACGACGCCGGGTCCGGCTTGTGCATTTATGGCGCCACAACTCCGGTGCCGTCTGCCAGGCACCTGCCTGTGACCCCCGATGTTGTGACTTTCGTCACGGCTTCACCGGACGAGGTCGTTGACCTTCGTGGCCACCCTCAGCGGAGTGCCCTCGGGTCCGCGCAGATACGGGCCGATGCAGATCTGCTTGGGCGGACCCTTCTCCATCGGCTGTCTGTCGTGCTGCAGACGCCGGTGCCCGCGCACCAGCACCTGATGATCAAGTAGTCTTCCGGGGACCGCTAGGGTTGACTCGGCCGAGTGTTGCTGCCTGCGGAATGAGATCACGGTGATGTCTGAGACGGCCGCGCGGCGGGCCAGACGACGCGCAGCAGTCCGCGGAGTCTGTTCCCGGAGCTTGCCCGCATAGGGCTGTTGCATGTGATCCGCAGTGCGGCCAAGGCATGAGTGAGCGCGGGAGTCAGTCCGTCGACCGTAGGCTCAGGGCGTCGGTGACCCGCTGGGTGAACAGGCAGGGTCCCGTGGTCGCCGAGGTCGCGGGGTGGAGCGTCGAGCGCACCTCCGCCGAGGTGATGGCCGCGGTCCACTCCTTGTCGTGGGCGGCGCCGCACCTGTTCGGCGACCGGCTCGCCGCCTTCGACGCCGATCTGGCGGCCCTGCTGCGCGAGACGAGTCCGTCGGGCCGGTTCGCCGAACGGATGCCGCCGATCCGGGTGGATGTCTGGCGCTGACCCGGATGGGGCTGGACCTCGGTCGTTACCGCGAGGGCTATATCGTTACAGGGCAGAATGCAGGGTGGAGCGGAGACGGGGCGGAGGTGATCGGCGTGGGACGAGTAACGGCGAAGACCGTCGCCCAGGCGGTCGGCGTGTCCGTCGCCACCGTGTCGAACGCCTACAACCGTCCGAATCAGCTGTCGGCCGAGCTGCGGACCAAGATCCTCGCCAAGGCCGAGGAGCTCGGCTACGCCGGACCCGATGCCGCCGCGCGTGCGCTGCGGAGCGGCAAGACGGACGCGATCGGGGTCATGCTGACCGAGCGGCTCTCCTACGCGTTCTCCGACCCGTACGCGATCGGGTTCCTGGCCGGTCTGGCGGAGGTCGTGGAGCAGCGCGGCACGAGCATCGTGCTCATCCCCCTGCCCCTGGAGTCCGAACTGATCGGCGAAGGGCCCGACCTGACCACCGTGCGGCAGGCCTCGATCGACTCCATGACCACGCTCTGCGTGGCCGACGACCATCCCGCCCGGATCCTCGCCAAGACTCGCGGCATACGGCTGGTCGGCACCAACATCACCGACGACCCGGAGGAGAGCTGGGTCGCGATCGACGACGAGGCCGCCGGCCGGCTGGTCGGTGAGGAGTTGGTGCGCCTCGGCCACCGCCACGTCGTCGTGATCGCCGACACGAATGCGGCGGCCGGCAGCCCGGCTCGACGGCTGGCGATCGGCGACATCGACTGTATCGACTGCGCCGCCCGGCTGCGCGGTCTGGCCGCCGCGCTGCCGGAACCGCCGGTGGTGGTGTCGGCCGGGCACAATGCGCACGAGTCCGGAGTCGGCGCCGCCCGCTGGATCATCGACCAGTTGATCGGGCCGGACGGGCCGGACGCGCCGACCGCGATCGTCGGTCTGTCGGACGTGGTTGCGCTCGGAGTGCTCGAGGTGCTGCGTGATGCGGGATTCCAGGTGCCCGGCCAGATCTCGGTCTGTGGCTTCGACGACATCCCCGCCGCCGGGCAGGCCGGTCTGACCACCATGCGGCAGCCGATCGGAGGCAAGGGCCGGATCGTCGGCGAGCTGCTGCTCGATCCGGACGCCACCCCGCGGCAGGTGCTGCTGCCGATGGAACTGGTGGTGCGCGACACGACGGGACCAGCCGCGACCTCGTGAGCCGACTCGATCGGTCGTGCGGCCGATGACTTCCGGCACCCCGTGCGGTCTGTCCAGCCGACGTGACCGAGAGGAACTGCCATGCGCCCCGTCGTCGTGTACGCCTTGCTGTCTCTCGACGGCACCGCCGAGTCCCCCGACCAGTTCATCGAGGAGTGGGACGATGAGCTCGACGCCAACCTCGCGGCGGTGATCGGCGAGCAGGACACCGTCCTGCTGGGCCGGCGGATGTACGACGAGTGGTCCGTGCACTGGCCCGGCTCGGACATGGAGCCGTTCTCCTCCTTCATCAACAGCGTCCCCAAGTACGTGTTCAGCTCGACACCGTTGAGCCGGGACTGGAGCTGCTCGACGAGGGTCGGCGGGCGCGCCGAGGAGTTCGTGGCGCGGCTGAAGCAGACTCCGGGTCGGGCCATCGGCGTGCACGGCAGCCTGATCCTGGCCGGTTCGCTGCTCCGAGCGGGCCTGGTCGACCAGCTACGGCTCGTGGTCGCACCGGTGACGGCGGGCACCGGCCGACCACTGTTCGACGCCGTCGAGCGAGACCGCTGGCGCCTGCGGGACGCTCGATCGGGATCGTCCGGTGCCCTGATCGTGCACTACGACCGCCGCACCGACTGACTCCACCATCGCGAGGTGTCCATCCAGGATCGCCGGTTCACCCTCAGGCCTCACCACGCAGATTCTCGTGCCTCGCGGTCGATCGGACGCCCAGGCGCCCGCACACCCGCGGTGCCGGCCGGAGCCTGTGAACCGGACGCGGCCGGGAAGTAGCAGGATTCAGTCCGGCCAGGGCGCGTCCCAGGCCGTGGAGGCCTCACCGGTCAGCCGGATCAGCCGCTCGATCAGGTCGGGCACGCTCGGCGCGCGGAGCAGGTCCAGCTGGTCCAGCGGGCCCACGGGGCTGATGCCGGCCAGCTGCCACAAGCGCGGCACCGGCTCATCAGCGAGCTCCACGTCGGCTGGCCAGGTCGCGTCGACGAACTCGCTGGCCGCCGCCAGTGCCTGGCGGACCACCCGCTCGCACTCCTGCAGGCGGGGGGCGAGGACGGGGTCCCATACGAGGTCCGGCAACTCACTGACCTCGGCCCGGGGGTGGGGCGCGTCGTCGAGCCACCGCTCCACCCGGAACCGTCGATGTCCGTGGGCCCGGAGCACGACGATGCCGGTGTCCTGGGCGCCCAGCTCGGTGATCTCGGCCGTCGTGCCGATATCGAAGCGGTGCTCGCCACCGCCGACCTCGCGGCCGCGTTCGATCAGCACCACGCCGAACTCGCCCTGCTGGGCCTTCAGCATCTCCGACAGCATCACGAGGTAGCGCTCCTCGAACACGCGCAGTCGCAGCGGCATGTTCGGGAACAGCACCGCCCCGAGCGGGAAGATCGCCAGTGTCGCCACGGACGCCAGCCAACCATGTCCGGCGCCGGGCGGGGAGTGGCGACCGCGGTCGAGACCGACGATGGCGTGTCCTCTCGACCCCGGGGTGGGCGGCCGTAGGTAGAACAGCGGGCTCCGGTCCGCCACGCAGGTAGGGTCCGTCCGTGACGTCTTCGTCCTCAGCCACTGCGCGACGCGTCCTCGTCACCGGCGGCAACCGCGGAATCGGCTTCGGACTGGTCGCGGGTCTGCTCGCCCGGGGCGATCGCGTGGTGCTGACGGCCCGCGACCACCAGCGGGGCGAGGACGCTCGACGGCGGCTGCTCGCCGATCACCCCGGCGCCGAGATCGGCCTGGAGTTCGTCGACGTCAGCTCTCCCGAGTCGATCGACGAGCTGGCCGAACGCCTGCTGGCCGACGGCCGGCCGATCGACGGCCTGATCAACAACGCCGGGATCCTCCTGGCCCCACCGGAGCGGACGCTGACGCCCGAGGGCGTCGAGCTCACGCTGGCGACCAACACGCTCGGTCCGATGCTGCTCACCGAACGACTGATGCCCCTGCTGGCGCCGGCGGCCCGGGTGCTGTGCATGACATCACGGTTGCACCGGCCGGAGTCCCGGGGCGACGCGGTCCGCTTCGACCCCGACGATCCCAACCTGGATCGCGGCTACAGCCCGGACCGGGCGTACAAGAACTCCAAGCTGGCCTTGATCTGGGTGGCCGAGGAACTCGACCGCCGCGTCCCCGAGGGCGTCACGTGCAACGCCGTCTGCCCGGGCTTCGTGCCGCGGACCGCCGCGCCCTACACCAAGGGTCTGTTGAAGTTCGAGCTCCGCTTCATCCTGCCGCGGTTGCCGTTCACGGTGTCGGTCGAGCAGGCGGCCGAGGATGTGCTCTGGGCCCTCGATGACGCGTCCCTCGCCGGTCGCGGAGGCCTGTATCTCACCGACCGCGCCGTCGCCGAGCCGAGCGCGGATGCTCGCGATCTCGACCAGGCCGATCGTTTCTGGACGCTGGGTCACGCGCTGTGGGGCCGACCCGCGCCAGAATGACGTCATGACTGCGCGACGGATCCTGCTGGCCGGCGTGGCGGTCAGTGCCCTGCTCACGATGCTCGTCTGGCTGGCGGGGGCCACGGTCGCCGACCAGCCCTTGCTTCCGGATCAGGGCGCATCCTGGTATCGGTGGAAGCTCCCGGATCCGACGGTGTGGACCCGGCTGTCGGCCTGGTCGGGCTATGTCGCCCACCAACTCGTCGCATGGGGGCTGATCTTCTACGCCCAGACGCGCGTCCGCACCTACAGCGCGACCCTGCATCCGGTGAACGTCGTCGCGCTCGTGGTCAACCTGGGCTTCATCGGCCTGCACGAGGTGCAGACCCAGCTGTTCTACGACGGCTTGGCCCAGGACGTGTCGATCTACAGCTCCCAGGGGTCGGTGATCTTGCTGCTGGTCGTGGTGCTGTTGATGGAGAACCGTCGCCGCGGGCTGTTCTTCGCCAAGCCGGCCCCGATCAAGGCGGAGGTGGTCGCCTTCGCCCGCCGCTATCACGGCTATCTGTTCAGCTGGGCAGCGATCTACACCTTCTGGTATCACCCGATGCTGAACACCCCCGGGCATCTGGTGGGCTTCTTCTACATGTTCCTGCTGCTGCTGCAGGGCAGCCTGTTCCTCACCCGCGCGCACGTGAACCGGGTCTGGACGCTGACCTTGGAGGTGCTGGTCGCCGTCCACGGAACGCTGGTGGCGATCATGAACACCGGTCCCGGCGGCCTCTGGCCGATGTTCTGCTTCGGGTTCCTGGCGATCTTCGTCATCACCCAGATGCACGGCATCGGGCTCAGCCGCGCCGTGCGCTGGGTGCTCGGGGTGGGATACGTGATCGCCGCGTTCGCCGTCTACGGCTGGCGGGGACTGTCCTCGATCCACCAGATCACCTGGATCCCGATCGTGGAGTACGGCCTCGTCGCGATCCTGGCGTTGCTGATCTGGGGTGGGCTGGCGATCGCCAGGGCGGTCCGGCGACCGCAGACGTCTCCGCCCCCGGTGCCGGGTGCGACCCACCCCGAGGAGTCGATCACGGGATAGTCCCGCGGGCCGAGGACCCGCGGGACCGTCCCGACGCCGGGTTCAGGCCTCGCGGGTCTTCGGCGAGCTCTCGTGGGTCTTCGCCGGATCGCGCTCGATCACCGGGTCCAGCACCTCGTCGATCTTGGCCAGCAGGTCGGCGTCCAGGGTGACCCCCGCGGCGGCCGCGTTGTCGTGCACCTGCTCCGGCCGCGAGGCGCCGATGATCGCGGTCGCCACGTTGTCGTTGTGCAGCACCCAGGCCACGGCCAGCGCGGCCATCGACAGGCCCGCCTCCTCGGCCAGCGGCCGGAGCTGCTGGACGCGCTCGAGCACATCGTCGCGCATCCAGCGCTCGATCATGCTCGCGCCGCCCTTGTCGTCGGTGGCGCGCGAGCCGGACGGCGGCTGCTGGCCGGGGACGTACTTGCCGGTGAGCACACCCTGAGCGATCGGCGACCAGACCACCTGGGAGATCCCGAGCTCGCGCGAGGTCGGGACCACCTCGCCCTCGATCACCCGCCACAGCATCGAGTACTGCGGCTGGTTCGAGATCAGCTGGAACCCGAGCTGGGTCGCCAGCTCGTGTCCCGCACGGAGCTGGTCGGCGGTCCACTCGCTGACCCCGATGTAGAGCACCTTGCCCTGGCGGACGAGGTCCGCGAAGGCCTGCATCGTCTCCTCCAGCGGTGTCTCGTAGTCGTAGCGGTGGGCCTGGTAGAGGTCGATGTAATCGGTCTGCAGCCGGCGGAGCGATCCGTGGGCGGCCTCCATGATGTGCTTGCGGGACAGCCCGAGGTCGTTGTGACCCTTCGGACCGATCGGCCCGAAGACCTTGGTGAAGATCTCCAGTGACTCGCGCCGCTCGTCCTTGAGGGCCTCGCCGAGAACCGTTTCAGCCTTGGTGTTGGCGTAGACGTCGGCGGTGTCGAAGGTCGTGATGCCGGCCTCCAGCGCGGCGCGTACGCAGGAGGTGGCTTGGTCGTTCTCCACCTGCGAGCCGTGCGTGAGCCAGTTGCCGTAGGTAATGGTCGAGATCTTGAATCCCGAGTTGCCGAGATAGCGGAAGTCCATGACGCGAACCTACCCACCCGAGCGCTGATGTAACGATTCAGGGCCCTCGTATCGAGCACCGGCTGGCAGCCCGCCGGTGTTGCGCTCCGCGGCGGGAGCGGGTCGTTCGCCTAGGCTTCGCGGGTGCCCTACGATCGCTACGGCTCCGACGTGTTGTCCCCCGGCTGGCAGAATGCGAAGAAGAAGGTCAGTGTGGAGCTGGCCGTAGCGCGTGGCCTGGTGCTGGAGGACCCCACGTCCGGCTACGTCGGCGCGGTGCTGCGGTGGGAGAACGGCCTGGTGGTCCTCGAGGACCGCCGCGGGCACCGTAAGTCCTTCCCGCTCGGGCCCGGCTTCTGGCAAGAGGGACGCCCGGTCACGCTCGTGCTGCCCAGGACCGCACCCTCGACGACGGTGCGCAAGACCGCGTCCGGATCGATCGCGGCGCCGACGTCGGCCACGGCGAAGGTGGCCCTGCCGAGCCGGATCTTCGTCGAGGGCCGGCACGACGCCGAGCTGGTGGAGAAGATCTGGGGAGACGACCTGCGCGACGTCGGCGTGGTCGTCGAATTGCTGGGGGGCGTGGACGAGCTTCCCGACGTCGTGGCCGAGTTCCGGCCCGAGCCTCGACGCCGGCTGGGAGTGCTGGTGGATCATCTGGTCGCGGGCAGCAAGGAGAGCCGGATTGCCGAACAGGTCGCCCGGCAGCCCGGCGGTCGCCACGTGCTCGTCCTCGGTCATCCGTACGTCGACGTCTGGCAGGCGGTCAAACCGGCCCGGGTCGGGCTGGCTCGCTGGCCCGAGATCCCGCGGGACGTCGAGTGGAAGCACGGCATCTGCGAGGTGCTCGGGTTGCCGCACGGCGACCAGGCCGACATCGCCCGGGCCTGGCGGCAGATCCTCGGCCGGGTGAACAGCTGGCGCGATCTGGAGCTGCCGCTGCTCAACGTGGTCGAGCAGCTGATCGACTTCGTGACCGCCGAACCCGCCGCCGGCTGAGCGGGGCCACGCGCGGTCGAACACCGATCAGTCGAGCAGGTCGCGGATCACTCCGTCCGCCAGCAGGCGGCCCCGGAGAGTGAGCCGGAGCCGATCGTCCCCCGCCTGGGGCTCGATCAGCCCGTCCCGGACGAGTCCCGGCACCCGGGCCAGTTCCGTCCGGGTCAGCACGGCGCGTTCCAGCCCGTCGGCCAGCCGCAGCTCCAACAGCACCCGTTCGACCCGCCGGTCCGCCGCGCTCAGCATCTCCCGGGCGTGGGCCGGGGAGACACCCGAGGCGAGCCGGTCGGCGTACGCGCGGGGGTGTTTCACATTCCACCACCGCGTCCCAGCGACGTGACTGTGGGCGCCGGGACCGACCCCCCACCAGTCGTCCG
>DASTGF010000039.1:0-17672 GCA_035719255.1 Microlunatus sp. | reverse complement strand
GTATTGCGGCGTGCCCCGAGACCCCGCCCGTCGACGCTGACGGGCTTCTGGGTTTAGTCTGCCGCGCCGGGATCGCCCCACCCCCGCTGCTCCGCCCCCTGGATCGTCTGCTGTCAGGATCTGGCCGCCCCTGTTGCGTCTGATCGGCGCGAGCCACGGATCGTTCACCGAGGGGACCAACGGCAGTTGTGCCCGCAGCGTTCGCTGACGGGCCCGAGGCGACGTGCCTGCGGACCGATCAGAAAGCGCGTTGGAAGTTCCGTCCCGGCCGGGGAAGATCGAACCCTGCGCGGCAGCGGCCAGGTCGTCAGTGCTGACCTCGCCACGGATCCAGGCGTCTTGGATGCGCTCCAGTTGCCGGCTCTGAGGCAGGCTGAGGTGCTCGAACCCCTGCCGCACGTGGCGGACCAGGCGTGCTCGGCGCTGTTGTTCGGCGCGGCTCAACCCAGGCATCAGGTATTCCGGCTCGTCGATGTCACCGCGGTGCGCTCGACCCTGCGGGCGGACGCCGGCTGGATCGGGGATTGCCGGAGGTGCCGATACGACCCTTGGCCGCGGGCGCTCCTCCTCGTCCGGGTACGGGCGCTGCGCCAGGCCCATGGGATGGTGTGATCCCATCACGCGTCCACCCGCTCCCCGCGGCGCTGCTCCCGTCCGAAGAGACCGGGTTGGGCTTCGACCCAGCTCAGCGCGATGTTCAAGGTGGCCAGCGCGCGGGCCTGGCTCAGCGTGGTCCGCTCATCGGTGGCGATCCGCAGACAGGTCCGGGCGTGGCGCAACACCTCTTCGTCGACGGCATGTCCGATCAGGCGGTGTGCTGAGGCTGCCGGCGACCACGACGGGTCCAGCACTGCCTCCATGACCTGACCTACGACCCACTGCGGCGAGCGAACCGGCACCACGCCACCGTCACGTTCCGCACCAAGAACAGCCACAGGAGCAAGCCCAGCCACAGGTAGCCCACCACGAGGTGTGAACTGATCAGTCGATGCCACGCACTCCCCAAACCACGATTCTGTCCGGGCGCCGGGGGCAGGGGCACGACCCGATGAGTATCGGAACAGTAACGTTTTGGTCGCGGGCCGAACAAGGGACCTTAGTCCCAACTGCCGGGGGAAACCTTGAGACAATGGCCGCTGCATCGCGACAAGATCCGGGTCGCGGTCCGCAGCCACATCCGAGATGCGGCCATCGTCCGGAACTGGGTCGGCGCCGACCCGGCTGACGATCATGTCGGCGGTGTGCCGGCGTCGACCGTGCCCGGAGTGGACGGCGGAACTCTCACCTGGGCCGTCGTCGATGCGTGATCTTGACCCAACCGACGTCGCCATGCTGTCCATTCGGATCAGCCCAGGGCCGCGGTCATCGCCGATTTCGTGACGTTCCCGATACTTGCGCCGTCACAGGCGTAACCCGACGTTGACGATCGCCTCGGAGACCGTTCGCACGGAGGCATTGGCGCTGCGAGCGTGTCGACGGATCCGCTGGTACGCCTCCTGAACGCTGATGTCGTTGTGCCGGGCGATGATGCCCTTGGCTTGCTCGATGACCACCCGCGCGTCCAGGGCGTACTGGAGTTGCTCGGTCAACTGCTCCAGCTGGTGGACCTTGGACGCGTTCACCACATAGCCGGTCGCCACGTCGGCCAAGACCTGTGCCCCCGCCAACTCCTCAGCGGACCAGTCGCGCGGCTCGTTGCTGTACAGGTTCAATGCTCCGACCGGATGACCGGCCAGACTCATCGGAATTCCGGCCACGGCGTGCACTCCGACGCCGAGGGCTGCCCGGCAATACTCCGGCCACCGGTCCTGGGTGTCGTGCAGATCACGAACAGCGACCGGCTGTCCATCCTGGAACGCGTCGTGGCATGGGCCCGCCTGGAACTGGACCTGGACCTTCTCCAGCCCCTCGTAGGGCACGCCGACCGCGATCGCGAACTCGAGCCGGTCGTTCCGTGCCAGGGTGACCCCGCTCCCCGAGACGCCCAGAACCGCCACCACGGAATCGGTCAGGTCAGGAAGGACGGCCTCGATGTCATAGCCGCGCGGCAAGGCCTGGGCGAAACGGGACAGGGTGCGCAGCAGAAGGGACTGATCCATGGCCACGGCCTCCGGCCCGGTTCATGCCGCCCGAATGACGGCTGCAAGCGCAGGACCGAAACCTCTAGGAAGCAAGCCACGACGAAACGCCTCTCATCAACCCTACGCGCTGAGCCGTGCCCCACGCCGCTCGGCGATCAGCGGCGATGGCGACCGGCGACGGCGACGGGCGGACGAGGACGGTTGGGACGCGGCGCTCGCGGCGTCTGGACGTGAGTCGAAGGAGCCCAACCCGCCTCGCCGGCAATCCCGCAGTTCGGCCCGGTCATCAGGGCCGATGTCGACGAACCTCTTCGTGGTCGCCTCGTCCGCCGGAATCGACGACCAGCAGATCCCTCGTTGGACCGCGACGCGCGGAGGATCGGTCGCTGATGTCTCCTTCGCGCGGTGACGCCGACGCCCACCGGGCCGCTTGGCTCGGTGGGACCAGTGGCGTAGAACTGTTCAGACTCTGGCGGCCGCGAAACACGCCTGGCGCGTTCCGGGACAGGACTCGGCGTCGCTCAGCCTGGCGATCCGAAGGCCCAAATGATCAGAGATGATCGTCGGCACACCCAGGCTGCACCCCGTGGAACCGACCCGGGGTCGGAGGAGGGGTCCGCGCGTACGCATCCTGCGATCATCGCAGCAGAACGCCTGGGGGCGTGGTGGCTTCCCGCGGCACACGTGCACCGCTCCGATCAGCTCAGACGGAAGGGTGGGTAGCGGTCGGTGATCAGCAGCGTCGAGTATGCACTCACCCGGAGCGCCCAACGGCTCACACCCACGACGTAGTCGAACAGCGGGCGTGGATAGCGTCCGGTGAACAAGATCGCGAACCAGGCGATGACGATCACGACGACGGCACCGATGGTGAGGAACGCGAGCACGATGAGGTGCGGGATCACCAGCAGCCACTTCACCAGCGGAAGCCAGCGATTCAGATCAGAACGCGCGTCCGGGTAGTCCAGGTCCAGATGGACGGACTGTTCCTCGTCTGTCGACGGATACCGGTCGGTGAGCAGGACTCCGTAGGCGCCCACCCGGGCCAGGAACCGGTTGAGCTGCAGCGCAAAGTCGAACCACCATCGTGGGTAGCGCTGCCGAAACAAGATCATCAGCAGCGTGGCCAGGAACAGCGCGCCCGCGATCCCTCCCCCGGTGCTGCTCGCCCGACTGACGATATGCCCCGAGTCCGTGACCACAGTCACCGTAGAGACCGCCGTCGCGGACAAGATGTTGGCCACGATCGCGATCGGAATGATCAAGATGATGCGGAACGCGGTGGTGACTCGGTTCAAGGAGTCGGGGTAGTCGATCTCGAGCCGGGCGGCATACATCTGGTCCGGGTAGGTCGGTTCTGAAGCGGTCATCGGGCCCTCCCTGGTCTGGTGCCATCACTCAGGATGAGCCGCCACCGTGGCCTGCGCCCGGGCCGGAAGCCCGTTGGCGCCAGGACCAAGGTCATCTGCGGAAGCGCGCAGCATCCCGTCAAGATCATCGACCAGTCCCGTTGCGATCGCTCGCTCCCCGGTTACGGTTCCGTGATAACCGAGGCGCCATCGGATCGGCGGCTGAGCACGACGAGAACGCATCGTGCGCTGGAAGGGGTACACGGTTTCGCCGTGGCCGTGGACGATCCCGACTGGCCGTTGATCGCCTTCAGCACTGGGGTGATGGCGTTGGTGCTGCACGACGCCGCACACACGATGGTGTCGTGCTCAATGATCGCGTCCGCTGAGACCGGCGACGATTCCAGATCCCGCAACACCCGCGTCCCGTCCTACCAGGGTGCTGCCAGCGTAGCTCAGGACCATCCACAGGCCATTCTCACCGGCAGTCGGATCACTGCGCCAACGACACGTGGCCCTGCGCGCACGGCGGGCTGACGCCGAAGGAGGCGTGGATGCGTGACGCTGCGCCACGCTCAATCAACCACGCGAGTCCGAGCGACACGCGACGAACCCAGACGCTCTAGTGCTCCAAGTGCTCCTCAAGCCTGTCAAGCCGACGCCGCTGCCTTCTGCTGCCCCGCGTGCCGCACGGCCTGCCCGTTCGCGACATGAATCCGTCTCTGACCACGGAGAAGGACGGTCGCCTCGAAGTGGACTTGAACAACTGAGCTCTGCCCTATAAGAGGCGATCACGCGCACCGCCTGGTTGGGAGCCATGCGTACCGCACTGCACACCGAACCTCATCGCTGCTCCGTGTCGAGAGACGGGTCACGGTTCGACTGGATGCCCACGAGCACGCCACTGATCTCCCAGAGTTTGATGGCCAATTCGCGGTCGTAGCTGGCCTTCGATGACGGCTTCTGCCGCTGGTTGGCGAAGTAGGCACCACTCACGCCGGACACCTCTGGGGAACTCGCCAAGTAGATCGGGGTCGCGGCACCCTGCTCAGGGGATTTCATGAACGCTCTGGCTAGGGGAAGCATCAGCCGCATCCATCGACCGCTGTCCTCGCGACCGAAGGAGGTGCGCACAACGCCGGGGTGCAGCACGTTCGCGGTCACCCCGGTGCCCTCGAGGCGGCGGGCCAACTCGTAGGTGAACAGCACGTTGGCGAGCTTGGACTGATTGTAGGCGCGCTGGCCGTTGTAGGACAGCTCGCCTTGCAGGTCGTCGAGGTCGATCCTGCCGATCCGCTGCGCCCCGGACGACACGATCACCACCCGGGCGGGAGCGCTGGTAATGAGCAGGTCCTGCAGTTCATGAGTGAGCAAGAACGGGGCGAGGTGGTTGAGCGCGAAGGTGTACTCGAGGTCGTCCACGGTGACGTGGCGGTGGGCCCAGTAGCCGCCCACGTTGTTGACCAATACGTCCAACCGTGGGTAGGTCGCCTTGACCGCTGCAGCGAGGCGGCGCACCCCTTCCTGGGAGGAAAGGTCTGCCTCAAACACGTCCACCTGCGCCGAGGGCGCCTTCTGTCGTATGGCATCGGCTGCGGCCGCGCCCCGGATGGTGGAACGGCCGACGATCCCCACGCGGGCACCGAGATCGGCGAGACCCGCGGCCGTGGCCAACCCGATCCCCCCTGTGCCCCCAGTGACCAGCACCGTCGAGTTGTTCATGAGGTGCGGCCGATCATGATCAGCGGACGACCTTGAAGTTGAACGTGCCGGTCCCGAGTGTGCCCATCAGGCGGAGCCAGAGGGGCAGCAGCATCTCGGTGCCCCGGGCCGTCTCGAGCGGTCCGAGGTCGATGATGTCGTCGTGGCCGAAGCTCTCGAGGAGCGCGACCACCGTCGCCTTGGCCTGCGCGTCGTCACCAGAGACGAAGATCGTGGATGGCTCACCCAGCGATTTCGGGTCGACCATCAGCGACGCGGTCAGCGTATTGAGGGTCTTGACGACCTTCATCTCCGGGAAGGCGCGCTGGACCTGCTCGCCGAGGGAGTCGGTGTCCTTGACGAATAGGCTCGGCGGGAAGCCGTTGGAGAAGTCGAGCGGGTTGGCGATGTCGACCAGCACCTTGCCCGCCAGGTTGTCCGCCCCGGCGAGGCCGAGCACCTCAAGAGTGGCGGCTCCGGAGGAAGCGTTGACCACCAGTTCGGCGGCCGACGCAGCGTCAGCGAAGGTGGCCACCGCGACCCCTTCGCGGGCCGCATGCCAGGCCGAGAACGGCGCGTTGCCCATCCGATCGCGCTCGGTCCGGGCGAGGGTGGCCTCCGGGTCGCGGGTGCCGACCACGACGGTGTGGCCGAGCTCGTTCAGGCGGCCGGCGATAGCCTGACCGACCGTGCCGGTGCCGAGAACTGCGATCTTCATGAGATGCCCTCCGAGAAGTCCCTGAAGTGGTAGACAGACCTGTCTGGTATTGGAATGGACGATAACAGACAGGTCTGTCTATGCTCAAGGGGTGGCCCCTCCCCGAGCTCGCGATCGCATCCTCGACACGGCTTTCCGGCTGTTCTACGCCCGGGGCATCAAGGCCGTCGGGGTGGACCTCATCATCGCCGAGTCCGGGGTGGCCAAGGCGACGTTCTACAAGCACTTCCCGGCCAAGGACGAGCTCGTCCTCGCCTACCTCGACAAGGTAGACGGGATCTGGACCGGTCAGCTCCACGCGGCAGCACAGGCCGCCGGGCCCGAGCCCGCGGCGCAGCTGGTCGGGCTCTTCGACGCCCTGGGCACCGCCTGCCGGCGCGACGGGTATCGGGGCTGCGCCTTCATCAACGCTGCCGCGGAGGCTGTGCCCGGCACACCGGTGCACGAGCGCACCGTCGCGCACAAGCGGGCCGTGCTCGCCTGGTTGCGAGACCTCGCCGCGGGAGCAGGTGCCGACGACGCGGACTCGCTGGCGAGGTCATTGGCGCTGTTGCTCGACGGCGGCCTCGCAGACGGCGTGCTCGCCGCGGACCCCGAGGCCCCGCGCGCAGCCCGACAGGCCGCTCGCGCTCTTGTCGCTGTAGCGCTCGGCCCCGCCGCCTCATCCGCCGGGTTGAGAGCCTGACGGAAGTTGATGACTGTCAATCGCCATCGAAGATGGCGTCGGTGCCGAGGGCGACAAGGAGGTCGCGCGCACGGCACGCTGGTGACCTTGTGCCCAACCCAGCGTCTGCCGATTCAGGTACGGAGTCGCATCGTGAGCACCGTCGGCAGTCGCAGATGCCGGGCCAGATCGCAGTTGCCGGGCCAGACCACCGCGGGGAGGCTGGTGGGAGGCGATCGGGGGCGCGCTGCGGGCCCGGTCAGGAGGTAGGCGCCTGGCTTGTGTGGGGGCCGGCGGCGACGGCCGCGTGGACGGTCGGATAGACATGGTCCACTCCGACGAGGTCGAGCACACCGGCCTCCGTGAGGTGTTCGACCATCGGGCTCTTGAGGCGGGCGAACACGAAGGTGATGTCTTCCTTGCGCAGCGACTTGATCAGGTCGGTCAGGAAGTCGACACCCGTGGCATCGACGTGGCTGAGTCCCTCGGCGTCGAACACCAGCCAGTGGACGGGGGTAGGTGAGCCGGCGATCGCTTCCCGGAGTCGAGACTGGACGTAGTTGACGTTGGCGAAGAACAGCCGATCGTCGAGGCGGTAGACCAGCACTCCGGGCATCACCGTCGCGGACGGATGGAACCGGACGTCGGCGTAGCGGTCCAGACGCTCGACTCGGCCGAGCACAGCGTCGTGGGGTTTGGCGCTGCGCCGGATCGCGTCAAAAACCGCCAGGGCCACAGCCAGCAGCAGGGCTTGCAGCACACCCACGACAATCACCCCGATCATGGTGATGGCGGCGATGGCGACCTCGACCTTGCTGACCCGTGCGAGCCCGCCCCAGGCGCTCAGGTCGATCAGGCCGATGGATGCGGCGACAATGACGGCGCCGAGGGTGGCCTTGGGCAGGTACTGCATGGGTGTAGTGAGGAACAACAAGACGAGTGCGATCACCCCGGCGGCCATCAGACCAGAGACCTGTGTGCGAACGCCCATCTGGTCGTTGACGGCGGTGCGTGAGCCGCTGGCGCCGATCGGCATGCCCTGGCTGATGCTTGCGGCGAGACTGGCAGCCCCCAGGGCAGCCAGCTCGGCGTCGGCGCGGACATGCTGTCCGTGGAGCCCGGCGAATGACCGCGCGACCAAGATCTCGTCGGAGAAGCTGACGAAGAAGATGCCCAGTGCGACCGGAACAAGGTCGAGAATCGCCCGTACCTGCAGGTTCGGCAGGGTCAGGCTCGGTAAACCGGCAGGGATCTGGCCGACGGTCGCCACGCCGTACGCGGCCAGACCGAGGGCGCCCGACGCCACGATGGCCAGCACCACGACGATCAGCGGCGCCGGGAGCTTCGGAAGCAGCCAACGGCCCAACAGGAGCAGCGCGAGACTGATCGCACCAACGGCAACGGTTGGCCCGCTCACCTCCTCGATCTGGCGTATGGCCTCGATCACCTGCCCGGGTGGCGTCTCCGCATTGATGTTGACGCCGAGCAGCTTCCCGAGCTGGCCGACGATCATGACGACTGCGACGCCCTGCATGTAGCCGATGAGCACCGGGCGGGACAGGTAGTCCGCGATCCAGCCAAGCCGGACCACCAGGCCGAGGACGTACGTCGCACCGACGAGCAGGGCCAGCAATGCCGCGAGCGAAGCCCGTTGGTTGGGGTCCGGGGTCATCGGGATCAGGGCCGCGCCCACCATTGCTGCGATCGCGCCCTCCGGCCCGACGATCAGCTGCCGGGAGGAACCGATCAGGGCGTACGCCACCGCGGGCAGCAATAGCGTGTACAGGCCGACGACCGGGGGCAGGCCGGCCAGCTCGGCGTAAGCCATCGCCGCCGGAAGCGCCAGTGCGGCCACGGTGATCGCCGCCAGCGCGTCGTGACGCAGGGTCTTGCCCCGGTAGCTCCGCACATGCTCGGCAACAGGGACGATCCGATCAAGAAGCGGCCGGCGAGCTGGAGAGCGGAACGGCGAACTCTCTGCCTCATAACCCTGACCGGACCCAGCCGCCAATCGGTCGTCATCCATGCCGTGACTCCTGCTCAGCCTGAGCCTGGATCGTCCCACCCCCAGCAGGCACGCCACAACCGGCCAACGAATGCGAACCGACACAATCGAGAACCGACACGATCGCGATCAGAAGAAATCGCAAGCCGAAGAAATCGCAAGCCGAAGAAATCGCAACAAGACCGAGGCCGCCCGGCAGCGGCCGGCGGGCCCCCAGAGCCCCAGAGCCGCCGCAGCTACCCGGGTCGCGCAGACCAGCGGCACCATAACGCCCAGCAGTGCGAGCCTCAGATGTTGATACGTCCATGAAATCAGCCTCAGGAGCGAGTGAGGCGGCGAGTTGGCGTCGTGCCAGATGGGCCCATGACAAACTGGCCACGTCTCGGCTCAGCTTGATCTCAGACGGTGTGGTCGAGGCTGCCGACAGAAAGCTTCGCCCTCGGGGAGGACCACACGTACAGCTCGCGCAAGTCGGCGTTCGCCGGTGATCGCCCACGTACCGGCTCAGGTCGGGGGATTGCGGTTCGGGACCGCTGCCGCGGGCTGGCCGCCGGCGTGCAATCTGGAATCCTCGCTGTCGTCTTGTCGATTGTGCTCTCCCTTGCCGGCTGCGCTGACGTCGCGCCTTCGTCACAGCCCGCATCGGGGCCGACGGGCGAGCGAAGCGGTACCGCCGCATCGCCAACTGCAGCGGCTTCGACGCCCGCGAGCGCAGGTACGCCGGCCGCCGATGCGCCGGTGCCGCGCCAGTTCGACCAACTCTTGCCGGGAATGCCCGGCATCGTCGACCAGGACGTGTATGGTGCCACGCGGGCGGGGATGCTGGCGCCGGCGGTGGTCCACGATCCTGCGCTGTTGTACGTTCCCGATTCGGCCGGCTCGTCGGTGACGGTGATCTCGCAGCGATCCCACAAGATAGTGCGCGTCCTGCACGCGGGATCCATGTCCCAGCACGTCTCCCCGTCCTACAACCTCCGAAGCCTTTACGTCGACTCCAGCGCCGCAAATGAACTGGTCACCATCAATGCTCGAACGGCACAGCTTTGGGGGAAACGAACGGTTCCGCGTCCGTACAACGTGTACTTCACGCCGGACGGGCGGCAGGCCGTGGTCATGACCGAGCAGCACAATCAGATCCGATTCAGCGATCCCAGGTCGTTCAAACTGATTGCCTCACGCAGCGACCGGAGTTGTCGTGGACCCAATCATGCTGACTTCTCGGCCAACGGCCAGTACTTTTTGGTGACGTGTGAGTTCTCGGGAGCTGTGCTCAGGGTCGCAACTCGCAGCCACCGGATCACCGGCGTCCTCCGTTTGGGCAAGGACAGCATGCCTCAAGACATCCGCATCTCTCCGGACGGCCTGACTTTCTATGTCGCGCTGATGGGACGTAACCGGGTGACGAGAATCGACGGCGAGCACCTCACCGTCTTGGGCAGCGTCCGCACACCAAAAGGGCCACACGGCCTCTATCCGAGCCGTGACGGGAAGCTGCTGTATGTGTCCGACCGTGCAGCTGGCAAGGTCAGCGTGATCTCATTCGCTCGACATCGCATCGTGGCCACGTGGAAGATTCCCGGCGGGGGCAGCCCAGACATGGGCGGCGTCTCCGCGGACGGGAAGATGCTCTGGCTCACCGGCCGATACGACGGCGTCGTCTACGGGTTCAACACAGCGAGCGGTCGGCTCGCCGCCAAGATCAAGGTGGGTGGGAGCCCCCACGGCATGGCCGTCTGGCCACAACCCGGCCGCTACAGCCTCGGCCACACGGGAAACATGCGATGAACCGGTCGCCGGCGCTGGTCGTGACCGTAGTGATCGTCACCCTCGCCTCCGGGTGCGCCTCCGCTGCGACGAGTCGCCACCAGCCCCACCCGGCCCCCCGCACACTCCCTGCCGCATCCGAACGCCCGGCCACTCCTCCGCCCCCGCCGGCACAGCCACGCTCGTACCGTGTGTCCACGGAGTTGGCGTCGTGGAGATTGCCGACACCGTTGTCGCGTGGAGTTGTCATCGGCTCCGGAACCGGCGCAGTGTTGGCCGGCGGTCTTCGGCCTGGCGACGTCTCCAGCGACCTCGTGTATCGAATAGGTGCCACCGGGCTGGTGGGACATCGGATGCCGCCCTTGGCTCAGTCACTCCATGACGCGGCGGGCACCACGTTTGGCGGCCGCCCTGTGATCCTCGGAGGCGGAAACACCTCCGAGGTAGACACGGTGGAGTCCTTGTCCAGCAACGGAAAGTGGCGGGTCACCGGCCGCTTGCCCCGGCCTAGCTCCGACTTGTCGGCCGTGTCGACCAGCCACGGGATTTTCGTGATCGGGGGGTACGACGGGGTCACCTCGCCCCGCCCGATTCTTGGCAGCTCCGATGGCCAACACTTCACAACATTCGCGCGGTTGCGGTACGGCGTTCGATACGCCGCCGTGGTAAGAGTCGGCGACTCGATATGGGTGATCGGCGGCGAGGCTCGCGGACGCGAACTGAACAGCACTCAGGTCATCGAACTCACGACCAGACGGGTGCGAGTCGCCCGCCGGTTGCCGACGCCGCTCGGGCATGCGGCCGCCGCGCTCATCGGATCCAGAATTCTGCTCATGGGCGGCCGCACCGCTCCGGATCGGATCACCAATGCGATGTGGTGGCTCGACACACGTACAGGCCGGTACTCATCAGCCGGACAGCTACCGTATCCAGTGGCCGACGCAGGAGTCCTCGACACCGTCGACGGCGCCTACCTGCTCGGAGGCGAGATCCCTCAAATCACCAACCGAGTCGTCCGAGTCCGCGTCCACAGCTAACAGGACCTGTTTAGTGGCACTGCTCGTTAACCCGGTCGAAGTGCTCAACGAGCGACTCGCGTTCCTTGCGGTGATCGCGGACCGCACAACAGGATGGACATCGTGGTGAGCCGCTGCTGGCCGTCGACGACCAGGAACTCCTGCACACCGGTGGGCCCGTTCGCCAGGGAGGCGCCAGCACCAACGATCCGATGGAGTGCGTGGCCGAGGCATCCGCTACCCGGTCTCTGGTCGCCGCACTTGCTGGGTCCTTAGTGGCGGATACGGCCACCGTTGCCTCGGCCCTCGCCGATAGGGTCCCTCCCGTCCTGTTTGCCGCCTGCTCAGCTGAGGCGGAGGGAGGCCCGCCGCCCCGCTTCCGTCAGTGGTTGGTTGCGGGGTTGCTGGTCAGGACCGCCAGTAGTTGTTCGCAGCGGCGATCGTCTGGAACTCGATAGCGACCACCTGCGAGACGGCGATGAGACTGTCGGGGTTGGTCGCGTACGTGGGACGGCCACCTTTCAACACGTCCAGGTCGGGCTGAATGTTGTGGATGCTGTGCCGTGCCAAGGTGAACGCCAACGCGCGACCCTCATCCGCCGTGTCGGTGATGAGGGTGCCACCAGGCACCAGCACAAGTTCACTGTCAGGAACACGACTCATGACTTCCTCCGGGTTCGGCCACACGTACTCACGCGAACGCTATGCCGGCCCCGCGCGCGCCGCCTGAGTCAAACGACTGCAGTTAGCGACCCAGCGAGCCAGGCGTGACATTCAGTCGTACGACTGAAGACCCAGGCGCGGAATGCGGCGCATTGTGTTTGGGTCTCGTCCTCGAACAGAAGGTGCACCCGATGACTGCCACCGGCTCCCCGGTTCTCTTCATCCACGGCCTGTGGCTGCACGCCACCTCCTGGAATCCCTGGCTCGACGTCTTCTCCGCCGCCGGGTTCGCTCCGATCGCGCCGGGATGGCCCGGCGAACCCTCCACCGTCGATGAGGCACGTCAGCATCCCGAGGCGGTCGCTGGGGTCGGGATCGAGGAGGTGACACTTCACTACAAGTCGGTGATCGACGGTATGACCACGAAGCCCATCCTGATTGGCCACTCCTTCGGCGGCATGATCGCCGAGAAGCTGCTGGGCGACGACTACGCCTCGGCCGCCATCGCCATCGATGCCGCGCAGATCAAAGGAGTCCTACCGCTGCCGCTGTCGTCCCTGCGTTCAACCCTGCCTGTCTTCAAGAATCCGGCCAACAAGGAACGCGCGGTCTCGCTGACCGTGGACGAGTTCCGTTACAGCTTCGGCAACGCTGTATCGGCGCAAGAGTCCGACGAGCTGTACGAGCGCTGGACAATCCCAGCGCCCGGAAAACCCCTCTTCCAAGCAGCCGTGGCGAACTTCTCACCACGCTCACCGGCCAAGGTCGACACCCACAACAGCGAGCGGGGTCCGTTGCTGCTCCTGATGGGCGGCCAGGACCACACCGTCCCCGAGGCAATCACCCAGGCCACCTTGAAGCAGTACCGCCGCTCCACCGCGGTCACCGAGCTGGTCGAGTTCGCTGACCGTGGCCACTCCTTGATCATCGACGCAGGCTGGCGTGACGTCGCCAACGCCTGCCTCACCTGGCTGACTGCCCAGGGACTGGTCCCCATGGACCAGCCAGCCGTCGAGCAGGCGTGACCTGATGCCCACCAATCCAACGTCCAGGATGCCTTCGTCGGAGGCGGACACGATGATGGCACTGCGGGCACATACCCCGGGCGGGCCTGAGGTGCTGGTCTACGAGGCAGCACCGGTACCCAGACCGGCGCCCGATGAGGTACTGGTCGAGGTGCACGCCGCCGCGATCACCTTCGCCGAGCTGAGCTGGACGGAGACGTGGCAGCGCGACGGTCATGACCGGACGCCCATCGTGCCTTCGCACGAGGTCTCCGGGGTGGTCACCGCCGCAGGGCACGATGTCACAGAACTTGAAGCCGGCAGCGAGGTCTACGGGCTGATCCGGTTCGACCGAGACGGAGCCGCCGCCGACTACGTCACCGTGCCGGCCGCCGACCTGGCCCGCAAGCCCGCGACGGTCTCCCACACCGTGGCTGCAGCGGTACCTCTTGCCGCCCTCACCGCCTGGCAGGCGTGGTTTGACCATGCCGCGCTCCGGCCGGGTGAACGTGTCCTCGTCCACGGAGGCGCTGGTGGCGTCGGAGCCTTCGCCGTTCAGCTCGCGCGCGCGGCCGGCGCTGACGTGACTGCCACCGCACGCAGCACCGACCTTCCGCTGGTGCAGCGCCTCGGGGCACAGCGCGTCATTGACTACCAGCGAGGCAGTTGGACCACCGAGGGATCGGTGTACGACATCGTTCTCGATACCGTCGGCGGGCGGACCCTGCACGAGTCCTTCACCGTGCTGAAACGCGGTGGCCGGCTCATCACCCTGCAGGCGCCCCCGTCACCGGAGCGGGCACAGTACTTCGACGTGCAGGCAACATTCTTCGTCGTCACCCCCGATCCGGGTCAACTTGCCCAGCTCGCCGATCTGGTCGACTCCGGTGAGCTGCAGGTCTTGATCGCGGCCACCTACCCCCTTGCTGAGGGCCGTGCCGCCTTCGAAAGCGCCACCGGCTCGCAGCGGTTGCCCGGCAAGACCGTCCTCGTCATACGTTCCTGACCGGACAGTGGTCATCCCACCCTCAATGCCCTGCCCGACCCCGAGACGCCGGGGGTTCGGGCTCACGGTTGGACTCCGGTGCCGTCAGTACGGCCGCGAGCTGGGCGCGGTGGGTCACGCCGAGCTTGGGGAAGATGCGGTAGAGATGGGATCCCACGGTGCGATGAGACAAGAACAGTCGCTCTGCGATCTCTCGATTCGAGAAGCCTTGGCCGGCCAGTTGGGCGACCTGCAGCTCCTGCGGTGACAACAGCGCCCACGCCTTCGGTCGGTAGACCTCGCTGTTCTCACCCGTGGCCCGCAGTTCGCTTCGTGCCCGTTCCGCCCACGGTCGCATCGACAGTGCGTCCGCCAGGTCGCGAGCTGTCCGCAGCTGGTCGCGGGCCTCGGCGCCCCGGTTCTGGCGACGTAACCATTGCCCATGCAGCAGCAGCATGCGCGTTCGGTACGTCGGCCACCGCTGCACCGGCCCGCTGAGGGCGGCCTGGAAGAGACGGTCCGTCGTGGCCGCGTCGGAGGCGAGCAACGGCGCAGCATAGGCCTCCGCCATCCGCCGCCACGGCGTACCGAACTCCTGTGCGCGCAGATCGGCCATGATCGAGCGAACCTCGTCCAGGCGCCCGGCGTACCAGCCGGCTTCGGCGAGATCGCCGAGACTCCAGGCAGATTGCAGCGGATGGTACGACGGGTCCCTCGGATCGAACGGTCGCTTCAGCGCTGACATGGCGGCGTCGAATTGACCCAGCGCGATGTGATGCACGCCCCGGGTCAGCTGCACGCCGGTCAGAACATTCTGGGCGCCCCCGGAAACGGCGACGCGCTCTGCCTCTCTCAGCAGACTGGCGGCTTCAGACTCACCCCGGAGAGCCGCGATCATCGCCTGACCGACAACGGCGCCAGCTTCGCGCTGCCGGTCGTCGATCTCACGAGCCAGTCGGATGCCCTCGTCTGCCGCTTGAATGGCCTCTGGCCAGTTCGCCAATGTGATCTCGGTCCAACTGTGGATCGCCTGTAGTCGGGCAATCGAGCGCAAGCTGCCGTGTAGCCGGTAGGTGTTGATCAGAGCCGCCTGCATCCGCGCCAGATCCGCGTCGGCGTCGACGACGAATGCCGCACCGATGAGGAGGTCGCTGTGCGCGGCAAGCCGTGTGGGATCCAGCTGGGCAACGAGGTCGGCAACCTGTTGGGCATGCGGAAGCGGGTCGATGGCAGCCATCATCGCCAAGGCACGGGGGTCACCCTCATCAAGCTGGCCGACGATCCGGCGAGCAACTTGCAGCGCTCGGCTCCGGCTGAACGCGAAACTCGTCCTGTTCAGCTGAGCACCGGCGGCGAGGACCAGCGCCACCGCCAGATCCAGATCGTCGGCCTCGGCCGCGACCTCAGCATGGAATGCGAGCTGGTCTACCCGCGCGGCGCTGTGGGAGTTCGGATCGAGGGAGCTCTGCAGCAGAGCGAGCCGAGCCCGGTCGTGGCGCGTCAACACGTCGTGGTGAACGCGCGAGGCGAACGCGTTGGCCTTGTCGATCCTGCCCACCTCGACGGCCGCCTCGGCGGCCCTCAACAGGTGACGAGCCTGCAGGTTGTCATCGCCGCTCAGCTGCGCGGCTACCTCCAGGGCTCGAAGCAGGACCGCGGTGTTGCCCTGGGCTTGAGCCCGGTTGGCCACCGCCTCCAAGGCGGTCGCCGCGGACTCGTCGGGGGCGACCGCCGACGCCGCCAAATGCCACGCGGCACGATCCGATGACACCGGCACGACCGTGGCCAAGGCAGCATGCGCCGATCGCGCATCCACCGCGCTCGCATCGCCGACCACCGCCGAACGCACCAGCGGATGACGGAAACGGAGGACCGAACCGGCGATCGTCAAGACTCCCGTGGCCGCGATCTGTTCGACCGTCTCGAATGGGACCGGGTCGGCACTCAACACGGTGGCGGCGTCAAGAATCTCCGAGATCTGATCGCCGTCGTGCAACGCCGCCACGAGAAGCACAGTGCGAGCCTGTTCATCGAGGCGAGTGAACTGGGTGGCAAACGTGCGCTGGAGCCGATCAGTCAACCTGTGCTGCCAGCCGTCGACCGCTCCGGCGACGCTCGGTGGAAGCTCGAGCACTGCCAGCGGGTTGCCCTGCGCCACCGCCAGGATCGAGTTGCGCTCAGTTTCGTCGAGAAGCGGTCGCGCCGCCGCGAGCAGCTCGTTGGCTGCGATCTCGGTGAGCGCCCCAACCTCGAGTCGGGCCAGAGTCGGATCAATCAGCGGCGAGCGGTAGCCGGTCCGCAACGAGACAAGCAGAGCCACAGGGTCGGCCGCCAGGCGCCGAGCCACGAAGGCGAGCACCTGCGCGGTCGACCCGTCAACCCAGTGTGCGTCGTCGATGATCACGAGGACGCCGCGCTCGCCGCCGATCTCGCTGAGCAGCTCAACGACGGCCAAGGCGACGAGGTAGACGTCAGGTGGATCGGCGGTCCCCAGCCCAAATGCTGCCTCCAAAGCGTCGCGTTGACGCGGACGCAGCGTCGTGAGCCGATGACGATACGGTCCGAACAGCTGTTGCAGGGCGGCGTACGGGAGATGCGACTCGAACTCCGACCCGACCGCCATCAGCACCGCCACACCTCGAGCGCCGGCAGCATCGCCAGCCGCTTCGATGAGTTTTGTCTTCCCGATGCCTGGCTCCCCGAGGAGGACGAGCGCCCCGCCGCGCCGAGGCAACCCGCGCACGAGACCTTGAACCCGCGACCATTCCGCCGCTCGTCCGATCAGCGTGACAACCACCCCCATGACGCCTCGCCACCTGATGGACCACGAACCAGACTGAGGCTACCGAGTTGAGCAGCGTTACCGCAGTAGCAGGGCACTCCCCGGCTCCAAAGACAACTAGGGGTTCTTTAGCACCGCCACCCCCACCGCGGCTTCGTGAGTCGTATCGCTGCTCCCCGCGCCTGCCCGATCGCGACGTCGTAGCCGGGTCTCGTCCTTGAGCCCGCGGACCACGGCAGCCTCCAACGATTCCGTGAAACCAACCCCGCCACCCGGCAGGGTCCACTGGGGATGCGGACGGGAGCCGTCGTACCAGCTCAAGAGCAGTCGGTCCCGAGCGTCGACGATCCCTGCTCGGCCACGTCTCCCTGACCACCAGCCAGGCCTACATCGACTCCGCCGCCACCGAACAACGACCATCCGCCGCCGCCAAGCGCACCTACGGGGCACTCAGCGGCATCGTCGCGCCGGCGGCCGACGCCGACTAGTTCAAGGTCGTGGACGTGGGAGCTCTCGCCTGCAGGCTCGCACAACGTCTTCAGTCCGAACCAAGCGCAGCACTCCCCAGAGCCAGTACATGTTCGCCCGCGATGCCGAGAGCGTCCGCAATCTGGGGTAGGACCCTCGGCGCGACCTCGCACCGACGGCAGCGTCCCTGCGGCGGATGAGATCGCTCGCTACGTCAGCAACCTTGACCCCGGGTACAGACACCGCCACCGCCGCACACGCCTGACACGACGTCGAGGATTCTTTGCAGAGTTGCAGCACCAAGCCGCGCTCACCGAGCGTAATCGGCAGCGAGCCAACGCGGCCGCCGTACGCCAAGCTCAGGCGGACCATCGTCAGGCCGAGAGTGCTTACGCCGCGGCGCACCGCGCACAGACGATCGCAGCCACAACAAGGCAAGCGGACGGCTCGGATCGACCGTTGGGTCGACCCG